>NZ_CP118611.1:0-300000 GCF_028993555.1 Ensifer adhaerens | reverse complement strand
GCATCGGTAGGTGCCCCTCGCCCGAGATACAAGCCAGATGCGCCCAGCCGCCGCGATCCGGCTCGACGAGGCAGTCCTTGACATGAACCTCGGTGACGTATGGCGCCTGGATTGCGAGGGCCGGCATCGGCAATTCGTAAGCGTTGATCATATTGCCGAAGTCGAAGAGCAGACTGAGGCGCGGATTGGCGACGGCCCTGATGATGTGCACGAGTTCCTCCGATTTGAGGTCCTCATGCTGCTCCAGCGTATAGCGCAGCCGGCCTTGCGGATCGAAGGCAGCGAGACGTCGGAGATCGGCGATCGTCCGGGCGATGATCTGCGACACCCGCCCCTCGTAGCGCGGATAGCAGCGTAGAGAGGTCGCGCCCGTGACAAGCGCGATGCGTACGGCATCGGCAAGGTCGCATTCCTCCGTCGTGCTGGTCTCGACATGGAACTCCAGCCCGTGCGCTTGCAGATGCTTGGAGAAAGCGGCGAGCGCGTCGTCGTCCATGCGGCCGAGGCTGGCATGTTCCCCGTCGTCGACATGCAGCTTGAGGCCGGAAACGTGCTTTTCGGCAGCAAAATCCGCAAGATGCAGCGGCGTCATGCCGCCGAAGCGCATATTGAGATGAAAGGCATAGGCATGGACAAAGAGCGGCGCGGCGCGCGCCCGGGCGGCCAGCCGGACGCGGCTTGCCAAAGGCAGCGCCGTCACTTTCTCCCGCCAGTCGGGGGACGCTTCAGAGTCCCATGGCATTTCCGTCACGATGCGGGTTCCTCCGTTAGAATTGCACTGTTCCATCCTCTAAGCGGCAAGGACCAGAAGATCGCGATCCGAGATGCTGACCTCAACGGGCGCGCCGACGGCCGGCGGGGGCCGGTCGGGCTGGTTGAACGTATCGAGAGAAAGCAGCTGATTACCAACCGCTACGCGGATGCGGATTACCGAGCCGAGGAAATGCACGTCGGCGATGCGGCCTGCCAGGACGATGTTTCCCTCACCACGCCCCAGCGACACCGTCTCCGGCCGAACCGCCAGGCTGATGCGCTCCCCGGGCCGGCCGGGCAGCGCCCTGTCCAGAACCACGGGTCGCCCGCCCAGTCGGATGTGGCCAGAGGCCGCATCCACCAGATCCGCGTCAACCAGGTTCAGCGTGCCGACAAACTGCGCCACGAACCGCGTCGCCGGCCGATTGTAGATCTCGAACGGCGGGCCCACCTGATCGGCGACGCCCTGATGCATGACGACGACGCGGTCCGACATCGAGAGCGCCTCTTCCTGATCGTGCGTCACGAAGATGGTGGTGATGCCGAGCTCGCGCTGAATGCGGCGGATTTCTTCACGCAGGCTGATGCGGATCTTGGCATCCAGCGCCGAAAGGGGCTCATCGAGCAGCAGCACCTGCGGGCGCGGCGCGAGTGCGCGGGCGAGAGCCACACGCTGCTGCTGCCCTCCGGAGAGCTGGAAGGGGTAGCGGCTGCCGAGTTGTGGCAGGCCGATCAGGTCCAGCAGCTCGCCGACGCGGTTGCGGATCGCAGTCCTGCCCTCGCCCGCCACCTTGAGGCCGAAGCCTATGTTCTGCTCCACCGTTAAATTTGGGAAAAGCGCGTAGGCCTGAAAAACCATGCCGATATTGCGCCGGTTGGCCGGCAGCCCGGTCACATCGCGGCCGTCGATGCAAATGGCGCCTGATGTCGGCGTCTCGAAGCCGGCGACCATGCGCAAAACCGTTGTCTTGCCGCATCCGGACGGCCCGAGGAAGGAGACGAATTCGCCTTTCTCGATCTTGAGGTTGAAATCCTTGACGACACGCAGAGCACCGAAGGATTTTTCCAGATGAAGGATGTCGAGAAAGGCCATGATCAACGCCTCACGGTGGAGAATTTGGAAAATCGGGTGAAAAGCTGGATCAGCCCCATGCAGGCCCAGGTGATGGCAAAGGCGACCACCGCGAGCGCCGATGGTTCATAGGCTCGGTTGCCGCCCATCCAGACCATGTAGGGACCGAAGGAGCCGACATTGAGCAAGGCGGCAAAGACATATTCGCCGATGACGATCGCGAAGGTGAGGAAGGCTCCGGACAGAACCGAGACGAAGACGTTCGGCAGGATGACGATGGCGAGAATGCGCGCCCAGCCGGCCCCAAGGCTCTGTGCCGCTTCCGTGAGGCTAGCGATATCGATGGTGCGAAGACCCGTATCCACGGAGCGATACATGTAGGGCAGCGACAGCGTCGCATAGCCGAACAGAAGCAGGAGATTGGTACCCCACCAGCTTCCCGTCATCGGCAGGACCGAGGACGTATTGTAGATACGGATGTAGCCGAAGACTATGACGATCGGCGGAATGACCAGTGGCAGCAGCGTCAGGAACTCGACGATCGGTCGCAGCCCGGGAAAGCGCAGTCGCACGAAATAGGCGGTCGGAACCACGATCAGTATCCCGAGCACGATCGTCAACAGTGCCAACACCACCGAATAGCCGAAAGTCTGCTGGAACTGCGGGTCGGCCAGAACGACACGGTAGGCTTCGAAGCTGTAGCCATCGCGTTGCATGCGCATGGAAAAATCGAACATGCCGACGAGCGGAAGCAGGAAATAGAGCCCACCCATAGCGACGGCGAGCCAGGACCAGAGGCGCCTCTCGGTCATTTGACCCACCTTTCCGCGCGCATGCGCAAGAAGATGTAGATTGCATTTGCAATGGCGGTCAGCAGGATCATGGCAAAGGCGATGGCATAACCCAGATGCGGGTCGTTGAGCACGTCGCCACGGATCTGCGCGAAGAGAACGATGGGTGCGATCGAGAGCGACGAGCCGGTAAGCGCAATGGCCGTCGCAACCGCTCCGAAAGCATTCGCGAAAAGCAGCGCCAGCGTACCGAGCAGCGAGGGCCACAGCACCGGTAACGCCACCAGTCGCCAGTATTGAAAACCATTCGCGCCGAGACTTTCGGCCGCCTCGCGCCATTCGCGACGCAGTCCCTCCAGCGCGGGCGTAATGATCAACACCATCAGCGGAATCTGGAAGTAGAGGTAGGTGAGCGCCAGGCCGAGGAAGGAGACGATGTTGAAGCCGGCGCCATAGAGATTGATGCCGAACCAGTGGCGCAGCAGCATTGTCACGAAGCCGAGGCGACCGAGTGTCGCGATGAAGGCGAAGGCAAGCGGCACGCCGGCAAAATTCGAGGCGACGCCCGAGAACGTCAGGATTGCATTGCGCAGTGGGCGCGGGAGGCCGCCGACGGTGATGGCGGCGGCGATCAGGAAGCCAAAGAGACATCCAAGCGCCGCCGTCAGCAGGCTGAGCTCGATCGAAATCCAGAAGGCCGAACGTATCGAGGGCGCAAGCAGCTTGCCAAGATTTTCCAGTGTCACCTGCCCCTCGGCGTTGCGGAACGCGCCGAGCACGATGTTGAGTGTCGGCAGGATGAGGAACAACGTGGCAAAGAGGAAGAAGGGGGCAACCCCGAACCAGCTGAGTACCTGCCGCGGCTTGAACGCTGCCGGCAGGGATGCGACGCTTGTCGTCATCGGATTTGTCCCTGGAATAAGTTTCGCCGGAGGCGGGCGAGAGGCGTCGTGACGAACGCGCCTCTCGCCGACCGGGGGATTTACTTCACGTTGGCGCCGACCACCTTGTCCCAGCCCTCGACCACGGCGGTCTTGTTGGCGGAAAGTTCGTCGACGGTCGGGAAGATCGCCTTTTCGTAGGCTTCAGCCGGCGGCAACTTGTCGAGCAGCTCCTGCGGGAACTTGCCGGCCTTCAGCATGGCGTTGAAGCGTGCCGGGTGGCAGTAACCCTTCAGCCAGCCGGTCTGGCCCTCGTCGGAGTAGAGATATTCCATCCAGAGTTTGGCGGCGTTCGGATGCGGCGCATAGGCCGAGATCGCCTGTACGTAGACGCCGGCGACGACACCGCTAGCCGGCACGACGACGTCCATCGGCGGATTGCCTTTCAACGCATCGCGCCAGGCCAGCAGATTGTAGTCCCAGGCAGCGACGATCGGCGTTTGCCCCTGTGCGATCGTGCCGGCCTTGCCGAGCACCGGCACGAAATTGCCGGACTTGTTCAGTTCCGCAAAGAGTTCCAGGCCCTTGCCGCCCGATTCCGTTCCAGGCTTGGCGCCGCGCGAGATGCCTGCCGACATCAACGCCAGGATCGCCTGTGCCGAGGATCGCGGGTCGCCGGTGAGCGCGACGGCGCCGGAGTATTCCGACTTCGAAAGATCCGACCAGTCAGCGGGTGCGGCCTCCAGCAGGTCCTTGTTCACGCCGAAAGCCATGACGCCGTAATAGTCGCCGTACCAGTAACCGCTCTCGTCCTTGATATTGGCCGGGATCTCGTCCCAGGTCGCCACCTTGTAGGGCTGGAGAAGGCCTTCCTTGGCGGCGGCCGGCGCGAAGGCCAAGCCGAGATCGACGACGTCGGGTGCCTGCGAGCCCATGTTGCCCTTGTTTGCCCGAATTGCTTCCAGTTCGTCGGCGGTACCGGCATCGGGGTTCAGCTCGTTGATTTCGATGCCCGGGTATTTCGCCTTGAAGCCGGCGATGACCTCGCCGTAGTTGCACCAGTCGTGCGGCAGCGCGATGACCGTCAGCATACCTTCCTTCGTGGCGGCTGCGACCAGCTCTTCCGCAGCATCGGCGCGGGCAATGCCCGGCAGCGCGGCCGTCAAGGCGAGCGTGGAGACGAAGGCGCGGCTCAGTGCGCGCGATACGAGCTTCTTCATGAATTCCTCCTGTTGACCGTCGACGACGGATCGTGGGCGATAGCTGCTGTTCTGTCCTTGCATCCGGTCGTCGGCAGCGCGCCTGTCCCGGTTCCCCCGCACCTTGTCTGCGTCCTGCTGAGGGCTGCGTCGGTGCGTTTTCGTTTAGGGACAGCATGTAACAATTGGACGACGAAGAAACGTCCATTATGGTGCAATTGACTGTACCAATCTGAGGGAGATGCACAGGTGGTCAAGCAGCTTGAAGGACCGATCCTGCCTTTCCTTCGCCTCGACGCCACGATCGCCCTGCCGAAGTTTCGCCAGGTGCAGGACCAATTGCGGATGGCGATCCTCAAAGGGCATCTGCGCTCGGGAACACGGCTCCCTGCAAGTCGCATCCTTGCCGAGGAGTTGGGGTTGTCGCGCCAAACCTTGGTGCGGGTTCTCGAGAACCTGAAGGCGGAGGGCTATCTGGAAGCACGGCAGGGAGCCGGTACTTTCGTGTCGGCCGCCTTGCCGCGCCAATCGGCGAAACACCGCTCCAAGCAAATCCGGCGAGATGCCGGGGAAATTGCGCCGCCGCGGCTGTCGCGCATCGGCGACCTGTCACACCTCATGTCAGCCGATATCGGCCAGATGGAAGACAGGTCCTTCCTTCCCAACCGTCCGGCACTCGACCGTTTTCCTTTCGCTGTCTGGCGCAAATGCTGGAACGCGGCAACGCGCGGTGGCAAGGCGGTGGCCATGGGCTACGGCGACGTTGCTGGCGAACTGGTTCTGCGGCAGAGGATCGCCGAATATCTTGCCCTGCATCGGCGTGATCCTTGCGATCCCGAGCAGATCGTCATTACGCCCGGCGGACATGCCGCTTTCACGCTTGCAGCCCTGGCGCTTGCCGATCCTGGCGATGGGATATGGTTCGAAGATCCGGGGCCTGTGACCACCAGCAATCTGTTCCGCACACTTGGACTGCGGCTGTGTCCAGCCGCTGTCGATGCCGAAGGTATGGATGTCGAAGGCGCCATGGCTCGCTATCCGGATGCGCGGCTCGCCTTCGTCATGCCGTCGCGTCACCATCCGCTCGGCATCACCCTGTCGCTGCCACGCCGGCTTGCCCTGCTCGAATGGGCGCGCGCGAACGATACATGGATCATCGAGGACGACTACGACAGCGAATTCCGCTACGACGGCGCGCCACTGCCTTCCATGCGCTCCATCGACGGCAACGACCGGGTAATCTACGCAGGCAGCTTCAGCAAGGCGCTCTATCCGGGAATTCGCATCGGCTATCTCGTCCTGCCGCCGCAACTCGTCGGGACCTTTCGCACGCTCTCGGGATTGATCCATCGCAGCGCGCCAGTGGAAACCCAGCTCGCGCTCGCCGAATTCATCGGCGGCGGTCATTTTGCCAGCCATCTGCGCCGCATGCGCAGCCTTTACGCCGAACGCCGCGAGGCCTTCATCCAAGCCGGGCGGGACGCTCTTGCCGGACTTGCCCGCATCGACTGCTCCGAAAGCGGGCTCAACGCGCTCGCCTGGCTGGAGGACGGTAGAGACGACCGGGCCTCGCACCGCGCAGTGTTCGATGCGGGGCTGCAATGTTATCCGCTGTCCGACTACACAATCGCCACTCGTCAGGCGGATGCGCTCATTCTTGGCTATGCCGGCGTTCCGGCAGATCGGATGAGGCCTCTCTTACTCCGGCTGGCCGATGCGATCGCCCGAACGCAACGGCAGATCGGGAAATGAGGCCGCCGAGGACCCTTTCAACCGGGAGGACCGCGACAACGCGACAGAGGCCGGCATCAAGACTGGCTGCTTGTGTGCATTGGCCAGAGCGCGAAACGGCCGCAGCGATCGCCGGCAAGCCGCGCGATATGCTCCAAGCAGATGGACCTTCGTCGCGCCCCCCGTGATCCGCCACTCACTTGCGTCATGCTGCCAAGCGGATCATAGTTCCGTCGGGAGTTTGGCTGTAGGCAGACGGTGGCTACTCATCGCGATGGTAAAATCGGTCGAAGCCTGGCGGGTGTCCCTACGGCGGCAGGCCTAAGCGCGCGTCTTGCTCTCGCATATCTTACAAGACGAGGAATAGATCCTGCGCCATTGTTGCGGCAATGTGGCTTGTCTGGGCTTGATCTTGCCAATCGAAAACGCATCAACACGAGTTCCCAGATCAAGTTCCTGGGCAAGGTTTCGCGCGCCTGTGGGGATGACTGGCTCGGTCTCACCTTGGCGAAGGATTTCGACCTTCGTGAAATGGGTGTGCTTTTCTACGCAGCGGCTTCCTCAAGTCGGCTCGGCGATGCCCTCCTGCGGATTGAACGATACGCTCGCGTGGCGAACGAGGCGCTCACTATTCAAATAGCAAGGGTGCCGAATTGCCATATCGGGTTTGGCTACACTGGCACTCCGAGGCAATTGAACCGCCACCAGATTGAATTCACTGTACTGGTGCTCTTGCGACTCTGCCGAGAGATCGTCGGTCAAAGCCTTGCGCCGCTGAGAGTGAGTTTTGTTCACCACCGATCAGGCGATTTGCGAAACATACGCGAGCTGTTGGGGTGTGATGTTGAGTTCGACGCGTATGCCGACGAACTGGAGTTCGACGCGGCAGCCGCGGATCTTCCACTAGCCGGGGACGACCAATTTCTCAACGAACTCATGGTGCAAATGTGCGAGGATGCAATCTCGATCCGCGCCACAAACGCAAGTACGTTGCGTACCCTTGTCGAGAACACCGTTGCCCCGCTCCTTCCACATGCCGAGGCGACGGCCAAGACTGTAGCGCGGCGGCTTGGGCTGAGTGAGCGGAGTTTGGCCCGACGGCTGGCAGACGAAGAACTCAGCTTTGGGGAAATTCTCGATGAACTGCGCCGGGATCTGGCGGTGCGCTATTTGGAAGAAGAGCACCTGCAAGCTTCGCAAATCGCGTGGCTTCTTGGATTTCACCAGCCAAGCTCATTTACCCATGCATTCCGCCGCTGGACAGGTAAGAGCCCTTCGGAGTTTAGAATTTCACGCGGTTCTTTCAGTGCGGCAAGATGACGAGATGTTTGTACCCGCAGCATTCAACCTGACCGAACTTGTTTTCCGCTGCCAATCTTTTGTCATTGGCTGCCAAGGTTCCCGAAGCGGTTATCGCGCTCTTGCGGTGGCAAGCCCTTTTCGTGATTCAGGCACTGCGGCGAAGTAAGGGCGTGCCGAAAACTCTTGTAGAAATATGTTGTGCGGAAGGTAAGTCCTGGCCCGGAGCTCGTGACGTTGAGGCTGATGACAGATCACCGCCAACGATCGGCGGCGCCAACATCCGCGCGGCCATAACATTAAAAAAGGCCCGACGAAGCGCCGCCGCCGAGTGAGAGATCCATGAACAAGACAACTGCGGCATGCGCCGTGCCGATCGCGGCAACGGTCGCCGACACAGGCGCGAAAGACAGCGCCTTATTCGCTGAAGTCAAGGATACGTGGCGGATCACGGCGCACCCCGGCTATTCGCCGAGGCTCGACCGCGATGGCGACGGTGTCGCTTGCGAACGAGGGAAAGGGAAATGACTAACATAGTCCAGTTCCCGCCCCCACAGCGCGACAAGGATAGCGAAGCGGAGGTCGCTGCCGGCTTGAGGAGAATGATCAAAGACCTCGAGACAATGGCAATCAGGATCAATTTCGGACTGATCAACAGCAACCTTCACGCCGACGACTTGGAGGCCGCCAGGAAGATGCGTGATCAGTTTATGCCCGTCATTGCCGAACTGAAGACGATCGCTTGGGATCCGAGATGGACGGATGTTTCACACGATGCCACCGCACGTCACCAAGATCTCGTGCTGTTGATGCAGCGTGCTGAGGCGACAGTAGCCGCACAATCGCTGGCCTGATTTCGTGCAGGCGCGCTTGCATTTTTGCACGCAAGAATCGGGCAGCAGCGAGAGCGACGGTTCGTGAGTCGAATTGAACACGGGCTCACCTTTCGGTTGGGACGCAACTCGCTGGTGTGGACCGCTTGCCGGATAGCGATATTCCACTATCCTTTGGGCATGAAGGTACTAGCGATTTCAGGCAGCACGCGTCAGCTATCCACCAATACGGCCTTGCTAAGGGCTTTCCAGGCCCTGGCACCGGCCGATATAGAACTTGATGTCTTTGACCGGATCGGTGAGTTCCCTGTCTTTTCCCCTGACCTTGAGGGCCTGCATACCCCAGATAGCGTCATCCGGTTCATCGAGAAAATTTCCGTGAGTGATGGGCTGATCATTTCCAGCCCTGAATATGTTCGCAGCATTCCCGGCGGCCTTAAAAACGCGATCGACTGGCTTGTCTCCGGTGAGGCGGTGATCGGAAAACCGATAGCCCTCGTCCACGCTTCACACAGAGGCGAGGACATGCTGGCAGCGCTGCGAACGGTGCTTTCGACCGTAAGCTCAAATTTCTCGGAGAGTATCTTCTTTCGGCTTCCGGTGATGAAGCAGACGCCTGATTCAATCAGAGAAAGCCTCATGACATCGGCAAATCGACCCGCGGCGGAGAAATTCCTGAAGGACTTTGCGGCGTTCTGCCGGAGCCAAAAGAGCGAGGCCGCAAACGCTATTGCCATTTAATGGTGGCGTGAATGGCGGCATCGCGCATCGTGCGGAAGCTGTTCAACCCGAGCGCCGCCAGAAAAGAGCTCCTTCCAAGCGCACAAACCCTCCTAGACCAACAGGACGCGCTTGTTGACGAGATGCGCAGCGGAAGGGTCGCGTGGAAGACTACGGCGAACGGTGTCTGTCCGGCTCAATACGGGGGATCGACGGCTCGGCCTCGCGCGCCAAAAGGCATCAAGCAAATCGGATCTCAAGCACTCTTGCCCTTGAGATGCTCGGTCGGTAGCGCCGTCGTGTACTTGATCTGGCTCAGTGCAAAGCTGGACCGGATATTGGCGACACCGGGAATGAGCGTCAGGAAATCGACGACCAGCGCCTGGAATTTCGCAAGGTCCTCGACGACGACGCGCAACATGTAATCCGCCTCGCCGGTCATCAGATAGCACTCGACGATTTCCGGTTTGGTGCGGATCGCCGCGTTGAAGATGTCGAGGGATTGTCGGTCCTGCTGCTTCAGCGAGACCTGCACGAAGACGTTGACCGCAAGGCCAAGCGAGGGGGCATCGACCAGCGCCACCGTGCCCTTGATGACGCCGCTTTCCTTGAGATCATTGACGCGCCGCCAACAGGGAGAGGCGGAAAGGCCGGTCGCTTCCGCCAGTTCCGAAATACTCCGTTCGGCGTTTTGCTGAAGGAGATCAAGGATACGGATGGTGGCGGAATCCAGAGAAGGTTTCGACTGAGACATGATTGACCTGAGAATTCCACCCTAGAGGTTAGATCTTTCGCATTTCGAGAAAAATCCGTCAACTTAGGTCAGATTTGCCGACAGGGCCGGGCTAGCCTGTCGATTGGAGCATGAGGGAGGATATTCATGACGGAACCGGCTTTGACGCCCGAACGCTTGGCGCATCTCAAAAGCCTGGAGCGGCAGGTCCTGTGGCACGCCTGCTGGATGATCCACAACGCCAATCACCTGCGCGAGAAGGGCGAGGTGAAGGTCGGCGGGCATCAGGCCTCCTCGGCGTCGCTCGCCTCGATCCTGACGGCACTCTATTTCCATGTGCTGCGGCCGGAAGACCGCGTGGCGGTAAAACCGCATGCCTCGCCGGTCTTCCATGGCATCCAGTATGTCATGGGCAACCAGACCAGGGAGAAGCTGGAGAATTTCCGCGGCTTTGGCGGCGCGCAATCCTATCCAAGCCGCACCAAAGACATCGACGACGTCGATTTTTCCACGGGCTCCGTCGGCCTCGGCGTCGCCATCACCGCCTTCGCCTCGATCATTCAGGACTATATCGCCGCCAAGGACTGGTCGAAGCGTCCGCAAGGCCGGATGATCGCGCTGGTCGGCGACGCGGAGCTCGACGAAGGCAACATCTACGAATGCCTGCAGGAAGGCTGGAAACACGACCTGCGCAATACCTGGTGGGTGATCGACTATAACAGACAGAGCCTCGACGGCGTCGTGCGCGAGGGGCTTTGGCAGCGCATCGAGGGCATCTTCACCGCCTTTGGCTGGGATGTGAAGGTGCTGAAATACGGCGCGCTACAGGAGGCCGCCTTCCGCGAACCCGGCGGCGAAGCGCTGCGAGGCTGGATCGACCGCTGTCCCAACCAGCTCTATTCGGCGCTGACCTTTCAGGGGGGCGCTGCCTGGCGCAAACGGCTGGCCGACGAGATCGGCGGCGAACCGGGCGTCGCTGACCTTCTCGCCGCTCGCAGCGACGACGCGCTTTCCGACCTGATGAACAATCTCGGCGGCCATTGTCTGGAAACACTGATCCGTACCTTCGAAAGCATCGACCATGACCGGCCGACCGTCTTTCTCGCCTATACGATCAAGGGGTGGGGCACGCCGCTCGCCGGCCACAAGGACAACCATGCCGGCCTGATGACCAAGGCGCAGATGGAAGCGTTCCAGACACGCATCGGCGTCAAGCCTGGCACGGAATGGGCGACGTTCAGCGCGATCCCCTCGCCGGCTCCGGTCAAGGATTTCCTGAAGACCGTACCGTTCTTCGCCGAGGGTGCCCGGCGCTTCACCTCGCCTGCCGTGGCCTCGGCAGGTCCTGTCTTCCTAGACGATCGTGAACTGTCGACTCAGGCCGGCTTCGGCAAGATCCTCGATGCCCTTGCCAAGCGGGATGACGCGCTGTCCGCCCGCATCGTTACCACAGCGCCCGACGTCACCGTCTCGACCAATCTCGGCCCCTGGGTCAACCGCCGCGGCCTGTTCGCCCGTGAAAAGCTCGCCGATACGTTCCGCGACGAGCGGGTGCCCTCGGCGCAGAAATGGGAGTTCGGCCCATCCGGCCAGCATATCGAACTTGGCATTGCCGAAATGAACCTCTTCCTGTTGCTCGGCGCCGCGGGCCTTTCCCATTCGCTGTTCGGCGAGCGGCTCATCCCCATCGGCACCGTCTACGATCCCTTCGTCGCCCGCGGCCTCGATGCATTGAATTACGCCTGCTATCAGGATGCGCGGTTCATGATCGTCGGCACGCCCTCGGGTGTGACGCTGGCGCCGGAGGGTGGCGCGCATCAGTCGATCGGCTCGCAGCTCATCGGCATGAGCCAGGATGGTCTTGCAAGCTTCGAGCCCGCCTTCCTCGACGAACTCTCCGTCATCATGGACTGGTCCTTCGACTATATGCAGCGCGACGGCGATGGGACGCATGACACACGCACCTGGCTGCGTGATCAGACCGGCGGCTCAGTCTATCTGCGCCTGACGACACGACCGCTGGAGCAGATCGCACTCCGGCGTGAAGATCCCATCTTCCGGCAAGGAGTCATCGACGGCGCCTACTGGCTGCGCGCGCCATCCGCCCGCACCCGTATCGTGCTCGCCTATCAGGGGTGTATCGCGCCGGAAGTGCTGATGGCCGCCGGGCGGCTTGCCGAGCGCCACGGCGACATCGCAGTCCTCGCCGTCACCTCGGCCGACCGGCTGAATGCCGGCTGGACCGCGGCACAACGCGCCCGCCGCCACGGCAACGGAGCGGCCCGGAGCCATGTCGAGGCGCTGCTGGGCACCGTGCCACAAACGGCAAACCTCATCACCGTCACGGACGGGCATCCGGCGACGCTCGGCTGGCTGGGCTCGGTGGAGGGGCATCGCACGATATCGCTCGGCGTCGAGCATTTCGGCCAGACCGGCACGATCGCCGATCTCTATGCCCATTTCGGCATCGACACGCAGGCCATCATGGAAGCCGCGGATTCCTTTACCCGCACTGGCGCCGCCTGGCCCATGCGGGCAAGCATAGCCTGAGGCTGGACGGAAAGACGCGGGCGGAAGGGCGGCGCGACGTGCTCGCCCCTCCCAGCGTGCTTAAGCCGCCCTTGCCGCTTTCACGAAGGCGGCGATCTTGTCGATGTCCTTGCGGAAGCCGCCTTCCGGCAGCGGCTTGTTGGTATGCGTCAGCGAATCCACCGCCCAGGGCTGCACCGCGGCGATGGCTGCCGCGACGTTGTCCGGGCCGAGGCCGCCGGCAAGGATCACCGGCAGCTTGCTGCGCTTGACGATTTCGCGGCTCAGCGACCAGTCATGCGTGACACCCGCCGCGCCGATGCCGCCGATATGGGCCGCAACCGAATCGAGAATGAAAATGTCCGAATAGGGCTCGAAGGCAGCCGCATGGTCGAGCGCCTGCGGCCCCGTCATCGGAATGGCCTGCAGGACACGCAGTTGCGGATAGAGCGGCAGGAGCCTCTCGCGCAGCACCCTCACCTGCTCTGGCGTCACCAGCGAGATATTGCCGCAAAGATGCAGCACGTCCGGCTGGACCGCGGCAACCATGTCGGCAATGGCGTCGAGGTCGCTTTCAACCGACAGAGCAACCCGCTGCGCCTTGCCCTTGAGCGCATCCGCGATCTCGCGGGCCGTTGCAAAGTCGATCTCCCCTGGCAGGCCACGATTGGACGGGGTCAGGCCGAGATAGTCGACGCCCGCAGCGGCAGCGGCGAGGGCCTCGGAAACGGTCTGCATGGTATAGATCTGGACTTTCACGGCACTACCTGTGTCTGAGTACTAGATGGATTTTGGCAGGATGGCGTTGACCATCCGCTCTTCGGTGAGTTGCGCCCGTTCGGCATTGCGCGCCACAAGCGCCGAATAAAGCGCGTCGATCAGCGCCATCTGCGCGATCTGGGCGGCCATCGGCTCGCTACCCTGCTCATGCGAAACGCTGACGAGCACGACATCGGCAAGGCGCGCCAGCGGCGATGCGCTGTTGCCGGTGATACAGAGCGTCGCCGCCCCGCGGGACCTGGCTTCCTGCAGCACGAGGACCGGGTCGCTGGTTATTCCCGAATAGGAAATTGCGACGACGAGATCATCAGGTCCGGTCAGTGCCGAATGCATGATCTGAAGCTGTGAATCGACCGGCGCATCGCAGCGCAGGCCAAGACGGATGCAGCGCTGGTAAAAGGCTTGCGCGACGATGCCGGACCCGCCGACGCCGCCGACGACGATGTGTCGTGCGCCTGCAATCAGATCGAGCGCCTTGGCAAAGGCCCCTTCGTTGAGCACGCCCTGCGTATCGCTGATCGCCTGCGCCACTGCGCGAAAGAGGCGGTTCGCCGCATGGAGATCGCTCGCTTCCGGATCGCTCGCCGCCTCGGCACGGCCACCGCGCGGCTCCTGCGCCAGCGCGAATTTCAGGTCAGTAAAGCCTTCGAAACCGGCTGTACGACACATGCGCAAAACCGTTGTGTCGCTGACATCGGTCGCCTGGGCGATCGCCGACATGGAGTTGCGGATCGTCGCCTCGACATTTTCGAGAACCCACAAAGCGACGCGGCGCTCCGAATCCGACAGCTTCGGCAGGACGCTGCGCAACCGGCTGCTGGCCGGACCTGGGGTAGCGCGCGGATCGACACTCATGAACGGTTCTCTCGCTGGCAAACGCTTTCGTAAACGAAGCTAACATGGTCATGTTGTGGTGTCACTATGGACACATGATTTTTGATGTGGCATCACTACATCAACGCAGCGGGAGGTGCTGCACAAGCTTTTTGGGGAGGAAACCGTGAAGCTGAAGACTGTTCTCATTGCAGGCGCATCCCTGGCGCTGACGACATTCCCGGCAACGGCCGGCGAACTTACGTTCTGGCACGCCTATGCCGGACAGCAGGACAAGGTCGATTTCATCAACTTCGCCCTGGACGCCTTCGCCAAGAAGCATCCCGACATCACGCTCGATGTCGTCGCCGCCGAACAATCGGCCTACAAGACGAAGCTGAACACCGCGATGGCCTCCGGCAATCCGCCCGACGTGTTCTATACCCTGCCCGGCGGCTTCCTGAACGCCTTCGTCAAGGGCGGCCAGATGTACGCACTCGACCAGGAGCTGGCCAAGGACGGCTGGCGTGAAAGCTTCCTGGAGAGCGCCATCGCCCAGACGAGCAAGGACGGCCAAACATATGCCGTGCCCGTCGACGTCGATTCCGTCGTCTTCTGGTACGACAAGGCGCTGTTTGCCGAAAAGGGCTGGACGGTCCCCAAGACCTATGACGAACTGATGGCGCTTGCCGAGAAGATCAAGGCCGACGGCATCGTGCCCTTTGCACTTGGCAACAAGGATTCCTGGCCGGCGACCTTCTGGTTCCAGTACATGGAAATGCGGCTCAAGGGCTCTGGCGTCGTCGCCTCCCTCGTCAATGGCGACGCGAACGCCACGCTCGGTCCGGAAGGTGAAAAGGCCTTCGAAAAGGTCGCCGAGATCGCCAAGAATGAATATTTCCCAACCGGCTTCAACGGCATGAGCGACCAGGAGGCAAACATGCTCTTCCTGAACGGTCAGGCGGCGATACTGCTCAACGGCACCTGGCAGATCGGCGCGTCCGCCGACGCGCCCGAAGGCTTCGATCTCGGCTACTTCGCCTTCCCGACCGTCGCGGGCGGGGCCGGCGACCAGACCGACGTGCTGGCCGGCGTCGCGGCCTCCTTCGGAATTTCGGAAAAGGCCGAGAACAAGGCCGACGCCGTGACGCTCCTGAAGTTCCTCTCCTCGCCCGAGGTGATGACCAAGTATGTGGAGTTGCGCAAGACGATGGTGACCGTCAAGGGCGCCACCACGGAAGCGGCCGCTGGCCCCGTGCTCTACGGTATCAGCAACGACCTGATGAATGCTGCCGGCCATCTCGATTCCTTCTACGACACCGCCATGCCGCCCGCTGCCACCAACACCTATTACACGGCCCTGCAGGGCGCACTGGATGGCTCCGTGACGCCGGCTGACGCCGCCAAGCGCCTCGAGGGCGCGCTGAAGGACAACAAGTAAATCTTCCGAAACCGCAGCCGCCGGCCTTCCGGCGGCTGCGCGCATTTCCAGACGCCGGCGGGATCATGAGCACGGACATCGGCCTAGCGAAAAGACACAATCGGGCGACGCTGCTCTTCCTGGCGCCGGCTCTGATCTTCGTCTGCGCTTTCATCGCCTATCCGGTGGTCTACGCCGGCTGGCTGTCGATGTTCGAATGGGATGGAGCGTCCGATCCCATCTTCGTCGGCGCTGGCAACTTCCTGAAGCTTGCCGCCGACCCCGTCTTCTGGGCGTCGCTCGGACGCAACCTCCTGGTCGCCCTCTCCGCGATCGTCTTCCAGGTCTTTCTCGCGCTCGCCATCGCCTATTGCCTGGTGCGCATCGTCCCGGCCTTCAGCCGCATCTTCCTGTTCTTCTATCTCGTACCCGTCATGGTCAGCGAGATCTGCATCGGCCTGCTCTGGCGCTTCATGTACAACCCCTATTTCGGGCTGGTGAACGCCGCGCTGAAGGCCGTCGGCCTCGACAGCTTGAAGCGCGGCTGGCTGGGCGAATCCGAAACAGCGTTCCTCGCCGTCGTCGTGGTTATGAGCTTCACTTACCTCGGCCTCTACGTGCTGCTCTTCACCGCCGCCGTGCGCAGCGTGCCGGAAAGCGTCTACGAGGCCGCCGAACTTGATGGCGCGGGCGATTTCCGCAAGTTCTTCTCGATAACCGTGCCCATGGTCTGGGACGCCGTGCGCGCCAACTCGCTTCTCGCCATCATCGGCTCGCTGAAGACCTTCTCGCTGGTCTTTGTCCTGACCAATGGTGGCCCCAGCCATGCCAGCGAGGTCGTCTCCACCTATCTCTACAAGATGGGTTTCGGCAGCTTCCAGATGGGCTATGCAGCGACCATTGGCTTCGTACAGATGGCGTTGACAGCGCTTGCCGCCTGGGTCGTCTTCCGCTTCCTGCGCCGCAAGGGGGACGCATGAGCGCCGTCCGCCGCTGGAACCGCACGAGCACGGTCGTGCTCATCCTGCTCACGCTGCATGTCCTGATGGTGATCTTCCCCTTCGTCTGGATGATCTACAGCACGTTCAAGACCAACAAGGAGTTTATGCGCTCCGTCTGGTCCTTGCCGACGAGCCTCAATTTCGATGCCTATAGCGGCGCCTGGAGCGGCGGCGCGCTCGGTGGCTACGCCGTCAACTCACTCATCATCATGGCTGGCGCGACGATCATCACCGTGCTGGTGTCGACGCTCGCCGGCTACGCGCTTGCCATCTATCGTCCGCGCTGGATGCCAGCGGTGGAGCTGTCGCTGACGGCAGCCATGGCCATTCCCGCCTATGTCGCGCTGGTGCCGCTGGTGGTGATGCTGCGGACGGCAGGCCTGCTCGATACACATCTCGGCGTCATCCTGCCGACAGCCGCCTTCAACGTACCGGTTTCGATCTTCATCATGCAGGCATTCTTCAACACGCTGCCGCGTGAGCTCTTCGATGCCGGTCGCGTCGACGGCGCTTCCGAATGGATGATCTTCCGCGTCGTCGCCCTGCCGATCGCCCGGCCCGCCATGTTCACGGTCGGCATCGTCAATATGATCTGGGTGTGGAACGACTTCCTGTTCCCGGTCGTCTTCATCAACAATCCCGCCCGCAAGACGCTGCCGGTTGGCCTTACCGATTTCGTCGGCGAACATGTCACCAACTATCCGGTCATGCTCGCGGCAATCCTGATGGCCGCCATCGCACCGCTCATCCTCTTCATCTTCTTCGAACGCCAGATCACGGCCGCGCTCATCGGCGGCGCCGTGAAGGAATGATCTTTCCAGGAGAAATGCCTATGTCCGACACGCCTTTCAAAGCCCTCGAATTTGCCAGCCGCGCCGTTTTCTACGAGCCGGAGGAGCATTCCCAGTCGATCAGCTACCCGATCTACATGTCGGCGAATTTCCAGTATGGCGGCGATATCTATGACCAGATCGTCGCCGGTGCGCGCAAGGAAGTGAACATCTATTCGCGCTGCGGCAACCCGACCGAATACAAGCTCGAAGAGCATATCGCACAGCTGACCGGCGGAACCGCCTGCCTTGCCACAGCCTCCGGCATGGCCGCGATCTCACACGCCCTCTTCGGCATCCTGAAGGCCGGCGATCACATCGTGGCCGATCTCACCACCTATTCCTCCACCCATGAATTCTTCGACCACCGCGCCCAGGATTTCGGCCTGAAGGTCAGCCTCGTGGACTGCTCGGACGTGCGCGCCGTCGAAAACGCCTTCACGCCCGAGACGAAGGTCCTCTATGTCGAAGCCATCGCCAACCCGACGATGAAGGTTCCACCGCTCAGGAAACTTGTCGAGATCGCTCACGCGCGCGGCATCGTCGTCATTTGCGACAACACCTTTGCCTCCCCCGCCGTCTGCCGCCCGCATGATTTCGGCGTCGACGTCGTCGTTGAAAGCGCAACGAAATTCATCGGCGGCCACAATGATGCCGTCGGTGGCGTCATTACGCTGAAGTCCGATATCCTGCCAAAGGATTGGCTGGAGGACGTGCGCTGGAACACGCTGAACAAGCTCGGCGCGCCGCTGTCGCCCTTCAACGCCTGGCTGTTGCTGCGCGGCGCGCAGACACTGGCGCTGCGGCTCGAAAAGCAGTGCGCCAACGCGCTGGCACTCGCCAAACACCTCGAGGCGCATCCGGCCGTCAAACGTGTCTTCTACCCCGGCCTGCCGTCGCATCCGAATTACGCCTCTGCCTCGGAACAGCTCATCGGCGGCGGTGCCATGCTCTCCTTCCAGGTAGATGACGAAGCCTGTGGCGTGCGGCTGCTGAAGCGCCTTCAGCTCTGCTCCTTCGCGGCCAGCCTCGGGGGCCTTCGTACCACCACGCAGGTGCCCGCCACCATGGCCTTCCTCGATATTCCGAGCCAGGAACGCGAGGCTATGGGCGTTGTTGACGGCCTCGTGCGTTTCTCGGTCGGCATCGAGCACATCAACGACATCATCGCCGACGTCGACCAGGCCATCGCCCTCATGCACGCAGATCTCTGAGGCGGGATATGGCCGCCATCGTCCTTCTCGGCGATATCAACATCGATCTCGTGCTCGCCATCCCCACCTATCCCGGCGAGGGTGGCGAGGCGATCGCCACCGGCCAGACCGCGATGATTGGCGGTTCGGCCACGAACACAGCCATCGCGCTTGCCAAAGCCGGGCACGATTGCCGCTTTATCGGCAGAGTGGGTGTCGATTCCTGGGGTCGCGAGGCATTGTCCGAGCTTGCCGCCGCCGGCATCTCCACACGCTGGATCGGCCACGACGAGCAGGAACCGACTCAGATCAACGTCATCACCGTCAGCCCCGTCGGCGAACGCACCATGTTTGCCTATCGCGGCGCAAATGCACGCCTTTCGGCCGCAGACGTCGATCCGGCAGCCTTTGCAGACGCTCAGCTGTTCCACCTTTCCGGCTATGCCCTGCTCCAGCCGCGCCAGACGGAAGCCGCCCTCGCCGCCATAGACCTCGCCGACGATGCGGGCATCTGTATAACCCTCGACATTCCCGGCGGCGTGGTGGCGGGCATCGCTGCGCAAGTAAGGGCGCTGCTTCCTCGGATCGACACGGTCGTGCTTGGCAGCGTCGATCTCCCCGGCCTTCTGGAACAGCCGAAAGAAGCGGACGAGAAAGAACTCATCGAAATGCTGTTGGCGAGCGGCGTCCGTCGCGTGGCGGTGAAAGGATCCGGCGGAGCGGCATCCTGCCTCTATCAGCTCGGCAGCATGGACAGCGCGCCGTGGTTCCCCGTCCAGGTGGTAGATACGATCGGCGCGGGCGACGCCTTCGCCGCCGGCCACATCCATGGCCGCGTCACGGGCCTTTCCGCCCCCGACTGCTGCCGCCTCGCCAATGCCTACGGCGCGCTCGCCGTCACACGCAAGGGCTCTGGGCAGGCGATGCCCGACCGAGACGAAGTCTTCGCCTTTCTGGAGAAGGCCGAGAACTCGGCCTGATAGCCTTTCCGTCAGCAAGGATGCGCTGCGCCGCTTTCGGCCAGCGCATCCTGGAGATCGCGGTATCGTCCTTTCCTGCAGGCGATGCGCTCGGCGCTCCGAACACATGGCCAGTCGCTGAGAAATTGCGCATCGCTGTCAAATGGCGAACACGGCGTATGCCGATCGACGGCAACCGACGTAGCTGCAAGAAACGGCTGCTGGGTGTCGCTGGCGGCCAAGGGGGATTAGGATCTAGCGCATCGCCTTGAAGCCTGCCCTGATCTCCCCGGCAAAGAGTTCGGGTTCCTCCCAGGCAGTAAAGTGGCCGCCCTTCGAGGTGCGATTATAGTACACGAGCTTCGGGTAGGCCTTTGACAGCCATTTCTTCGGCGGCCTGTAGACCTCCCCCGGAAACACGGTCACAGCTACCGGAACTGTGACCGGGGTGAGCTTCGCTCCTGCCTTAAGGTTCTCCCAGTAGATCCGCCCGCTCGACGGGCCGGTGTTTGTCAGCCAGTACAAGGTGATGTTGTCCAGGATGTAGTCTCTGCTGAGAGCCTGTTCCGGATTGCCCCGGGTGAATACCCAGTCCGCGATCTTGTCATAGAGCCAGGCGGCCAAACCGACCGGCGAGTCTGAAAGTCCGTAGCCGATTGTCTCCGGGCGCGTGCTGAGGATCGCAGCGTAACCGAAACCGTTGTTCAGGAAGTCGCGAGCCTCGTCGAAGATCTCCTTCTCGTCGGCCGACAGGGTGTCTGGAGCTGGCCCTCCGATCTTCAACGCTTGCGCGGCGTCCGCTGGCAGCGTCGTCGCGCCCTCGATCCTGTTGACGTGGATACCGAGCAGCCCGTCCGGAGCCTGACGCCCCAGAGCATCGCTGATGATCGCGCCCCAGTCACCGCCCTGCGAGACATAGTGGCCGTAGCCGAGCCGTTTCATCAGCCTGTCCCAGGCAATGGCGATCCGTCGCGCATCCCAGCCCGTAGAGGTCGGTTTCTGCGAAAAGCCGAAGCCGGGAATTGAAGGGATGACAAGATGGAAAGCATCGTCAGCCTCACCGCCATGAGCGGTGGGGTTTGTCAGTGGGTCGATGACATCCAGCAGCTCGAAGATAGAACCGGGCCAACCATGGGTCATGATCAGTGGAAGTGCGTTCTCATGACGAGAACGCACGTGGATGAAGTGAATGTCCAGCCCATCGATATGCGTCAGGAACTGGGGATACGCATTGAGCCTTCGCTCCGCCCGGCGCCAATCATAGGAGGACTGCCAGTACGCCACGAGCTCCTTGAGCTTCTGCTGCTCGACGCCCTGGGAGCGGTCCTTGACCGTTGCACTGTCCGGCCAACGCGTCGCCGCAAGGCGGCGTCCCAGATCGTTGAGTGCAGCCTCGGGAACGCTGGCCTTGAAGGGCCGGATCTCGTCGCTATTGATCGGCGCATTCACCGTACCGGCAGCGACGCTCGACGGCAGCACCGCAGCGGCCATGCCGATCGCAGCACCCGAAAGTAGAAACGAACGCCGTGTGACCTGGCTGTTCCCAGCCTTGTTCTCCAAGCCCATTTTCCAAGTTCCTTTGCGAACACTTTAGATAGTCTGCGAGCACATTCAGACGCAGTTCGGAGCCCTACTGATGGCGGCAAGGCTCCGAGCTTTGTTGGTGGTCAAGCCTCGTCTGGACCCTTACGGTAGACGAGGAACTTGTTTCCTTCAGGATCGCGGAAATAGGCGCAGTACGGGTCGCCACCGTCAGGCCCCCTTGGGCCGGGCGCACCTTCGTCGGTACCGCCTGCCTCCAATGCCGTGGCATGGGCGAGATCGACATGGGCGCGGGAGGGCGCTTCGAAGGCGATCATGTTTCCGTTGCCGGCGATTGCCGCTTCACCATTGAACGGCTTGGTCACACCGAATTCGAGGGTGCGGTGCCCATAGTAGATGGCGCGTCCGGGCTGTACGAGCACGCGGCCGATGCCAAAGACTGCAAGCAGCTTGTCGTAGTACGCGGCAGCGGCATCGAGATCGTTGGTACCGACGGTCGAGTGGCCCGGGAGTGCCCTGATCGTTTCCGGCAGCTCCTTTCGCAGAGAGGCAGTGATGTCGTTCATTCTGGTCTTCCTTCTGATAGCGAACCGATTTCTCTGGTCTCGCTGGTTCGGTTGGAATCGCGTGTCGAAAACAAGCGATCCGAGAATGAACGCAAATCTAGGGACGGAGCCGGGCAGCCGGTACTCAGCGAAACTGAGAGCCATCCTCTCATGTGCCTCTTGGCTCGATTGCGTCGTCGTCCCTGAACGGCAGGGCCGATAGCGGATCGCTGCCGAGGGATCCCTTGGGCTTGTGGCGGGCCATCACGTCGCCATTGTGCGTATGCCCGGTTCAAGAGGGTGCCTCTCGAAAAATCCATCTGCCAGCGGCCCGCTCTATGTCCGATCTTGTCGTCAGTTCAAGATTTGACCAGAAGGACGCACGACATGGTCTTCCCATCGTTCAGGAACTTCGCAGCAACCGCATCCGTGGCAATGGCATCGGCCGCATCGGTACACGCAGGCCCAAAGATCGGCTTCATCACGATCGACGAGACCATAACCCTCAGGCGCATGCATACTGACGCTGCTACCTCCAAGGGCACGGTTCTGTTCCTGCATGGGTTTCCGGAGACGTTGGCCGTCTGGAAGGGGATCGCTGAAACGCTCAGCAAGGAATACGATGTGCATGCATTCGATTGGCCCGGCTATGGTCAGTCGTCGCGCCCTTCCACGATGCAGTTTTCCTATTCTCCGAAGGATTACGCCAACATTCTCAAGGCCTACATAGACACCTCGGGGCTCGACCGATCGAATTTGGTCATCTACGCCTCGGATATCGGGGGCCTGCCGGCGCTCCTTCTGGCCCTCGACGAGCCGACCCTTGCGAAGAAGATCATCGTCGGCGACTTCGCGCCGTTCAATCGGCCACAATACATGTATGAAAGCCTGCAAAACCTGAAAGCCGAGCCGACGGCAACGCCGACGCGTGCGTACATGAACAAGACCAGCGACGAGATCCTGCAGAACGTGCATCGCCGCGGCCTCGCATCAGAAGCCCAATACGAAATGCCGACCGAGGTGCAATCGGACATGAAGGCGTCCTGGACGCGCGACGGTCTGACAAGCGTCGACGCATTCGCCTCCTACTACTCCCACTTCACGCGCGACCAAGAGTATCTCGAGGCCAACATCACCAAGCTCAAGATCCCTGTGAAGGTAATCTGGGGCGAAAAAGACGTGTACATCAGTTCGGAGATGGGCAGGGAGTTTGCTGATCGCACGAACTCGGAGTTCCACATTCTGACGGGTGTCGGTCACTTCCCGCACCTGCAGGATCCGAAACGGATCATCGAAGAGGTTCGGGCTGCGTTCGCGAACTAGCCTGCGACGCCTCGGCCGAAGGCCGCGCGAAGGCGGGGTAAAGCCCAGTCGACGAAGGACCGCACCTTGAGCGCGAGCTGACCCTGCCGCGGATAGACGATGTGGATCGGCAGGGGCGTTCGATCGAAAGCGTCCAGAACCGGCACGAGCGCGCCCGACGCCAATTCGTCCGGGATCTGATAGTCGAACAGGCGGGCGATCCCGGCTCCCCGAACCGCTGCAGCCACACAATTGGCCGCAGTGTTGACCTCGAGCCGGTTTCGAGGAACGGCCTCGATCGGGCGGCCGTCGACGTCAAACGTCCAGAAGAAGGTCCGCTTGTTGAACAGTATCCCGTCATGGTTGACGAGATCGTTCGGATGCTCCGGCACGCCGCAGCGCTGCAGGTATGCTGGGCTGGCGCAGGTCAGCAAGCGAAACTCTCCCGCCTTTACCGCGTACAGCGAGCTGTCCTCGAGGTCGCCCAGGCGGATCGCAATGTCTACCTGCTCCTCCACCAGATGCACGGTCCTGTCGAGCGAGAGCAGATTGAGCGAGACCTCCGGGTGGGTCTCCATGTAGCTGAGGGCGATCGGCATCACGTAGCGCGCGCCGAACTCGATCGGCATGGTGATCGTCAGGATGCCGCGCGGCATCTGGTACTCGCCGGACGCCCGGCGCTCTGCCTCTTCCAGATCCCCCATGATCCTGCGGGCGGCTTCGACATATGCCCTGCCCGCATCGGTGAGCTGAAGATTGCGACTGGTGCGCACGATCAGGCTAGCGCCGAGATGGCGTTCGAGCTCGGCGACTTTGCGGCTGACGCTAGGCAGCGGCGCATTCAGTTTCCGGCTCCCTGCGGAGATGCTGCCGGCATCAACGACGGCCAGCAACATCTTCATTGCTTCGAAACGGTCCATCCTACCCTCGGCAGCGCTTCTGACACGGCTTGAAACACTATAGTTCTATTGACCTGAGACCCTGATCTTCCTCCAAATTTTGGTAGAGTCCGTCACGGCGAGGAGACGGGCATGAAGCATTCACGGTTCACGGACGAACAGATTATCGGGATTTTGAAGGAGCAGGAGAACGGCTTGAAGACGGCCGATGTCTGCCGCAAGCACGGTATATCCGAGGCGACCTTCTACAAATACAAGGCGAAGTTTGGCGGCATGGAGGTTTCCGATGCCCGCAAGCTGAAGGCTCTGGAAGATGAGAACGCCAAGCTGAAGAAGCTGTTGGCCGAGACCATGCTCGATAATGCCATTTTGAAGGATGTTGCCGCAAAAAAATGGTGACGCCCGATGTGAAGCGGGATGCTGTAGCTCATGTCTGCGAGAAGCATGGTGTGAGCCAGCGTCGGGCGTGCGAGGTTTTGTCCATTGATCGGTCGAGCGTGCGATACCGCAGCATCCGGCCCGATGACGGTCATATCCGTGAAGCTATGAAGATGGTGGCGTCCGAGCGCCGTCGTTTCGGTTATCGGCGCATTCACGTCATGCTGGATCGGCAGGGGATCGTCATGAACCTGAAGAAGCTCCGGCGTCTCTATCGGGAAGAGAAGCTGACCGTGCGCAAACGTGGCGGTCGCAAGCGTGCCTTGGGCACGAGACGGCCTTTGGCATTGCCGTCGCGTCCCAATGAGCGCTGGAGCCTCGACTTCGTCAGCGACGCTTTCACGGATGGTCGTCGCTTTCGGGTCCTGGCTGTCGTTGACGACTTCACCCGCGAATGCCTGGCGCTGGTCGCCGACACATCGCTCTCAGGGGTGCGGCTTGCACGGGAACTGGATGCCATCATCGCCCGGCGCGGAAAGCCACGGATCGTTGTTTCCGACAACGGCACGGAGATGACGAGCATGGCCGTTCTCAAGTGGTGCCAAGGCACGCGCGTCGAATGGCATTACATCGCACCAGGCAAACCGATGCAAAACGGTTTCGTGGAAAGCTTCAATGGCAGCTTCCGTGACGAATGCCTCAACGAAACCCTGTTCTCATCGCTGGCACAAGCGCGGATAGACATCACCGAATGGAAGGAGGACTACAACCGAAATCGACCACATTCCTCTCTGGGCAATATCACGCCCTATGAGTTCGCAATGAAAATCGCTCTGGAAAAACAGGCCGCATGAGGCCAGATTGAAAACCCAAGACTCTCCCGAAAACTGGAGGGAACAAGGGTCTCAGGTCACTATTCTACGTTTCGAACCGAAGCTCTCTCTCTCTCTCTCTCTCTCTCTCTCTCTCTCTCTGATTTTCGCCTTCTCTCTTGGCCAAAGGTTCCAGAGGCGCACGCGCCGCCTGTGCCCAGATTGGTCGCACCCATGCAGAGAAATCAGAACGCTGGGCTCAATAAGACGCGCGCAATGCACACTATGTGTCATTCAACTTTGCCGAAGCGCCGCGACGTCGACGCTACAGGTGCGACATGCCGGCTGGCGTGTGGCCGGCCATGACTTCTCTTGCCGGCTATTCAGCTTCGATCATGGCCGCGTGAATGGAACAGACATCGTCCTGCGCCCAAGCGGTCGTCCGATCGCCCAACAGCGCGCACTGTCCGCGGATTTCCTTGCATTCGAACAGCGGCTTCCGTCCGGTTATGACGGCAGGAAATGTGACTTTCAGGACCACGAAACCGCAGCCCTGCAACAGATACTCGTCAGCAGCGGACTAACCAACAGGCGTTCGAAAGCTTGGCAAGACGCGGCGTCGTACATGGCAGATTTGCGTGATTATGCCGCCAACCGGTTGAGTGTCCGCCAGGCGATGGCAATTCTCGCAAGACCGTCACGAATCTAGACTTGGTTGCATCGCCGCCGACAAGGTGGCGCAGAACTCGGTCGCGCAATCGAAAAGGGACGCCCCCGTGAGTATCGAGCCGAATGCCGCTGTCATGCCAGGCCGCCTCAAAAGGCGGGCCGGAAATGGTGTGTGCCTTTCGCGGGTGGAGCGCCTCGCCAACCCGGTGGACCTTCACGCCTTCATGCCTTGCCAAAGGCATCGGCAATCGCCCTCTGATCGATAGGTTAGGTGGATCACACATGGATAAGCAGTTCACCATCGGCGTGCTTGCAGCCCTGTTCGCGGCTTTCGGCTTTTCGCTCAACTTTGTCGTTCCCTTTATCATCGGTGACTATTCCACGTTCGATTTCGCCCTCGTCCGCCATGTCGTCGCGGCAATGGTAGGCGTCGCCGTCCTGGCTTCGGAAAAGGAACTGCTGAAACACCTCACACTCCAAAACTGGTTTGCGACGGCAGGCCTGGCCTTCATCGGTTATGTCGGTTACTTCCTCACGGTGACTGGTGCCGCCATCTTCTGCGGGCCGGTGATCGCACCTGCCTTTCTGGGCCTCGTGCCGATCGTCCTGGCAATCCTCGGCAATCGGCGTCAGGGGTCCATGCGCTGGCACCTTCTGATGTTACCCCTTGGGCTGGTGTTGGCTGGCCTCCTCCTGGTCAACGGCGCCGCCTTTACGACCGAAAGCCTTGGATCGAACCAATCGCTCTGGATCGGCATTCCGCTGGCTCTCGCGGCCGTTGCACTTTGGGTCTGGTTTGCCATGGCCAATCAGGCAGCGCTTGCCAACCGGCCTGATATGCCCCTCGGGATTTGGTCCGCACTCATACTGGTTAGCGGTGGCGTTGAAATGCTCCTCTTCTTTCCGATCGGCGGGGCACTCGGGCTTTTCCAGCTTCCGACACTCGGCTTCGGATGGAGTTCCGCAGGCTCCCTTTATCTTTGGGGAGCATCCCTTTCGCTGATGGCGACGGTTGCCGGGGTGTGGGCCTGGAATGTCGCGTCTCGACGCTTGCCTGTGGCGTTGACGGCGCAACTGATCGTCTCCGAGACGGCCTTCGGCGTTATCGGCGGACTTGTTGTACACACGCGGTGGCCGACAGGAGTGGAAGCTGCCGGCGTTGGAGTCCTGATCGTCGGCGTGGTTTTGGCCATTCGAATCTTTCATCGCGATCACAGACAACAGAGCGAGGCTCTGCTCAGGTTTGCTGATATTCCGGCGGACGCTGGTTGACGAGAACTCCCTTGTCGCAAATGTCGGGGGCACCTTGCGCCTTGCACGGGATCGAACGGCCACTTCATGCTATTGACCAGGTTCGAACCCGTGGTCCCCGTATCGCCTACGCACATCCTACGACGGGCGCATCAGGAGGCGTAAAATTCGTCACCAACGACACCGAAGTCATGTTGATGATGGGGCGCCACGCCGTTTTTAGTATGCGCATTGGCTCAACCGACGCTCACTTGCTGGCCTCGGTTCTCCTTGATCACCAAGCGGCGTTGTGGACCAGAGACAAGCATCTGCGGGCAGCGGCCGAAAAGGCGGGGGCCTCGCTGCACATCCCTGCCAATGGGCGGAACTGAATGCTGAATCAAAGCGATAACCGTTGCTCATGCCGGTCAAGGGGCTGAGCCGCCAGACGCAAAGTTGCGCGGCGGCGCGACGCTCGCGACGCCGATCTGCACGGGCATCGAAATCGCGTCTTCGACAAGGCGTGCGATGTGCACCCGTAGTCGTCGGAACTCCATTCGGAATCGGCTGTTGGACTTCGACCCAAGGCGCAAATATCATAGAATCGTTGCCACCTTCGGGTAGATGCCCAAATGGCCGAAGAACAGGTCAAGCGCCGTCTTGCAGCTATCGTCGTCGCCGACGTGGTTGGTTATTCGCGTTTGATGGAGATGGACGAAGTTGCGACGCTGGCCGTGCTGAAGGAGCGCCGGGCGACAATTCTCCAGCCCGTCGTGCGCGCACATGGCGGCCGCATTGTCAAAGTGATGGGCGACGGGGTTCTCGTTGAGTTCACGAGTGCGGTCAACGCCCTGTCAGGGGCGATCGAGTTACAACGGCGCATGGCGGTTGCAAACGCTTCGCTGCCAGAGGCGCGACACATCGTCCTGCGCATCGGGATCAATCTTGGCGATGTTGTCGTAGACGGCAGTGACCTCTATGGCGACGGCATCAACATCGCCGCACGGCTACAAGGCCTCGCCGAGCCCGGCGCCATCTATGTGTCGGGGGGCATCCGCGACCAAGTCAAGCGGAAGCTCACGCTGGACTTCGCTGACCTCGGGTCGAAATCCCTGAAGAACATCGCCGACGAGGTCCATGTCTACCGCGTACTCTCCGAGCCGGCAGCCGCGAAGGATCACGCAGAAAAGCCGGGGCTGTCTCTGCCTGCCAGGCCGTCCATCGCGGTGTTGCCGTTCACCAACCTGAGTGGGGAAGCCGAATACGACGTTTTCGCCGACGGATTGACCGAAGACCTTATTACCGACCTTTCAAGGAATGCCGGCCTGTTTGTCATCGCGCGCCATTCATCCTTCGCCTACAAGGGGAAGTCGCTCGACGTCCGATTGATCGCGCATGAGCTGGGCGTCCGCTACCTCGTGGAGGGCAGTGCGCGCCGCGCCGCCGGCCGCGTGCGTATCAACGTTCAACTCATCGACGCTGTTGGCGGAGATCACCTCTGGGCCGAGCGCTTTGAGCGAAATCTCGAAGACATTTTCAGTGTACAGGACGAGATAACAGACAAGATCGTCGAGGCCCTTGTTGGACGTTTGGCGCAATCACCATCACGCAACCGTCCGAAGAGCCTGGAAACTTATGACCTTTGCGTTCGCGGGCGAAGTCTGATCTCAGCGTTCAACAGTTCCCCAGAAGCGCTTCGCGAGGCCGAGATACTCTTGAACCAAGCGGTGTCCATCGACCCGGAATATGCAGAGGCATTTCGCTGGCTGGCTTTTGTTTACTGGCAATTGTGGGCACAGAGCATCGAACCAACCGGAGAGAACCGATTACGCGCCCTTGAACTGGCCCGCAAGGCAGTAGCATTGGACGATGGCGACGCTGCCAGTCATTGGTTTATCGGATATCTGTTGGCCTATGAAAAACGCTGGCCCGAGTCCGATGAAGAGTTCGCAGCCGCCTTCACGCTAGAACCAAACAATGCGGATGCCCTGGCCATTCGTTCGGAGATTGTCGCGTTCGCAGGTCGTGCATCGGAAGCAATCGAACTGATCCAAAGGGCGCTTCGACTGAACCCACATCCGGCCGGATGGTATTACTGGCAACTCGGGTTCGCGCACTACGCAGCCTGCCAATATGAAGAAGCCGTCAAGATTCTGCGTATGGAGGCGATCTACCGCAGCCCCTCGCGCCGCATATTGGCGGCTAGCCTCGCCCAACTCGGACGCAAAGACGAGGCGATGCGTGAGGCCGCTCTTTTCATGGCGATGACCCCGAAGTTCACGATCTCGCACTGGGCCGCAGCACAACCCGCCCGCGATCCAGAGACAGTCCAGCGCTTCATCGAAGGCTATCGCAAGGCAGGATTGCCGGAATGACGGCTTGCCGGTTGTGATGACGCGTTCGGCTCCGAAGGCACCATCGCCGCCGAACCTGGTACGAGACACACAAGCGCGATCAATCGCCGCTGCGGGGCCTGGGCGGTCATTTCATGTTGCTACACAATGGATTGTGGAGGAGACTTGCATTCAGGCGTGACCTGAAGGCAAAAGCGATGGATTTCGAGAAGATCGGACGGGCACGCCTCATGATGCGACTGCCGAGGCATCGGCAACAGCTTGCAGAGCTTAGGTTCCTTTCGCTGAGTACCCTGTTGGAAGCGTATGGCATCGCGGTGATCACCCGGGACGAACTCCGAGAACACGCGATTTCAGGCGAACCTCTGATCGCCCGAAGCGAAAACGACTGTCAGGCGATCGAAGACAAGGTCGTGAGATTGCTCACCAATATCAGTCCTCGCCTTGTCACTTGAGTGACCGCCTCCCGGCCTGTGACTTTCCAGGCGATCGGACACTGCCTCCCTTCGCAATGTTGCTTCGCACCCTCGAACGCTACAGGCAGACGATGAAGCAACAGCAATATTTCCACGTCGTCGTTTGGACCACGCAGAGTGGCAAGGAACCGATCTTTCTGTTCGGGGACCTGAGTGAGAAGCAGCTCAAAAGGCAATTTCTCAAGCCTTATCGCACCGGCGGGAAGATCTTTGTCCAGCAGAAAGTTCTGAAAGCGACAGAGCTGACGGCGGTCAGGATCATCGAAACGCCGAATGTGAAAGACGAAGCTCTCAAGGCGGTGCAAGAACGCAGCTTGTGGTGGATAGAGGAGTTTAGGCGACAGCGAAAGTGGTCATCGATGACTTCGGCCGGCTACGGCTGGGACGATGCGGACATCGTCTACGTCAATGGCGATGTAACCAAAAGCTACATCTCCGGAGGACCTGGCTCGCCTAGTCTCGTGACGCAAATTGTCCACAGCCATTGGTTCCGCGTCGCTGGTATCGGACTTGTTCTTCTCGCGCTCCTCGCCTGGCTTAACGTTTGAGCCCCCGGTATGGGTACATGCACTGCACACCGACGTTCCGGTTCGAACGGGACGGGTGAAGTCACCCGCCCCGCTGTCGATATGCTAGGATGTCGTGTGTTGGTGCTACCGCACTGACCGGAATGCGTTCCGGAGCTCGGTCACGAACAGTTGCGGCTGCTCCCATGCGGCGAAATGGCCGCCTTTCTCCACCTTGTTGTAGTAGATCAGCTTCGGGTACGCCTGTTCCGTCCAGGTCCGCGGTGCTTCATACTGCTCGCCGGGAAAGACACTGACGGCAACGGGGATGTTCACACCTTTGGTGTTGAAGAAGCCGCCTTTGTACTCCCAATAGAGGCGCGAGGCAGACACACCGGTGTTCGTTAGCCAATAGAGCGTGATGTTGTCGAGTATCTCGTCCCGCGTGAGTTCGCCCGTTGCGCTCGTCGTTCGAGTGAGAGCTTCGTCGATCGCCGCGGCCGGCTGCCCGCCGGCGTCATTATGGTCGAGCAGCCACGAGGCGAGGCCGACGGGAGAGTCTGCGATGCCGTAGAGGGTTTGCGGACGTGAAGCCATAAGACGGGCATAGTCGACCTGTTTGAACGTCCGAACCAACTGCTGGTACGCCTTGGTTTCTTCTGCCGAGAGTTTCGCCGGAGCCGGTGAACCTGTCTGAAGAGCCCTGTCGACATCTTCCGGAACGGTTGCGGGCATGTTGGTGTGAATGGCCTTCAGGCCTTTTGGTGCCTGCAGCCCCATCTGATCCACGACGAATGCGCCCCAATCACCGCCCTGGGCCACATAGTTCTGATAGCCGAGACGCTTCATCAAGACGTCCCAGGCGCGGGCCATATGTTCTGGCCCCCATCCGGTTACTGTCGGCTTTCCGGAGAAGCCATAGCCCGGCATCGACGGGATCACCACGTCGAAGGCATCAGAGGCTTTGCCGCCATATGCCGTGGGATTGACGAGCGGGTCGATGATCTTCAACTGCTCGATGACCGAACCCGGCCAACCATGCGTCACGATCAGCGGTAGCGCGTCTTTATGCTTGGAGCGGACATGGATGAAATGAATGTCCAGCCCGTCGATTTCGGTCGTGAACTGCGGGTAAGAGTTGAGCTTCGCCTCGACCTTGTGCCAGTCGTAGTCCGTCGCCCAGTAGCGGGCGAGTTCCCGGATTTTCGAAAGTTGCACGCCTTGCGAACTGTCTCCCACCGTTTCCTTCTCAGGCCAACGCGTGTCGCGGATGCGTTCCCGGAGTTGCCCGAGTTGCACCTCGGATGCGGTGTACTTGAAAGGCCGGATTGACAGGTTCGCCGCGCTGGCTTGCACCGGCAACATGGTCGCTGATCCGACCATGGCGACGGCTGCGAGAAGATATCGAAGAGATGCACTCTTCCTCCTGGCACCAGGTGGTTGATTCAGAATATCGGTCATGTAACCCATTCCTCTTTGCTATGGCAGCGAGGCGCCGGCCTCCTGCTCGCGTGGATGCGGGCCAATCTCTGTCGAGAGTTTCTCGGTCCGCGAATGGGGGAAATCTAAGTTCGAGGATGAACGCTCGGTACTCAGGGAAAATAAGAGCCTTCCTCTCGTTTCGATGTGTTGGTTCCGTTTGCGCGCCGATAGCGATGCGCGGGTTCGCTGTTCACCAATTCAGCCAGGAGGGTGGTTCGGGCGTTCTCGTAGTCCATCCAATGACGGGAGCGTGCCAGTGAAGGCATGGTGACTGGCTCCCGACGGTCGAAACCGACCAGGGCCGCATCTACCAGGTCGTTTGCTGTCATCATGCCGGGAAAGATTTCCGGCCCCGGATCGGGAAAGGGCCACACGTCAGTACGGGTCGCAGCAGTAAGGACGAGTTGGACGTAGACCCCCGATGCTGACACCTCGTCTTGCATCGTGCGGGTCAGGGCCATCGCAAACGCTCTGGCCGCACCATCCACGCCACCGGAGATTTCAGGGGCCAGACCGACGGCGGACGTCACGTTGATGATTGCGCCTTTTCGGCGCGACGCCATGCTGCGAACAGCAGCCGCCGAAATGCGCGCATATGCTCTCACATTGGTTCCGAGCAAACGGTCGAGATCCATCGACCGCTCTTCGGTCAATGCTCGGCCCGGAGGAAGGGCGAGATTGTTCACGACAACGTCAAAGCCCTCAGCAAAGATCCGCGCTTCGATCCTATCGAGGCAACGGCCTTTGGACAGATCGCCCGGGAGAACCTCGATCTCGACAGCGGTTTCTGCCCGCAGCATTCGCGCAAGAGCGGTGGGGCGCTCTGCTCGACCAGCGAGCAAGGCGACATTGTATCCTCGTCGTGCGAACCGGTCCGCATAGAGCATTCCGATGGCGCAGGACGCGCAGGTGACAAGAGCTTTGGGATTGGGTTGCGCCATGGTTTTTGTCCTTTCGCAACCGGTCTATTTCGTTCTCACGCAGTACGGGACTTGCCAAAGTCGAGAGGCTCCCTCTCACCTCCGCTTACGCCTGACCGCGGAGAAGCCTCGAGTTTCGCCGGACAGCACAGGCAACCACAGTTCGGACGTCCGCCCGACATGCAAGGAGTTCCAGTCGGTTCCGGCGATATCACGTGGGCGGACGCTTTCGCCCGCCACAATTCCAAGTTCACGCGTGAGGGAGGCTATCGGGAGACAGACCGGAGTAGGCTCAAGGGCCTGTGAAGGTAACTGGGAGCGAAGAGGCATCTGCGTCAACAAAGTCGCTGCCCTAGCTTCTCGTATTCGCTCTCAGCCGCGGTAAGGCCCAATCTATGAACGACCGCACCTTCAACGCAAGAAGTCCCTGGCGCGGATAGACGATGTGGATCGGATGGGAATCGCCGCCGAACTCGCTGAGGATCGGCACGAGAGCACCCGAGGACAGCTCGTCTGGCACCTGGTAATCGAAAAGACGTGCGACGCCTGCGCCTCTCAGCGCTGCGGCGACACAGTTGGCCGCTGTGTTGACCTGGAGTCGATTGCGCGGAATGGCCTCCACAGCCTTGCCGTCCACGTTGAATGTCCAGAAGAACGTTTGCTTGTCAAAAATGATCCCATCATGCTTCGCAAGCTCACTGGGATGCGCGGGAACTCCGTGGCGATCCAGATAGGCCGGGCTGGCGCAGGTCAGTAGACGAAACTCGCCAGCCTTCACGGCATAGAGGGAACTGTCAACGAGATCACCAAGCCGGATCGCGACATCGACCCCTTCGTCGACAAGGTGAATGCTGCGATCAAGTGACAGAAGGTTCAATGATACTTCGGGGTACTCCTCCAGAAAGCTCAGGGCGACCGGAAGGACATAGCGGTATCCGTAGTCGATCGGCATCGTGATCGTCAACGTTCCGCGAGGTGACTGGTATTCACCGGAGGCGCGGCGTTCGGCTTCTTCGATATCCCTCATGATTTTGCGGGCGGCTTCCGCGTACTCGCGCCCTGCGTCGGTGAGTTGCAGGTTCCTGCTTGTGCGAATGATGAGGTTTGCCCCAAGGCGCCGCTCGAGATCGGCGACTTTGCGGCTTACGCTTGGTAGCGGGGCATTGAGAGACTTGCTGCCGGCCGACAAGCTGCCGGCGTCGACCACGGCAAGGAATACCTTCATTGCATCAAGACGATCCATGGCATACCGCGCGAACGTTTGACGCCTTGTTGGTAATGCAAATCTGGGCAGGTGACCAGACGTCTGCGGGGCAGTGGAGCATTGAAATCGATGCGTGCGACATCCGTCCGGCGATCCGCGTTCCGACCCTGATCACCCAGCGGACCGGCGACTGCTGGTTTGAAGCCCAAAATGTGCGCTACTGGCAAGCCGCATTGCCGGCGCGACATGTGGAGCTTGAGGCCGGCCGTCGGCTGCGCCGGCTAAAGCACGAGCGTCTGCACGGTCCCGGCATATTCACAGGCGAGCTTCCAGCTGCCGCCGTCCTGCCAAACCCGGAGGAGTTTCTCCGTCACCCGGCGCCGGCCGGATCGCGTCAACGATGCAGCGATATTGTTTCGCATTGTACGTGAACTCAAACGTATCGTGCTCGGCGACCTCCTCGTCGATGCTGTTTGCGAAGGGATAGGGTGCGTACATCGCAGCGGTGTGGATGGAATGAACGGTGGTGACGGGCGTGCCATCCAGTTCCGTCAGTTGCGCGGTCGCGATACAACCTCGGTGTTCGTCGCCCGACAGGAACACGACATGCTTGATCTTACCGTCTGCGATGACGCCCAGGACATCGCGCAGGCTGTTCGGATAGCCGTCCCAGCCGTCAGATTGTCCGGACCGAGACTGCGGTCGCGCTGGTTCGCCCGGCGATGGCGCGGCAGGAACATCGACGGCGACGCGATGAATTTCGGTCCGTTGCCGGTTCCGAGCCATGTCGTCAGCTGGTCCATCGTCGTTCCAACGCCAGTCTTGAACAAGGTCGCGTTGCCGAGGCCCGCACCGATCTTGCGGTGCAGCCTTTCGCCCCGCGTGTCGAGCATGAAGAACCGGAAGCCCTCGAAGTCGAAGATCGCCTGTTTCGGCTGCAGGCCACGCTGGTACTTCTCCAAGGCCTCAATCCCATCCTTTCTCAGATCAGCATTCGCGGGTATGTCGTTCGTCTGGAAGGGTGGCATGGCCGAAGCCCAACGGCTCTGCCTCAGGCGAGACGAGGCGATGCTCGCCGCCGAACTGCGCCGCCGGCGGGATCGGTTCTGAAGTACCCTTCGTGCGTTCATCCGGACGTACGGCGCGCCGCATCGTCCGCCAACTGTCGAAGGGCGGCACTACGCAAGGAGATTCATTGCTCTCGAAGAGGCATCGCCGTCGCGCTCAGGGCGCTGAAAAGCGATGCCCTTCAAGATCCGGCGAACGTGCAACATTTGGCTACATCCACCACTACGAAGACGTCTCCATCCACGGACAGACTTTCAGAGGAACAGAAACCTCAATTCGCCCGCAGAGCCTTACTCGATGTCGGATAGCACGTCCTTCAAGGTGGTCAGGAATACATCGGCATTTTCTCTCGAAAACGGCAGGGGCGGCCTGATCTTGAGGGTATTGCCGTGCTTGCCTGCCGCGCTGATCAGCACGCGTCGATCTCTCAGGCCATTGACGACCTTAAGCGACAATTGGGCATCTGGCTCACGGGTTGCTCGATCCTTCACGAACTCCATCCCGAGAAACAAGCCGCACCCCCTGACATCGCCGATCGAAGCGAACTCGTGCCGGAGGCGCTGCATGCCGGCGAGCAAGTAGGCGCCGGTGTCCTGCGCATTGCGCATGAGTTCTTCGCCCTCGATGACATCGAGCACCGCCGATGCAGCGGCGATCGAGACGTTGTTGGCGCCGAAAGTGTTGAAGTAACGGATGTCCTGCCCGAAGCGCTCCTGGATCTCGGACTTCATGACGGCCGCAGCGATCGGCATGCCGTTGCCCATCGGCTTACCCATGACGACGACGTCAGGAACGATGCCGTGGCGCATGAAGCCCCACATATGCGAGCCCATGCGTCCGAAACCAGGCTGCACTTCGTCCGCAATATAGAGAGCGCCCGCCGCATGCAGGACGTCGACCACCGGCTTGAGGAAACCGGGAGGGTCAGAGAAGATGCCGTCCGTTGAGAAGATTCCGTCGGCGATGAAGGCGGCAGGCGTAATGCCGCGGCGTCTCATGAACGCAATCGCGTTCGATACATCTTCGGCGAGCGCGTTACCGACATCGCGTCCACCGGCGCGATAACTGTCAGGGGCGGGCACCGTCACGACATGTTGCCCAAGCGGCATGCTCGGCCCGAGCGAGGGGGAGATTTCCGCAGCCGCCGTCGTGACACCGTGATAGGCATTCTCGGTGATGATGACACCGGTTCCTCCGGTGTAGTACCGCGCCAGACGCAGCGCCAAGTCCACTGCCTCGCTGCCGGTACAGGTATACATCACGCGATTGAGCTCGATCGGAAACGTTGCGAGCAAGCGCTCGGAATAGTCGAGTATCTGCTCGCCGAGATAGCGGGTATGGGTATTGAGTTGCGCGGCCTGCCGGGCGATGGCATCGACAACATGAGGATGACAGTGCCCAACCGACGGCACGTTGTTGTAGGCATCGAGATAAGCCTCACCGTCGGGTCCATAGAGCCAGACTCCGTCAGCACGAACGATGTGGACCGGCGTATCGTAGAACAACCGATAGGACGGCCCGAGCAAGGTCTGGCGTCGTTCGATCATCTTTCGCTCGCGCACCGGAAGGCTGTCCAGTCGGGTGGCATCGAAGCCGTTGATCATGGTGACGGCAGGCCCGTCTGAAAGGTACTTGTTCATGTTCTATATCCTTGTCGGGAGGCTGCACGCAGTCGTTCGATTGCGCTTTCCCTCGGAATGGCGTCAAGCCGCGCCAGTTGCGCCCAAACGCTGGCACTGCGGATGGTGAAGCGCGCTGCATGCTCGGGAAACAACCGCGCCCGCCATTGGGGGATCGCGAGCCGCATCACCAGTCGCATCACCGCCGCAGTGTAGACGAGTGCGATTTCCGCATCGGAAAGAACGCATTCGCCGCAATACCCCCCGATGAGGTCGCACATCGCCTCCACCGGATCATGCTCGGCGCCGATCTGGTAGGCGGCTGCGACGCCCACGTCGAAGAGAATGGGTGCGTGGACCATATCGCCGAAGTCGATGATGCCGGTAATGTCCTGCGGCCGCGCCGGGTCGACCAGGATGTTCTCCATATTGAAATCGTTGTGGATCACCTGCGCCGGCAGCGAGTGCAACACGGGTATGATCTCCGCCTCGAATTCGTCGATCGCCCTTTCGAGCCTCGCCCTCTCGCGCGGATCCGCGAATGCGGGCATCAAATCGCGCGTGCCGCCGGCATGTTTCATGTCCCAGGTTATCCTGTGAGATGCGGCCGCGTGGGTAAAGCTCTTCAGCGCCTTCTGCATCCGCCCGAGCAGAGCGCCGACTTTCCGGCGCTGAAGCGGAGAATTCGGCGCCGTGCGCTGCGCGATCCCCGGGACGAAAGTGACCATTCGCACACCACGCTTGCCACCGTCGTCGGCGACGAACCGGAAGTCGGCGGCTCCGTCACGGGTGCGGATGATGCGCTGGACGGGAATGCCCGGGTCCATCGCTTGAACATGCAAGAGCGCCTCGCTGTGCATGCTGGTGACGAGCGGATCCTCCGCCGGATTGAGGATTTTAAGGAGATAGGCGGTTCCATCCTCAAGCGTCAGGCGATAGTTGCTGTCCTTTTCTCCCCACAGCCATTCGGCCCGGCCAATGAGCCCGTAATGGTCACGGGCGATCTGCTCTGCCTGATCGGGCGGCACCGCAATCGCACTTGTCTCCAGCTCGGCACCAAGCATGCGCTCAGCGGCATTCGTCGTCGTTGCGGACATCGCGTTTCACTTTTCTTGCCTGTCGCGCGCACCCGACACTGGCGATCGAAATCGCTAGCGAATGGGCAGAGCGCAAGTCGTTGAAGGGTGGCAACGAATTCACGTTTCCGCCCGGAAATGCGGGTGATGCTCAGACGTGCTGACCGCCGTTGATGTGAATCTCCGCACCGTTGATGTAAGACGAAGCTTCCGTGCACAGGAAGTAGATCGTTTGCGCCACTTCGCGCGTGGTACCCAGCCGGTTCAACGGCACCTGAGACTTTACGAGCTCCGCTGTTCCGGGTGAAAGGATGGCGGTGTCGATCTCGCCCGGTGCGATTGCGTTGGCACGGATACCGAGCGGCCCGAATTCATGGGCGAGCTCGCGCGTCAGTGCGGCCAGTCCTGCTTTCGACGCGGCATAAGCCACGCCTGCGAACGGGTGGACGCGAGAGCCGACAATCGACGTGACGTTCACGATCGAACCCTGCGCCGCTTTCAGTTCCGGCAGCAACGCACGCGCCAGCAACGCCGTCGAAACAACGTTGACGTTAAGGACACGCGTCCAGGTGGACGCATCAGTGTCAGCGACACCAAGACGCGACCCTCCGGGCCCCTTCGGCGAGATGCCGGCGTTGTTGACGAGCGCAGCGAGCTTGCCGTCTGGCAGGCGCTCGCGCACCGCCGCTGCCAGGTGTTCAATGCCCTCGAGATCTTCAAGATCTGCCTGAATGTGGCTTTCGCGCGCGGAGGGCCAGCGGCATTGTTCGGAAAATGGCTGGCGCGATACCGTCAATATCCTCCAGCCGTTTTCCTGGAAAAGCTTCACAGTTGCATGACCAATACCGCGGCTGGCACCTGTGAGAAGCATGTAGTTGACGGTCATAGGGCACTCCGAATGGGGGCAATCAGGACTGATGCCCTCATGCTATCGCGCGACCTTGCCTTCTCAAGATTTTTCTTGGGGCTGCGACGAGTCGTTGCACGCATAAGCAGCTATGAAGCGCACCGACGCGCGCATTGAGCGTTCTTCAATGCGATCCAAATACACGCCAATCTGGGAACTGTTTTCTAGTGAATGGCCAGTTTCAGGCCATTAACAGAATTAGATAACGAAATATCTCCAGAAGCTAGAACAAACTATCCGCGGACAGCGACGCCGGCCTCAAAAAGAATTCTTGAACAATCGATAGAATTTAGTCGTTGGACCCCTTTCGGAGGGCTGCATATCGTCTCGTCAACAACAAGCAAGGCCTAAAGGCGAAAGGGGAATACCGATATGAAACGCATTTCCATGAAAGTCCTTTCCGCTACGCTTTTCGCAGCGACTATGCTGTCGGGAGCTTATGCAAGCGCCGCGGAAATCACCGTTATGGGCTACCGCGGTCCTTTTGAAGAAAACTACATGAAGGCGGTCGTTCAGCCCTTCATGCAGGCCCACCCCGATATCAAAGTAAACTACTATGGTGTCCAGAACGCCGCCACCTCTCTCGGCAATATGCGTGCACAACGCGACGCGCCTCAGGTCAATGCGGTCATCTATGACCTGTCTGTCGCCAAGATCGCCAAGGAGGAGGGTCTTGTTGCCGACCTCGACACGTCAAAGGTCCCGAATTATGCCGACGTCGACGATATCGGCAAGGATCTTGGGGGGGCTGCAATTCCCCTTACCTACGATACACTGACGCTGATCTACAACAGCAAGACATTCCCGACGGCGCCAACCAGCTGGGAAACTCTCTGGGATGAAAAGCAGGACGGAAAAGTCGTTCTGCCGGCGCAAGGTGGTGGCGATATCCAGGCGATCCTTCTGACGATCATCGCCAATCGCCTCGCAGGCGAAGAAGACTACAAGGAAACGATCGACCCCGGTGTCGACAAGCTGGTCGAGCTCGCACCGCGCGTACAGACGTGGGAGCCGAAGCCCGACGCCTACACGCTCGTGGCCAACGGCACGGCTACGGTCTCGATCGGCTGGAACGCTCGCTCTCAGTTCTATTTCGACCAGACCGAAGGCCGTGTGAGCTCCGTCGGCCCAACTGAAGGTACTGCCTCACAGATCAACGTGATCAGTGCAATCGCAAACGCGTCCGAAGCTGAAGCGACGCAGACCTTCATAAACTACGCCATCGGTCCGGAAGCGCAGGCGGCCTTTGCCAAAGCCATGTTCTACGCGCCAACCAATAAAAAAGCCGAGGTGGATGAAGCCACCGCCAAGCGCATTCCGATGTTGGACCCGGCCCAACGCGAAAAACTCATCGCGGTCGACTGGATGACGATCGGCGAAATGCGCGAAGATATCCTGCAGCCCTGGCGCCGCAAGATAATTCCCGCCGGCCGCTAAGGGTTGGCATCCGGGTCGGATCGGGCTCGGAACCAAGCGATCTCATTTGACAGGTCGCCCCTGCTGCAGGCGCCATTGACGCTTGACCGCGCACGCGCGCCGTCGTGACGGGAATGGCTTCCCGTCACCTACGCCGACCTCAATCCGCACATGGTGATGATATGCACACTCAAGAACTGCGCCGCGATGCACAGGACGACGAACCTGTTGCCGCTTCCGCCGACGACCGGACGTTTCTCAAGCTCAAGGGCGTCACCAAGCGCTACGGCGTCGATTACATGGCCGTCGACGATCTCGACATCGACGTGCCAAAGGGCAAGCTGCTCGGCCTCCTCGGGCCGTCCGGTTGCGGCAAGTCCACGACGCTGCGCATGATCGCCGGCCTGCTTGACATAACCAAGGGCAACATCTCGGTCGACGGCGACGATATCTCTCACGAACCGCCGCACAAGCGCGATATCGGCCTGGTTTTCCAGAACTACGCACTCTTTCCGCACATGACCGTGGCGCAAAACGTCGCCTTTGGCCTGGAGATGCGTGGCGTTTCGCGCCGCGAGGCACGCCACCGCGTTGAGGAAGCGCTGGAAATGGTAAGGTTGCCCGGTTTTGGCGACCGCAAGCCGAAGGAAATGTCTGGCGGGCAACAGCAGCGCGTAGCGCTTGCCCGGGCCCTGGTTATCCGTCCGCGCCTTCTCCTTCTGGACGAGCCGCTTTCCAACCTCGACGCCAAGTTGCGCGACGACATGCGCATCGAGATCCGCGAAATCCAGCAGCGCTTGCAGATCACCACCGTCTTCGTCACCCACGACCAAGTGGAAGCGCTGACCATGTGCGACCTCGTCGGCGTCATGCATCGCGGCAAGCTCGCCCAGCTCGGCACGCCGGAAGATATCTACGAGCGCCCGGCCGACCTTTTCGTCGCCGATTTCGTCGGTCGTACCAACATTCTTGATTGCGAGATCGAAGCACTCGACCGCGTACGCATCGGCGCTTCCGTCTACCCCTGCAACACGCGCAATCTGACGTCAGGAAAAGCGAAAGCTGCCATCCGCCCTCATCGGATCAGCCTGACACCGAGCCGCGACCGCAGTCTTATCAGCATCGCCACCAACTCCACCCACGGCAGGGTGGTGCGGGTCACCTACATCGGTGACGTCGTGCAATACGACGTCGATATCGGCGGCAATGTGCTGACCACCGAAGTGCACACCGCAAGCGCCGGCCACAGTTTTCAGAACGGAGAAAAGCTTCTCTGTGAATGGAAACCGCAGGACATGCAGGTTTTCGGGAGCTGAACCATGGCAGCGATCACCTCATCCATAGCGATCGCCGATGCGCCTATCCGCCGGAAGAAGTTTCCCTTCCTGCTGATTGCGCTTCTTCTTCCGATGGCGGTCATCAACTTCATTGCCTTCATCCTGCCCGTCATCAGACTGGGCATGATCTCCTTCATCGAAAGCCGAAGCGGCGGCGTACTGACCAACAACTACACGCTCGAAAACTACGCCAATTTCTTTACCGACAGTTTCAGCTTCGAACTGGTTGCCAACTCGCTTTTGCTCGGTTTCGGCGTGACGCTGATCACGCTGTGCTGCGCCTATCCGATCGCGTTGTTCCTGCATCGCGTTTCACCGAAATGGCGCAATATGCTCTTCGTCATCACCGTGTCTCCGCTGCTCGTCAGCAGCGTCGTGCGCACCTATGGCTGGATGGTCATTCTTGGCGACCAGGGCGTCGTCAACGGCATTCTGATGTCGTCCGGCGTCATCGACAGTCCGCTGCGCTTGACCAACAACACGCTTGGGGTCTTCATCGGCATGGTCGAAGTCCTCATCCCCTACATGGCGTTGTCGTTGATCGCCGGTTTCGGCCGCCTGGAGAATGTCTACGAGGAAGCTGCAGCCTCGCTCGGCGCCAATAGCTGGACGCGTTTCCGTCGCGTGATCCTGCCGCTGACGGCGCCCGGCATCGCGCTTGGCTGCCTGCTCTGCTTCGTGCTTTCCATCAGCTCGTTCATCACCCCGAAGCTCCTGGGGGGTGGCCGGGTCTTCCTGCTCGCGACCGAGATCTACGACCAGGCCGTCATCCAGCTCGAATGGCCGACCGCCGCGGCAATCTCCGTCATCGTGCTCATCATCTTCGGCCTTGCGCTTGCGGTCTATTCCCGCGTCGTCAAGCGCTTCGACTAAGGGGTAACACTGACATGATCGGCCAAATGAGCACAACCTTCCGGCTACTCGTCGCCTGCATCTATCTCTTCCTGCTTGCACCCATCCTGATTGTGCTGCCGCTGTCCTTCAGCAACGACAGTTACATCACTTTTCCGCCGGAGAGTTGGGGGTTTCGCTGGTATGGGGCGATGTTCGCCCATAGCGGCTTCATCAATGCGCTGGGGATCAGCCTTACGATCGCCGTCACGGTCACCGTGCTTAGCCTTGCGGCCGGCGTCCCTGCTGCCTTTGCCATCCGCCGCCGGCGTTTCGTCGGCCGCGAATTGCTCCTGAACCTGTTCACGGCACCGCTGCTCTTGCCCTCGATCGTGCTTGGTCTCGCCATTCTTCTGGTCTTCGTCCAGGCACGTCTGCTCGGCACTTACACTGGGCTCATCATAGCCCACCTGATCATCACCACGCCTTACGTGATCCGCATCATGCTCACGGCGTTTTCCACCCTGCCACCATCGGTGGAGGATGCAGCCACCATGCTGGGCGCTGCACCGTTCACCGTCGTGCGCCGCATCACTTTGCCTCTGATGATGCCGGGCTTCATTGCAAGTGCCGCCCTCTCCTTCCTGCTGTCCTTCGACGAAGTTGTCATCTCTCTGTTCATCACCGGACCACGTCTGCGGACCCTGCCGGTTGAGATATTCGACTATGTCGAAAGCCAGACAGACCCCATGACAGCCGCCGTGTCCGTGGTCCTCGTCGCCGCTACCCTTCTCATCATTTTCGTCATCGAACGCACGCTCGGCCTTTCCAGGACCATCGGCAAGTAACGACTTTTGAAATGGAGACTACTGAAATGGACAATATCGCGCTCTGGATGTCGCAGCCGCATTTCGGCTTCCTGGAAATCGCAAAGACCTGCGGCGTCAGCCAGCTGGTCATCGAACTCGAGCACGGCACCTTCGATCTCGCAACGCTCGACCAGTTTCTGGCCTTTTCCAAATCCCTTGGCATCCCGACGCTGACCAAGGTGATTGCGCCGACCACCGAGGCCATCCAGCAGGCGCTGGATTTCGGCTCAGACGGCGTGATCCTTCCGCACATTCTCGGTGTTGACCACGCCCATGAGGTCACCAAGGCGGCGAAATATCCGCTGCTCGGCATCCGATCCTACGCCGGGGGCCGCGTGTTCGGCTACGCCCGCCCGTCATCAGACGCCTTCGAAAAAGAAAACAGGCGCACCAGGTGCTACGCCATGATCGAGACGGCAGAGAGCCTTGCCGATGTGGAAAAGATCATCGCGCTCGACACGGTCGACGGCCTCTTCCCGGGCCCGTCCGATCTGGCACTTGCCCGTGGCCGCGGCGCCTACGCCTTCAACGACGAGGATCGCCAGGATCTCTCCCGGATCGCCAAAGCGGCCCGTGTGGCCGGCAAGACCTGGATCATGCCCGCCTGGACGCCGGCGGAACGCACTTTCGCGCTCGAGGAAGGTGCCGAATTGCTGGTCGTCGCCACCCAAAACATGGCGCTGCGCGCCGGCATCATGTCCACCATCAACGCACTCAAGCAGGAAAAGGTCGTCGCCTGATCGCGGCCGACAGTCGGAGAAAAAGCCATGAAAATCAGCCTTATCCAAACCAACCCGCAGAATGACCGGGTTGCCAACCTGAAGATCGCCCGCGACCTGATGGCCGAAGCGATGAAGACCGATCAGCCGGACCTCATCGTGCTGCCGGAATATTTCGAAGTCTACGGTACCACGACCGAAGAGAAACTGGCGCTGGCAGAACCGGCCGGGGGCGCCGCCTACACGATGGCGCAGGATTTCGCACGCGAGAACAAGGTCTTTGTCCATGCCGGCACGATCATGGAAAAAGTCGAGGGCGAGAACCGCATCTACAACACCTCCTTCGTGTTCGACCGCGAAGGCAAGGAAGTCGCCGCCTACCGCAAGATCCATATGTTCGACATCGTTGCGCCGGATGGCACCGCCTACAAGGAATCGGCCACCGTCAAGCCGGGTGAAGACATCGTCACCTATGAGATTGACGGTATGAAGATCGGGTGCGCCATCTGCTACGACATCCGTTTCTTCGAACTCTTCCTGCAACTCGAACGGGCCGGTTGCGACATCATCGTCCTGCCCGCTGCTTTCACGCTGCAGACCGGAAAGGACCATTGGGAGGTTCTGGCCCGCGCCCGCGCGATCGAGACCCAGACCTATTTCGTTGCGTGCGGCCAGACCGGCAGCGTGACCGTCAACGGGGAAAAGCGCGCCTGCTACGGACATTCGCTGGTCTGCGATCCCTGGGGGCACACGATCGCCCGCGCGTCCGATCCGGTCGGTTTTGTCACCGCGCGCATCGACGCCAAGGAGATCAAGCGCGTGCGCAACCTGATCCCCATGACCCAGCACCGGCGTCTTGCCTGCGCCTGAGGAGATATCACCATGTACGTCATCAAGGACATGCCGGAACAGATACCGCAGGATGACCTCGACGTCCTGAGCGGCGTTGAGACGGCAACCGTCGGCCACTGGCGCCTGCTCGGTTTCATGGACCGGCAGATCCAGCCGCTTCTTCCCGGCCGCCGCGTGGTCGGAACGGCCGTGACGCTGGCCATAGCCGGGCCGGATTCCACCCTTCTTCACCATGCCACCGGGCAATTGCGTCCAGGCGACATCCTGGTTGTCGATCGTTTGGGCGATGATAAATATGCGTGCTGGGGCGGCGGTGTCACTGTTGCCGCCAAGGCGGCGGGTGCGGTTGCCGGCATCGTCGACGGACCTTGCACCGACCTCACTGAAATTCAGGAATCTGACTTCCCGATGTGGTCGCGCGGCCTCTCGCCAATCACCACACGCCTCTACGATCTCGGAGGCGGCTTCAACATTCCGATCAGTTGCGGCGGCGCCGTCGTGATGCCCGGCGATGCCATCCTTGCCGATGAAAGCGGCGTGCTGGTCATTCCGCGCGATGAAGTCCGGGCCGTGTCAGAGGAGGCGCTGAAACGACAGGAATCGGGCAAGAAGCGTGAAGCCAGCGTTCGGGACAAGGTTCAGAAACTTGGCGAAATGACCGGAGCGAGCGCGAAGGTCCTGGCCAAGCTTGCCTGACACGATCCAGCCACCATGGTCCGGGCTCTTCTGTCCGGACCATTTTTGCCATGCGTGTGCAATCCTTGCCGGCCCGCCGTTGTCATATCGCCTTCACGGTGTAACGTGGCATCCGGGAATATAGTCTGTATAAAACAACAGCTTACGACAATTTATGCGTGAAATTCGCGAGAGCGGTCGTAATAATGGTGAGGCGCATTCACGCGATGAATATTCGATTCCTGGAAACGGTTGTGTGGTTGGCCGAGTTGCGCAGTTTTCGTGCCACTGCAGACCGCATGCACATCACGCCTGCGGCCATTTCAAACCGTATTTCGGCCATGGAACAGGAACTTGGCATCCGGCTTTTCGAACGCGATACGCGTGACGTTCACCTGACCCGCGAGGGACGTTCCTTCGTCTCGGGCGCGCGAGACATCATCGCACGCTACAATCGCCTGGTCAGCGATGTGGCGCCACCCGAGACGGTAGAGGGAACCGTACGCATCGGGCTCGTGCCAGCGATGGCCCTGGCCATACTGCCTGGGATCATGGGCACGCTTCGCCAGCGTTTTCCGCGCGTCCGTGTCGCGGTAACCACCGATGCATCGCAGACGATCCTGTCGAAGCTCGAAAAGAGAGAACTCGACATCATTCTCGGTTTCCACGGTTCGCAGATCGAGAAATACCGGATCGTTGACCTGTGTACATTCGGCATGTTCTGGATCGCCAACGGCGCCTTCCCGACTGACGACGAGGCAATCAGCCGGGCGGAACTGATGCTGAACCCAATCATCTCCTATGAAGTCGGAACCCAAGCCCACCGGCGCATGGTCGAGTACCTTCCGGCCAATTCCTTCGGTCAGGGCGTGGTACATTACTCCAACTCGCTTGCCACCACGATCAGCATGATCGCCGCGGGCATAGGCATCTCGGTCCTGCCGCCAATCGTTATCCAGAACGAATTGCGCCTTGGCACCCTAAAAGTGCTGAATGTGCGTCACCCTTTTCCGGCCACCGACTATTTCGCGGTCTATCTCGACACACCCTCGTCGCGACTGTCCCCGCTGATCGCATCGATCGCGTCTGATGTCGCCGCAGAATTCTGTTCCCTCTACGACAATGCACTCGCCGTTCACCGGTGAGGGTGAATTTACCACCAGCTGTGGAGGCAATTTTCGCGTTCAGACGCTGGCGTTTTCAGGGTTAATTCACTGCCAGGTTCGTTGCAGGCGACGTGGCGTGGTCCATCCGCAGTTCCGCACATAACGGGAGATGGTAGCTTGTCCACAACCGTCGTTTCGTGAGAAAATCGACAACGCTAGAAGTACCGAAGCGCTCAATGGGCAAGCGGGGCCATATAGGGTCGCGTTTCGGCCTGTTGGTTAGGTGGCCGCGAAACATGGAGCTTCTCGTCGCCCTTGGACTGATCGCCCTCAAGATCGCGTTGCTGATCGCAATGCTGCTTCTGCTGCCGTTGCCACTAACCTGGTTGGAGCGCAAGATTGCCGGGCATATGCAGCAGCGCATGGGGCCGATGCGCGTGGGGTGGCACGGACTATTGCAGCCCGTGGCGGACGGCATCAAGCTCTTGACGAAAGAGGATCATATCCCCGCGGAAGCAGACAGTTTCCTGTTTAAGCTTGCGCCAATCCTGGCGCTCGCTCCGCCCTTCATCGTGTTCGTCGCGATCCCCTTCGGCGAGACGGTCTCCGTGCTCAATGCAGAGATCACGCTCTATGTTTCCAACCTGAACGTGGCGTTGCTTTTCGTCTTCGCGGTAATCGGTCTGGAGGTCTACGGCGTCATATTCGGCGGCTGGGCCTCCAACAGCAAATACGCGGTTCTAGGTAGCCTGAGGACCTGCGCGCAGATGATCAGCTACGAAATCCCGATGGGGTTCGCAGTCGTCGGCGTGGTGATGCTCGCACAGTCGATGAGCCTCGTGGACATCGTGCGCGCCCAGAGCGATCTCTGGAACATCGTCTATCAACCGATCGGGTTCTTCGTCTTCTTCGTCGCGGGATTGGCCGAAGCACAGCGCATTCCCTTCGACCTGGCCGAGGCTGAAGGGGACCTCGGCGCCGGGTTCCACACCGAATACAGCGGTATCCGTTTCGCGTTCTTCATGGTCAGCGAATACGTCATCGTGCTCTTGGTATCGGTTCTTTCGGTCATCCTGTTTTTCGGCGGCTGGAACGGTATTCTGATTCCGCTGCCACCGCTTCTCTGGTTTGCGCTCAAGGTGGCATTCTTCATTTACGTGTTCATGTGGTTCCGCTTCACCTTGCCCCGCTATCGCTATGACCAACTGATGGCGATCGGATGGAAAGTCTTGCTTCCTCTGTCGATGGCGAACATAATTATCACTGGTATTGCTTTCACTTAGGAGCCGTGGCGGCTTCTCCACGTGCCTTCCGAGATCCGTGTCGATCTGGGGAAGATGCGTGCAGCAATCAAAGGGACTACAGCGACCCTCCCGCGTTGGAATAGACGCACACCGCTGTAGAACGGCGCGACGATGTCACGCGTACTCGACAGAGCTGGAACATGGATCGGCTGGGCGCTTTTTGCCGATCTGGCAAACGCCTTTGCGCTGACCTTTGGCTATATGTTCTCCAAGCCCGTCACCATGCAGTATCCGGACAAGGAGAAATGGCTCCCCTACTCGCGCTATCGCGGGCATCACTTCCTGAAACGGGACGAAGAGGGCGAAATCAAGTGCGTCGCGTGCGAACTTTGCGCGCGCATCTGCCCTTGCGATTGCATCGAAGTCGTCCCCTATGAGGACGAAAACGGCAACCGTCACCCGGCAAAATTCGAAATAGACACGGCCCGGTGCCTGTTCTGCGGCCTGTGCGAGGACGCCTGCCCGGCGGACGCCATCGCACTCGGCCAGCAGTATGAATTCTCGAGTTACTCGTCACGTGACCTGGTGATCGGACGTGACGATCTGCTTGGCAAACCTGGAAAGGCAATGACCGGCGGTGGCGTCGTCACCGCACGCCTGAAGACAGAACAGGACGTGCTGGTCGAGACAAACGATCCGCATGGGTACAACTGGTGGCGCAACATCCGGCGAACGTGAGGAGCAGCGATTGAACCGGCGCGCGCAGATAGGAGGGTGAAATGTTTGTCGGTGAAATCGTGAAGGACAAGGGTGCTGGAGTGATCGCAGTCGCTCCCGACCAGACGATGGTGGAGATCCTGCGGCTCTTTCGTGACAACAATATCGGTTTCGTGGTCGTCAGCCACGCGCCCGGAAGGTATCTCGGCACGCTGTCGGAGCGGGATTGCTGCAACGCGCTTGCGGAATACGGACCCGAGGCAGCACTGATGCCGGTTGCCGATATCATGAACCGCAACGTGGCCGTCTGTTCGGCTGTCGATGGGCTGCCCTTGGTGATGTCGATCATGACGCAGCGACGCACGCGCCATGTCCTGGTCATTGAGGACGAGGCCATTGTCGGCGTCGTCAGCATCGGCGACGTCGTCAAGCATCGGCTCGATGAGGCACAGCGCACCGAGCGACACCTACACGAATACATCGCTGGCGCCGGTTACCACTGATGAAGCTCACGCCGACCGGGTCGGGATCCTACAGCGCCGCGCGTCTTATCAGACGCGCAAAGGTCGCTGTAGCACTATGAATTGCTGCATGTTTTTGTCCTTCATCGGCTACCATTGAAGGAAACACGCAGTTGGCCCCGCGGGCGCGCGCCGCAGCCTCAAACTCCACGCCAGACCCGGTTCGCGCCCGCGGCTTGGTGGGTGGTCTGCGCTTTCTTAACATTGACGGGACACGGGTATTCGCCCCGCCGCATCAGGCTGTTGAGGCGCAGGGACCGATAGTTTTCGGGAACGAAGACGAGGCCCGTCGGAAACAACTTCTCGACCCTGAGCTGCGCCACCAGTTCACCGCGGGATGAAGTTACGACCACCTGGTCACCATCTGATATGCCAAGCTCTGCAGCATCTTCGGCGTTCATCGCGACATAGGGGTCGTTGGCGACCGTGTTCAGGATTTCCGAGCGCTCCGAAAGATAGCCGTTGTGGAACAGGCAGTTGCCGGTGATGAGCATCAGCCCGTCATGCGACTGCGAACCAGTTGGCGGGGGATAAAAGGCAACCGCCGATGGTGTCGGGTCTGCCTTCGTGAAGGCGCCGTCGGCGCCAAGTCCGGCCCAACTCAGTGCCTGATAGGCCGGCAGCAGCCGAGCGATCTCATCGAAAATCTCGACATGCGTCGAAGGCTGCAATGTTTGACCGCGCAAAGTCGCGACAAGATCGAAGATCGCAAGGTTGCCTCTCGCCTCGAAAACGGGTTCCCGGAACTTGCAGACCTGCTGGACGCGCCCCTCGTTGTTGGTGAAGCTGCCAGGCTCTTCGCCGTAGCCCGACGCCGGCAAGACAACGTCGGCGAGGCCTGCCGTCTCCGTAAGGAAACTGTCCTGCACGATCAGCAGATCGACGGAACCAAGGGCCCGGGCCATAAACTCCCTGTCCGGATAGGAGATTAGAGGGTCCGTCCCGACAAGGTAGAGCGCGCCCATTTGCCCAGCGATGCAGAGATCCAGCATCGCGTCGAGATTGGCACCCGGCTGATGTTGGATTTCGGCGCCCCAGTTCCGGGCAAGTGCGGCGCGCTTCTTATCGTCGGCCACCGCCTGCAGCCCTGGCAAGGCACCCGATACGGCCCCCATATCCCAGGCGCCCATTTGGTTGGCGCGGTCAAAGAGGATCTGCAATGCCGGGCTTTTGCCGAGGAGACGGAGAAGTTGCAGCAGGTTGCTGAGTTGCTGCAATGTCGCGCGCGCTTCAGAGGACCTCAGGAGGTCGACACTGACGAGCAGGGCGACCGTGCTAGCTTCGTCAAGCGCAGCGCCCAGACGATCCGGTTCGTCACCGCTCGCGGGCTTGGCGCCAATGGCTCCGAGTTCTGCAAGAGTGTTGCCCGATAGCCTCTCGCCGGCGGCCATAACAAGCCCGGTGACCACGGCCGCAATGCTCGTGGCCTCGCCGCCTGGCGGTATGCGAACCACAGCCTCCGCATCGGCGTCAAGACGGGAAGGCCGCGTCGCTAGCATGAGCAATCCGGTGCCGCGCCGCCGCGCCGCGTCCCGCAGCAGATATTCGGTAACCGGGTTTTCCTCGGTCACGTTGCCACCGATGACAAGCACGCAATCGACGCCGAGTACCTCCTTCAAAGGCGCACGACTGTAGCTCGCCATCAGCGGGGCAAGCGTATCGAAGGGGGTGGACCAGCGCGACGAACAGTCGATGTTGTTGGTCCGAAAGACCGTGCGCATGAGTTTCTGGAACTGATAAAGCACCTCGTTTGGCAGGCGCGGCGAGACAACGCCGCCAGCAGCCTTGCTTTCAACCGCCGTTAGCCGCCGGCGCAGATAGTCTCCAGCTTCGTCCCAGGAAACTGCAACCAAGGCGCCATCGCGACGGATCATCGGCCGCTTGACCCGATCATGCCCCTCGATGAAGTCGAGGCCGAACCGGCCACGCGCACAAAGCGTCTCGCGGTTGACGCCGTGCTCCTCCTTGGAGCGGACCCGCATGAACTCGCCCTTGCGGGCCCCGACGGTCAGCTGACATCCGGTGCCGCAGTGCGGGCAGACAGTATCGGTCTCGGCGAGATCCCAGGGCCGCGCCTTGTAGCGGTAGGGAAAGCTCATCAGCGCGCCGACCGGGCATACTTCGATGCAGTTGCCGCACTGGTCGCAACTGGCAAGACTACCCTCGAAGCCGGTGACGGCGGTATCCATGCCTTTCTCGACGGTGCCGAGCGCGACAGCGCCAACGACCTCCTCGCACATCCGCACGCAGCGCTGGCACTGGATGCAGCGGTTGACGTTCATGATCACGACCGGGCTCAGGCGAATGTCGCGAGAGTGAAACACGCGTTTGGGATCACGAAAGCGGCTCCTCCCCGGGCCATAGGCCATCACCATGTCCTGGAGTTCGCACTCGCCGCCCTTGTCGCAGATCGGACAGTCGAGAGGGTGGTTGGCGAGCAGCATGTCGAGCATGGACGAACGCGTTTCATCGATCAGCGTCGTGTTGGTCCGCACGACCATGCCGTCCGTGACCGCGGTGGCGCAGGACGGCTGCAACCGCCGCAGCCCCTCGATCTCGACGAGACACATGCGACAGGAGGCAAGCGGCGGCAGGCGCTTCAGGTAGCAGAAGGTCGGAACGTCGACACCCAATTGTCGCGCGGCCTGCAACACGCTAGAGCCCGCCTCGACTTCCAGAACTTGCCCGTTGATCGTAACGCTCACCATGACTTACTCGCCCGCGCCGGGGTGCTCCCAAGATCACGATGTTTTGGAGTTGGACTGGCCCAAAATCATAGACGTGATCGGTTCTCATAAGTTGGAGCAGGATGATTTTCCTCATCCCGCTCTAGTGGAACGGACACCTCCGCTCCTCGATATGGGCGACGAACTCCTCGCGGAAATGCGCCAGTGAAGCGCGCAACCCCATCGCCGCGCCATCACCCAAAGCACAGAACGTGTTGCCGAAAATGCCCTTGCAGAGCATGTCCAACTGCTCCATGTCGCCGGCCGCCCCCTCGCCCGCTTCGATCCGGCGCAACACCTTCACCACCCAGTTCAGTCCCTCGCGGCAAGGCGTGCACTTGCCGCAGGATTCGTGGTGAAAGAACTCGATGATGCGGGTGGCGACCCTGACCATGCAGGTCGCGTCGTCGACGACGATCACCCCGGCCGAGCCCAGCATCGTGCCCGCGGCGGCTAGCGTGTCAAAGTCCATCCCGACGTCCAGGCCCCGCTCAGGAATCACCGGCGCGGAAACCCCACCGGGGATTACCGCCTTGATCTTGCGCCCGGGCGGCGGCCCGCCCGCATGGTCCTCGACGAGCTCGCGAAGCGGAATTCCCATCGGCAGTTCATAAAGCCCGGGTTTGCGCACCTGCCCGCTGACGCAATAGAGCTTCGGGCCGGGGCTCTTCTCCGGCCCGATACTGCGGAACCAGTCGGCGCCTCGTGCCACGATATGCGGCACGCAGACCAGCGTCTCGACATTGTTGATGACCGTCGGACTGGCATAGAGCCCGGCAACGGCCGGAAACGGCGGTTTCAGGCGCGGCTGTGCCCTCTTGCCCTCAAGCGAGTCGAGCATTGCGGTTTCCTCGCCGCAAATATAGGCGCCCGCGCCGCAATGAACGTGCACGATGAAATTGAAGTCTGATCCCAGTATGCGTGCTCCGAGATACCCTTTGGCCTTTGCCTCCGCGATCGCCTGTTCCAGCCTCCGGATCGCCAGCACATACTCTCCGCGAATGTAGACATAGGCGACCGCCGCCCCGATCGCATAGGCACTGATCGCGATGCCCTCGATCAGTTGATGCGGGTCGCGCTCCATGACGATGCGGTCCTTGAACGTGCCAGGCTCCCCTTCGTCGGCGTTGCAACACAGATACTTCGGCTTGTCTGCCCGCTTAGGCACGAAACTCCACTTCATGCCCGTCGGAAACCCGGCCCCACCGCGACCACGCAGGTTCGACCGCTTGACGAGATCGATGATCTCGTCGGGCGTGTACTCCGTGAGGGCTTTGGCAAGCGCTCGGTAGCCGCCGCCGGCCTCATAGGTGGAGAGGAGATGTCCGTCCGGCACGTCCACGTTCTTCAGAAGAACCCGTTCGAACATGGCGCTAGTTCCCCGATGGTTCCGCGGCAGCGCGAGCGGCTGCCGCCGCGTCCGGCACCATCGCACGCAACCGGGCGAGGAGCGCATCGATCCGCTCTATGTCGAGATTGCCGTGATAGTCGTCGCCGACCTGCATGACCGGGGCCATCTCACAGGCGCCGAGGCATTCGACGGTCGAGAGCGTGAACAGACCGTCTCCCGTCGTTACGCCCTTCCTGATCGCGAGGACTTCTTCGAGATGCTTCAGCAGGTCTTCGGACCGCCGCAGCATGCAGGAGACATTGTCGCAGAGTTGCAGATGGAACATCCCCACCGGCTCGGTATGGAAGAGGGTGTAGAAGGTTGCCAGTTCGTAGACCCAGATCCGCTCGACGCCGAGGATATCGGCAACCTCTTCCAGCACCGGCCCGGGCAGATGGCCATGCTCACTCTGCGCGATCAGAAGCGCGGGCATGATCGCCGAGCGCTGGTCGGGATACCGCTCCGCCGCCTGTTCGATCTTTTCGCGCATCGTCATCACGTCCAAATCTCCGTTACTTGTCCACCTCCGCCATCACAGGATCGAGGCTGCCGAGCACCGCGATCATGTCCGCCAGATAGCGCGCGTTCGTGGCGCCGAAGACTCCTTGAAGGTTGACGAACGAGGGTGCCCTGACCTTCATGCGGAACGGTTTCGGCGATCCGTCGCTGATGATGTAGAAGCCGAGTTCACCCTTGGGTGCCTCGATTGCCGAATAGACCTCGCCCTTCGGCACGCTGAAGCCGTAGGCCGATAAATCGAAGTGCTGGATCAACGCCTCCATCGAGCAATGGACGCGCTCCTTGTCGACGGGGAATGCGATCGTCGGCATATCGACCTGGAACGGGCCCTCAGGCATCTGGTCGATGCATTGTTCGATGATACGGATGCTTTCGCGCATCTCATCGACCCGGCACCGCCAACGCGCATAACAATCGCCTTCGTTGCGCGTGATGACATTGAAATCGAGCCGGTCGTAGATCTCGTAGGGCTCGTCACGGCGGATATCCCAGTCGACGCCGGAAGCCCGCAGGTTCGGACCGCTCAGGCCGAGATCTATGGCGTCTTCGGCCGCGATCACGCCGATCCCCTGGGTGCGGTTGAGGAACACCCGATTGTTCTCGAGCAGCCGCTCGTAGTCGCGGATCCGGTTCGGAAAGATCTCGCAAAATTCCCTGATCTTCGGGATGAAGCCGTCGGGCAGATCCTCGCGCACCCCACCAACCCGGCAGAAGGACGTGTGCATGCGTGCACCGGTGACCATTTCGAGGAGATCCATGATCATTTCACGCTCGCGCATGACGTAAAGCAGCGCAGTCATGGCGCCGAGATCCATCGGCAGTGCGCCGGTGATCAGCAGATGGCCGGAGATGCGCGCGAGCTCCGCCATCATCACGCGGATGTATTGCGCCCGGATCGGGGCCTCGATGCCGAGCAGCTTCTCCACCGCGAGCGCGAAGGCCAGATTGTTCGAGGGAGGGCAAAGATAGTCGAGCCGATCGGTCAACGGAAAGATCTGCGTATAGGTAAAGCTTTCCGCCAGTTTTTCGGTGCCGCGATGCAGGTAGCCGATATGGGGATCCACGCGCTCGACATATTCGCCGTCCAGTTGAAGGACGAGCCGGAGGACCCCATGGGTGCTGGGGTGTTGCGGCCCGAGGTTGAGAAGCACCTCCTTGCTATTCAGCGCTTCCCCTTCCGGCCTCGTGAGCTCGGTGACTTCGGTCATCTCAACTCTCCGGCGTCGATCGGCCTCCGTAGTTCATGATGATCTCGGATCGGTCCCGGCGGAAAACCGCGCGCCTTTCCTTCTCCCTTCCTATGGCATGTCCCGCGTGGCGAGGTCGGGCTGTGTCGGCGGCGGACCTTCGGCACCAAACGGGTTCAGCTTGTCCTTGTACCCCCTGAGTGGGAAATCCTTGCGCTGGGGAAAACCCTCGAATCCCTCCCACATATAGATCCGGCGCAAATCGGGATGCCCCTGAAAACGGATACCATACATGTCCCAGGCCTCGCGCTCGTGCCAGTTGGCGGTGCGCCAGACCCCGGTGACCGAGGGGATTTCAGGCGGCTCGCCGAGCCGGCACTTGATGCGAACCCGCCAGCGGTTGGGCAGCGAATAGAGGTGATAAACTGCCTCGAAACGCGGCGTTTCGGGATAGTGGTCAACGCCGCAGATGTCGGAAAGGAAGTTGAACCTGAGCTCAGGATGGTCCTTCAGGAGCCGGCAGAACTCGACAATCATCTCAGGCGGAACGACAAAGACGTCGATGCCATGCGCATTGCCGAGATCCTCGATCGTTTCCCCGAAGCGCTCCAGGATCGGAGCGCGCTTGAGAGACGGCTCGACACTCATGATGAAACAACCCGATCGAGCGGTGTCCCGGCCAACGCGCGGGACCTCTTGATCTTTTCTTGAAGCAGCAGGAACCCGTGCATCAGCGCCTCGGGGCGTGGTGGACAGCCAGGCACGTGCACGTCGACCGGGACGAAGGTTTCAGACCCCTGCACCACGGCATAGGTGTTGTAGACCCCGCCCGATATGGCGCAGGTACCCATGGCGATCACCCAGCGCGGCTCCGGCATCTGGTCGTAAAGCCTGCGCACGACAGGCGCGAACTTCCGGGTCACGGTACCGGCAATGATCATCACATCGGACTGCCGCGGCGAAGGGCGGAACACCACACCGAAACGATCGAGATCGTAGCGCGCGCATCCCGCCGAGATCATTTCTATGGCGCAGCAGGCGATCCCGAAGGTCTCAGGCCACAGGGCCGACCTTCGACTCCAACTGATGACGCTGTCGGCGGTGGTGAACAGCACGCTGTCCTGGATGGTGTTTCCTATCCCTCCCATTCCAGCGCTCCCTTCAGCCAGGCGTAGGCGAAACCCACGAGAAGCAGCACGATGAAGACAAACATTTCGAGATAGGCAACGATGCCGATCTCTTTGAGGACCACCGCCCAGGGAAAGAGAAACATTGCCTCGACATCGAAGACGACCAGGAGGATCGCCAGGATGAAGAACTGCACTCTGAAGCGGCCCCCGGCTGCCTCGCCTGCCGGGTCCATTCCGCATTCATAGGGCATGTTCTTTTCGGGATAGGGATTGGACGGCCGCAACAGAGAGGAAACAAAAAGTGTCACCCCTGCCACCAGAACAATTCCGGCGATCATGAAAAGAACCGGCAGGAATTCCGCTGCAGACATGGTGCGCAGCCCGGTCACCCGTCGGAGGCGCTGCTCAAGCCGCGATCGGCTCTTTCGGGCCGGTAACGCGGTCGCCCCGGGGAAGCGACAAAGGGCATTCCTTTCCTAAACCGCTAGTTTATTCCGTCGCATAGGCCAATGCAAATCCGATCGCTCAGCCGCCGAAGGCCGACTGTTGAGCGAGCCTGAGAAACCACGCAGGAAACAGACCGATGCCAACAGTGCCGGCTGCGGTGACGGCGAGAGCGGCGGCCACCAGTGGCGTCAGCGCCGGCTCGAACACCCGTTCCGGCTCGCGCATGAACATCACCATCACGACGCGAATGTAGAAATAGGCGGCGACGGCGCTCAAGAGCACGGCGATCACGGCGAGCAGGACGAAACCACGCTCGACGAGCGCGACCAGCACGTAGAATTTGGCAAAAAATCCGGCCGTCGGCGGAATGCCCGCCAACGAAAACAGATAGAGCAGCATCAACAGTGCAAGCCCGGGATGCAGCTTGGCGAAACCGGCGTAGTCCTCGATGACCTCGCCCGAGAAATTGCCGTTTCGCATCATGATGACGGCGCCGAAGATGCCGAGATTCATGAAGGTGTAGATCAAGAGGTAGAGCATCACGCTTGCGACCCCATCGGCACCGCCCGCCACGATGCCAAAGATGGCAAAGCCGGCATGGGCGATGCTGGAATAGGCGAGCAAGCGCTTGAAGTTATCCTGCACCAGTGCCACGAAACTGCCGAGCGCCATCGTCACCACCGCGATCACGGCCAATATGATCCAGACGTTGGAGCCTGCGACCAACGGATTGAGAAATACCCTGAGGATCACTGCAAAGCTTGCCGCCTTGGGCCCGACGGACATGAAAGCGGTAATCGTCGTCGGTGCACCCTCGTAGACATCCGGCACCCACATGTGGAACGGCACCGCGCCAATCTTGAAGACAAGGCCTGCAACGATGAAGACCACCGCCAGCAGCAAGCCCGGATCGAGCGGATCACCGGTGACTGCGGCGGCCATTCCGTCCAGGCGTGTTGTCCCGGTGAGACCGTAGATCAGCGAAATCCCGTAAAGGAATATCCCGGTCGAGATCGCACCGAGGATCACGTATTTCAGCGCCGCCTCGTTTGACCGTTGTTCGCGCCGAAGGAAACCGGTCAGCACATAGGTGCAGAGTACCATCAGTTCGAGACCGACATAGATCGACAGGAGATCGGTCGCCGAAGCCATGATCATCATGCCAGCAAGCGCAAGGAGCAGCAGGACGTAGTATTCGCTGCCGCCGATCCCTTCGATGTCAGTATATTTTCGCGAGAGCAGGAATGTCAGGATGACCGCCAGATAGAACACGGATTTGAAGAAGACGGAGAAGGGATCGGCGACAAACATGCCCGCATAGGCCGGTTGCGCGCCACCCGACAGCGTGAATGTTACCAGCGCGGCAAGCAGCACAACGGCGACCGAGGCCCAGACAAGGACGGCTTCCTGCCCCTTCGGCACGAATTGGCCGGCGATCAAAAGGATGCAGGCCCCCGTGATCACGATGATTTCCGGCAGGCTTGCAAGGAGCGACGAAAGGAGGACTGCGGCGGTCATTGGCCGTCCCCCCTGTCGTGGACCTGCTGCAAGAGATGCGTGACCGAGTTGTCGATGATGGCGAGAAAGGGCTTGGGATAGAGCCCGACCCAAAGAACGAAGATGGCAAGCGGCAGGATCGCCGCCATCTCACGGCCGTTGACATCGCGAACCTTGAACCGTGCTCCGACGCTCGACGGACCAAGCGCAACCTTCCGGTACATGCCGAGCAAATAGGCTGCGCTCAGCAATGCGCCCAGAACGGCCGCGGCACCAAGTGTGAGGTTGGCGGCGAACCCGCCCGACAGCACCAACAACTCGCCCACGAACGCGTTCGTTCCCGGCAGCGCCATCGAAGACAGCACGAACAGCGCCAGAAACCCGGTGTAAACGGGTGCCACCTTCATCAAGCCGCCATAGTCGGCGATGCTGCGGGTGTGGGTGCGCTCGTAGATCAGGCCGACGAACAGAAAGAGGGCGCCGGTCGTTACGCCATGATTGAACATCTGCAGGATGCTGCCCTTGAGTCCGAGCGGGTTGAGAGCAAAAATCCCGAGCGTCACGAAACCCATATGGCTGATACTGGAATAGGCCACCAGCTTCTTCAGGTCGTCCTGCGCCAGAGCCAGCAGCCCGCCATAGACGATCGCCAGCGCCGAAAGCGCCATCATCAGGGTCGAATAATAGACCGAAGCCTCCGGCAGCATCGGCAGCGAGAACCTCAGGAACCCGTAGGCACCCATTTTCAGAAGCACGCCGGCAAGGATGATGCTACCGGCCGTCGGAGCCTGCACATGGGCATCCGGCAGCCACGTGTGGAGCGGGACCATCGGCACCTTGACCGCGAATGCGACGAGGAAGGCAAAGAACAGCCAGGACTGAACCTCGAAAGGCAGGTCCAGCGCCATCAAGGCGGGGATATCGAAGGTCCTGCCCCCCTCGAAGTAAAGAACAATGACGCCGATCAGGAACAGGAGGCTGCCCGCCAGGGTGTAGAGGAAGAACTTGAACGCCGCGTAGACCCGACCGCCGCCGCCCCAGACCCCGATGATCAGATACATCGGGATCAGCATTGCCTCCCAGCAGACGTAGAACAGAAACAGGTCGAGCGCAGAGAACACGCCCAACATCAGGGCCTGCATGGCCAGAAGGCTGACCATGAACAGCTTCACCTTGCTGTCGATGGCGGTCCACGAGGCGAGCACCGAGATCCAGCCCAGCAGTGTGGTGAGGAACACGAAGAGCGCGCTGATCCCGTCGACGCCGAGTGCAAAGCTAATGCCGAGCGCCGGCACCCACACGCGCTTCTCGACGAATTGCATCCCAGAGATCCCGGTATCGAAACCGGCAAGCATCGCGATCGCGAGCCCCAGGTCGAGCAGAGTGAAGCCAAGCGCCGCCCACCGTACCGCATCGTCGCTGCGCAAAAGCATCACAACCGCTGCCCCGGCGGCAGGTACGAAGACGATCAGGCTAAGCAGCGGGAACGCCATCAGACCCCCTGCTGCCACACGACGGCGAAAACGGTGATCGCCGCAATCACGCCGGCGATCATCGCCAGTGCATAGTGAGTGGCGACGCCGGTCTGCAGACGCCGCAGCGCGCCACCGCCCCCAAGGATGGCGCGAGCGAGACCATTGACGGCGGCATCGACGCCGTTGAGATCGACCCGCAGTCCGGCGCGCGCTGCCCCGTGCAGGAGCGGCAGCGCGACTTTGTCAGACACATTGCTCACTGCCTTCTCGTAGCGCGCCAACGGTTTCTCGGCGAACCACAGGAAGGCTCGCGCACCCTTGCGGTAGAACCAGTCTGTGTCGATGCTGATTGTATTTTCCGGATCGAGCGCCCGCAGGAAGAGGACAAAGCCCAGCGCGGTAAACATCAGGAGACCGAGGCTCTCGGTGACATGCGCGCCCGTATAGGGCTCGAAGGCGACCGGATACGGAAGGAGCGCATAAAGCCGCTCCGGGAATACACCGATCGCGATGCACAGCACCGCCGCCATAGCCATGGCGACCAGCATGTTGCGGGGCGGCTCCCGCGCTTCGAGCTTTCGATCGCGCCCGAAAAACATGTAGTACGGCAGCTTGAGGCCGGTGTGCAGGAATGTCCCTGAGGATGCCATGGTGAGTGCCAGAACCACGAGCGCCCTGTGATCCTGTCCGGCGGCGGCAATCACCATCGATTTGGTGACGAACCCCGAGAACAACGGAAAGGCCGAGATCGCGAAGGCACCGACCATGTAGAGAGCAACCGTCAGCGGCATGGTCTTGTAGAGCCCGCCAAGCTCGGTGAGCTTGCGCCGCCCGGTGACCTCGATCACCGCCCCCGCCCCCATGAAGAGAAGCGCCTTGTAGAGGATGTGGGCAAAGGCGTGGCTGGTGGCGCCGTTCACAGCCATTTCGGTGCCGATGCCGATACCCGCCACCATGTAACCCACCTGGCTGACGATGTGATAGGCAAGCAGCCGCCGACAGTCGTTCTCAAGCACCGCGTAGATGACGCCGTAGAGCGCCATCACTGCACCGAGCCAGACGAGAAGCTCGGTCCCCGGGAATGCGCGCGCCAACACATAGACGGCCGTCTTGGTGGTGAAGGCACTCATAAACACCGCGCCCGTGACGGTCGCCTCGGGATAGGCGTCAGTCAGCCAGGCATTCAGCGGCGGCACCGCGGCATTCAGCAAAAAGCCCGCAAGGATCAGATAGCCGCCAATATCCATCGCTCCAGCGACACCGCCGCCGGCGATCGGGCCGAAAAACAACGAACCGGCGGCAAGTCCGTGCAGCACGATGCCGCCAAGCAGAGCGACACCGCCGGTGACGTGAACCATCAGATAGCGGAAGGCCGCACCGATCGCGCGATCGCCCCCTTGCGCGAAGACCAGATAGGCCGAAGCAAACGCCATGCCCTCCCAGAAGAGGTAGAGGGTCAGGTAATCGCCGGCAAACACCACGCCCAGGGCGCAGCCGACATAGACGAAAGCCGCCACATGCTGACCGGCCCGCGGCAGATGCAGCGCATAAACCGTGCCGACCAGTGCCATGATCGTGAACACTGTAGCGAAGACGACGCTGAGCTTGTCGACCTTCGCAAACAGGATCTCCTGCCCAATGACGCGCGCAACACCATAGCTGCCCGGTTCCAACGTGAGGACGACGAGGATCGCCACGGACGGGATCAACACCAGATAGACCTTGCGGATCGCTCCCTTCAGGAAGGGGATCGGCACTGCGCCGAGAATGAACAGGAGGGCGGGATGGACGAAGTCAATCATAATAGTCCTCGCGCCGCATGAGCCCGACCCGATGGCCGAGGAATTTGGAAACGAGGATGAGCAGGACGCAGGAGCCAAAGCCGTAAGCGGCCGACCAGCCGGGCAAGCGCTCCCACAGATATTCGACGTGTTCGCGCGGAACCAGGAAATCGGCGACGACGATCAGAACGAGCACGAGATAGAACAACCGGCGGCGCGATCTTGCATAACCCTCGTCGCCAAAGAAATCGACGACACGCTTGATCATCTGACCACTCCTTCCGCCAATGCGAGGAAGTAGCCGGGGAAGATGCCCATCAGCACCGACAAGGCAGCGGTCGCGACCAGGGGGACCGTCACAAGCGGAATTTCACGAACGGATTCGGCCGCTCCCGGCGCCTCCGCTCCGAAGAAGGCGATGTAGCTGACCGGCAGGAAATAGGCGGCGTTCAGGATCGAGCTCGCCAGCAGAACGGCCAGGAACGCCATCTCGCCAGCTTCAACCGAGCCAAGCGTCAGATACCACTTGCTGACGAAGCCCGCGGTCGGCGGTACGCCGATCATGCTCAGCGAGGCGACAAAGAATGCCCCCATCGTCCAGGGCAGCCGTCGACCGATGCCGGCCATGTCGCTGATGTTGCGTTTTCCCGAGGCGCAATAGATCGATCCGGCGCAGAAGAAGAGCGTGATCTTGGAAAAGGCGTGCACGGCGATATGAATGATGCCGCCGATCATCGCGACCGGCGAAAGAAGCACGGCTCCCAGCACCACATAGGAAAGCTGGCTCACTGTCGAATAGGCGAGCCGCGCCTTCAGGTCGTCCCGGGTCAGGGCATAGATCGACGCCGTCACAATGGTGAAGGAGACGAGATAGGCAGTGGCTATACCGAGCCCCAGCCTGCCGACCAGATCTACGCCGAAGACGTGGAACACCACCCGCAACACGCAGAACACGCCCATCTTGACGACGGCCACGGCATGCAGGAGAGCACTGACCGGCGTCGGCGCAACCATTGCGGCGGGTAGCCAGGCATGCATCGGCATCACGGCGGCCTTGGCGAAGCCGAACAGGTAGCAGAAGTAGACAACCGTCAGCAGCGGGGCCGAAGCATCGACCTTCGCCAGCAGGCCACCAGGTACAAAATCGAGCGAGCCGGCAATCTGGTAGGTCAGCGCCAGCGCGGCCAGAAGGACGCTTTTCGATGCGCCCATCAGGTAGACGAGATACTTGCGGCTACCTGCCCATGCCTCTTCGTCCTCGTGGTGATAGACGAGCGGATAGGTCACGAGGCTCAGCGCCTCATAGAAGATCACCAGCGTGAACAGATTGGCGGCGAAGGCCCCTCCGACGGCGGCGGCGAGACTGGTGGCGAAACAGGCGAAGAAGCGCGTCTGCGCGTGCTCGTGCAAGTGCCGCATGTAGCCGATAGAATAGACTGCCGCGACGATCCACAGGAGTGAGGAAACGGTTGCAAACACCATGCCGAGCGCATCGACCCGGAAGGCGAAGTCGATCCCCGGCAGGACCTCGAACAGGCGCAGTTCGATGGTACCGCCCGCGAGCACCGTAGGCGCCATCGATATGACGACCGCGAACATGACGACCGCTGCCAGCGGCGACACGGCATCGCGGATTTTCTCGTGCCTGTTCAAAAGAAGAACTGCGAGTGCCGCCAGTCCTGCGACGGCGACGGCAAGTAACGGCCGGACTGATAACACCGGTTCCAAGCCGCTATCCTTTCATCGTCGTCACGTCGTCGATCTTGAGGGTGGATTTGTTCCTCACGAGGGCGACCAGAATGCCGAGGGCGACGGCAACCTCCGCCGCGGTGATGGCGATGACGAAGATTGCGAATATCTGTCCGCGAACGTCGCCGTAGTAACGTCCGAAAGCGATGAAGTTGATGTTGACCGAGTTGAGCAACAATTCGAGCGACATCAGCACGACCAGGATGTTACGCCTGAGCAGCACACCCGCGGCTCCGATCACGAAGAGGACCACTGCGAGCGAAATGTACCACCAGAGCGGAACCATCACCCGGACTCCTTCCGGGCCAGCACGATGGCGCCGACAAGTGCCGCGAGAAGGATGATCGAGGCCACCTCGAACGGCAGGAGATAATCGGCGAACAGCGTCGTGCTCAGTTGCCTGACTTGGTCGCCTTCATGTGGCGTGATCGGCTCGATCGCCGAAAAGCGGCCGCTCCAGAGCACAAGCGCAAGCATCTCAACCCCAAGCACGACGAGCAGGGCCAATGCAGGCAGATTGTGTCCAGGCAAAAACCGCTGCAGCACCGCTTCGCGCACGTCGATCATCATGATCACGAATAGGAAGAGGACCATGATGGCGCCGACGTAGACGAAAATCTGCACGACTGCGAGCAGCGGCGCCTCGAGCAGGACAAAGATTGCCGAGATCTGCAGGAAACAGGCCATCAGCGCCAATGCGCTATGAACAGGGTTTCGTGCCAGGACGACGGTCAGGGCGGTAACCACGGCCCCCGCAGCAAACAGAAGGAAGAACCCCTGGCCCATTGACGCAGCCTCTCCCGCGCGAACTGTTCCGCGGCGCGTGACGGCCGGATTTCAGGGAGCGCCGCACTTCAGTTGCGTTTATAAATTGTGCCCCAAGGAACGATTTTTCACAAGAATATTGTCTGCGACTTAGCTGAATGAGGCAGCGTGGCTAGTCTGAGCCCGCTCCACGCGGCGGCCATTCCCAGTTTGCCAGGAACTCAGTGAGTTCTGTTCGATACATTATGCGATCCCAAAGGAACACAATGAGGACATCGGACCCATTTGCTGAAGCCAGCGCGTCCGGCAACAAGCTACCCGCAGGGTTTCTAACTCTCAGTCGACCAGGCCGGAAACCGTGCGCAGCCACTCGATGAACAGCCGTCCGCTTTCCTTTCTTGGCTTCCTCGTCGGCACCACGACGAAGTAGGCCGCCCTGGTGCGGATGGATGCATCGGTAAGTCGGACCAAGCGGGATTGCTGGATCAGGTCGGCGACCAGGCGGTTCCAACCGAGCGCAATGCCCTGTCCATTCAATGCGGCATAAATGGCTTCTGTGTAGTAGCTGCAGCGCAGGCCGCGGGCCTTCTTCGGTGCCTTCACGGAGAAGGCCGCAAGCCACTCCTCCCAACCCGTCCAGGTCGGGTCCTCGATATCGCTCGATATCAGCGGATGGCGCACGAGGTCTTCCAGTGTTTGGATTGGGCCGGCGGTGAGCAGGTAGTCCGCGCTGCAAATGGGGAAGACTTCATCCTCGAACAAAAGCTCGGCTTGGCCGTCCGACCATGTGCCGGTTCCGTAGCGGATCGCCAGGTCCACATCGCTTGCCTCAATGCTTGTGCGGGTATCCTGGGTGATGATGCGAAGCTTGATCTCGGGATAGGCACGCGAGAAAGCAGCGATCCTTGGTAGCAGCCAGAAGTGTGAGAACGAGATGGTCGCGGAGATCGCCAGTTCGTCGTCCTGATCTTCCGAGCGGAGATCGGCGACGGTGTCGGCAATAAGGTTGAATGCGTCGCCTGTCGCCGCAGAAAGCAGCCTGCCCTTCTCCGTCAGCTCGATCTTGCGATGCAGCCGCCTGAACAAGGGGAAGCCGAAATCCTCTTCCAGCAAATGGATTTGCCGGCTTACGGCAGCCTGCGTCACGCCGAGTTCCGCCGCCGCGCGCGTGAAACTGGACAACCGGGCCGCCGCTTCAAACGCCGTCAAGGCGGTGAGCGGTGGTAGTTTCTTCCTCAGGTTCGCCATGTTTCTTCCATTACATTTGGTAATGTCACTCGCGTATATTTATGCCGTTGAGTGATTAAAAAAGCTGAGCAATCCTGCCTTCAACCCATCGACCTTTCGATCGGAACATAAGGTGGAATTATGCTGCAGACATTTGCTTCTCCCATATCGGCCCTGCTCGACGCAAGAGCCGAAGGACATTCCCTTCCGGCCGGCCTTTACACACGCGAGGACGTGTTCGAGGCGGATCTCGAGGTGTTCTTCCGCCGCCACTGGATCTGTATCGGCCTTGAATGCGATGTGCCGGAGCCGGGCGATGCAACGGTTGTCGATATCGGCAAGACGAGCCTCATTCTGCTGCGCGACGACGATGGCGAGATCCGCGTCATGCACAATGTCTGCCGCCACAGGGGCGCTCGTCTGCTCGATGCCGGAAAGACGATCGTTTCGAAGCTCGTCTGTCCCTATCACACCTGGACTTATGAACTCACGGGCGAACTGAGCTATGCCCCTCACATGGGCAAGGGCTTCGACAAGGAATGCCGTAGCCTGAAGCCGGTGACCTTCAAGTCGGTCGGCGGCCTCATCTATGCGTGCCTCTCAGACCGTCCGCCCGAGGATATCGACCGCCTCGTCGACGTCATGGCGGAACGCCTTGCGCCCTACGACATCAGAAATGCCAAGGTCGCGTATGAATCCGATGTCATCGAGCAGGGGAACTGGAAACTCACCATCGAGAACAATCGTGAGTGTTACCATTGCTCCGCCAATCATCCCGAACTCTGCGTCTCCTTCGTCGATCTCGACTTCGGTTTCGACCCGGACGCGTTGAGCCCGGAAGATCGCGCCCAGGCCCAAGAGCATTTTGCGCTCTACGAGGAGCGCACCAAGCAATGGGAGGCCGACGGCTATCCTTCCGCAGCGGTCGAGCAACTGGTCGACTGCACCACCAATTTTCGCACACAGCGGCTGATCATTTCGGGCGCCGGCGAATCCCAGACCCCCGATGCGACAGCCGCCTCGGCAAAGCTGCTTGGCACCATGTCGCGTAAGGACCTCGGTGACATGCATCTCTGGGGTCATAACAGCTGGAACCACTTCATGGGCGACCATGCCGTCGTTTCGATCGTCATTCCGCTCTCCGCGGACAGAACGCTGGTGCGCACAAAATGGCTCGTGCACAAGGACGCCGTTGAAGGCGCCGACTACGACCTCGAGAAGCTGACCAACGTCTGGATCGCCACGACCGATCAGGACGCCGAACTCGTCGCCCGCTCGCATGCCGGTGTCGAGGATCCCGCCTACGTACCGGGCCCCTACTCACCCTTCTCCGAAACAAACCTCGACAAGTTCGCGTCGTGGTACATCGACCGGATGCGTGCCCATGGATACTAAGAGCACCTTCTCTCTGGCTGAGCGTCTTGAGCTTGGCGATTTGTGGAGCCGCGACACGGATGAAGATCTCGTCTGCGTCGACGTCCACCAGGAAACGCACGATGTGAAGACATTCACGTTCGCGTCCGCACAGGGCAAGCGCTTCGCCTTCGAAGCCGGTCAATACTTCCTGTTCGACCTCGATGTCGACGGCGAAGCGGAAAGCCGTTGCTATAGCATCTCGTCGTCACCGAAGCGCAGCAATGCGTTTTCCGTCACAATCAAACGCATGGCCGGCGGCAAGATCTCGAACTGGTTTCACGACAACCTCACGGTCAATGCCAAGATCAAGGCGAGCGGCCCCCTCGGTCAATTCACGCGCCCGAACGCGAAAAAGTATCTGTTTCTGTCCGCAGGATCAGGAATTACGCCTGTCATGGCGATGGTTCGCGAACTTGCTGACACCTGCGAACCTGTCGACGTCGTCTTCATGCACGCGGCGCGCACCCCGAAGGACCTCATCTTCCGCGATGAACTTGCCACGCTCGCCAATCGGATGAAGGGCCTCCGGCTTCAGCTTCTGCCGGAACTTGTATCCGGCGAGGCCAATTGGCCAGGACTGACCGGACGGATATCGCCGGCCTACATGAAACTTGCCGTGCCCGATATCGCCGAGCGTGTCGTGATGTGTTGCGGTCCGGCGCCGTTCATGGCTGCAGCGCGCGCGATCGCTGGCGAACTGGGCGTTCCCCCGTCGAACTACATCGAGGAGAGCTTTGATGCGGCCGCGATCGACGACGCTGAGGTTGTCGTCGTCGAACAGCCCGCCACTCGAACATTCCAGGTCGAGTTCTCCAAGCAAGCGCGAAAGATCGCCGTGGCGGGAGAGCAGACCATTCTTTCCTGCGCAAAAAAGGCCGGGGTGAAGCTGCCATCATCCTGTTCGAACGGTGTCTGCGGCACGTGCAAGTCCAAGCTCGTATCCGGCTCGGTCGAGATGAACCACAATGGCGGCATACGGCAACGCGAGATCGACGCCGGGCTTTTCCTGCCCTGCTGTTCGAAGCCGCTGAGCGATCTTGTCATCGACCGCTAGGCCGCCAGTTGAGTGATCCCGGCCCAACCGCGGCTGGGCCGGGATACTTCATGCCGGGAGCGCGCCGCTCTTCTTCGCGAGCCATGTGGCGATCACGTCCATCAGGACCGGGTTGAGACAATCATAGGGTTCGAGCCCCAGCTCGCGCAGCCGGCCGCGCACGCCATCCATCTTTGCCGGATCGTAGCCGCTCTCGATGATCGAGGAGACGAAGGCGGCAAAGCCGGGCTTGGCCCAGCCGCTTTCCTGGAACCGTTCGGGATGCAGGAAGGACAGCCCCTTGAACGCATGATCGCGTTCGACCGGCCCGTACATGTGCACGCCACAGCCCTTGCAGGCATGGCGCTGGATCAGTGCGTTGGGATCGACGACGGCGAGCTTGTCGCCGTTTTCCAGCACCTCGACATTGGCGGTCGGTGCGACGGCAACGACCGAGAACACGGCGCCATCGGGCTTCCAGCACTTGGTGCAGCCGCAGGCGTGGTTGTGGGCGATGTCGCCTTTGATGCGGACCTTCACGGGATTGCTCGTGCAGTTGCAGACGAGTGTGCCGCCCGAAAAGGCGGCATTCGTTGCCTTGAACCCGCTGTCGAGGGATGGATGGATGGCAATGCCTGGCATGGGCTTCTCCTCCTTTTTGACCGGCGCTTGATGCCCGGCTGCTTACTGGCGCGCCGCCGGCCGGTGGCGCGGCGGTGCGAGAAATGCATGTGCAGTTTGCAGGTGGTCCTCAACCCGCGCTCAGTATAGCACCACCGAGCGGATGCTTTCGCCGGAATGCATCAGTTCAAAGCCCCTGTTGATGTCCTCGAGTGGCATGGTGTGGGTGATCATCGGATCGATCTCGATCTTGCCCTCCATGTACCAGTCGACGATCTTCGGCACGTCGGTGCGGCCGCGGGCGCCGCCAAACGCCGTGCCCATCCAGCTGCGGCCGGTGACCAGCTGGAACGGCCGGGTGGAGATCTCCTGGCCGGCGCCGGCAACGCCGATGACCACCGACTTGCCCCAGCCGCGGTGCGAGGCTTCAAGCGCCTGGCGCATCACCTTGGTGTTGCCGGTGCAGTCGAAGGTGTAGTCGGCGCCGCCGATCTGGTCGGCCCCGCGCTTGGTCATGTTGACGAGGTAGGGCACGATGTCGTCGCCGACCTCCTTCGGGTTGACGAAGTGGGTCATGCCGAAGCGTTCGCCCCAGGCCTTCTTGTCGTTGTTGAGGTCGACGCCGATGATCATGTCGGCGCCGGCCAGACGCAGGCCCTGGATGACGTTGAGGCCGATGCCGCCAAGACCGAAGACGATCGCGGTTGCGCCCATCTCCACCTTGGCGGTGTTGATCACGGCGCCGATGCCGGTGGTGACGCCGCAGCCGATGTAGCAGATCTTGTCGAAGGGGGCGTCCGGGTTGACCTTGGCAACCGCGATTTCCGGCAGCACCGTGTAGTTGGCAAAGGTCGAGCAGCCCATGTAGTGGTGGATCTTGTCCTTGCCGATCGAGAAGCGCGAGGTGCCGTCCGGCATCAGGCCTTGCCCCTGGGTCGAACGGATGGCGGTGCACAGGTTGGTCTTGCGCGACAGGCACGACGGGCAGGAGCGGCACTCGGGCGTATAGAGCGGAATGACGTGATCGCCCTTCTTCACCGAGGTGACGCCCGGACCGACATCGACGACGATGCCGGCGCCCTCATGGCCGAGGATCGCCGGGAACAGCCCCTCCGGGTCGGCACCCGACAGGGTGAAGTCGTCGGTGTGGCAGATGCCGGTGGCCTTGACCTCGATCAGCACCTCGCCGGCCTTTGGGCCTTCGAGCTGAACCGTCATGACTTCGAGCGGCTTGCCTGCCTGAACGGCTACGGCGGCGCGTACATCCATTGTTGGATTCCTCTTGTGACTTGCTGAATTGGCGCAATGGGCCGGGCGCGTCTTGCGACCGGCCTCATAAAGATGTCATTCCGTTCAAGCTGCGTCAGAGCGTCTTTTGCACCTCGGGCAACACCTCGAAGAGATCGGCAACCAGGCCGTAGTCGGCGACCTGGAAGATCGGTGCCTCCTCGTCCTTGTTGATCGCGACGATGACCTTCGAATCCTTCATGCCGGCGAGGTGCTGGATCGCACCGGAGATGCCGCAGGCGATGTAGAGGTCGGGGGCGACCACCTTGCCGGTCTGGCCGACCTGCCAGTCGTTCGGGGCATAACCGGCGTCGACGGCCGCACGGCTTGCGCCGACGGCAGCACCGAGCTTGTCGGCAACCGGCAGGATCACTTCCTGGAACTTCTCCGACGAGCCGAGCGCACGGCCGCCGGAGATGATGATCTTTGCAGAGGTCAGCTCCGGACGGTCGGACGACGACAGCGCGTCGGCGACGAAGGAGGAAACACCGGGGTTGGCGGCAGCCGAGACGGTTTCGATCGCCGCCGAACCGCCTTCAGCGGCAGAGGCGAACGAGGCGGTGCGCACGGTGATGACCCGCTTTTCTTCCGTCGTCTGCACCGTCTGGATGGCGTTGCCGGCATAGATCGGGCGTTTGAAGGTGTCGGGCGAAACGACCTCGATGATTTCCGAGACCTGGGAAACGTCGAGCAGCGCAGCAACGCGCGGCATGACGTTCTTGCCGACCGAGGTGGCGGCGGCAACGATGGTGTCGTAGCTGCCCGCAAGCGAGACGATCAGCGCGGCCAGCGGTTCGGCGAGGTTGTTGGCAAGCGAGGCGTCGTCGGCAACCAGCACCTTGGCAACGCCCGCAAGCTTGGAGGCCTGTTCGGCCGCAACCTTGGCGCCGGCACCGGCGACGAGGATGTGCACGTCGGCTCCAGCCCCACTGGCAATCTTGGCGGCCGCGCTCAGCGCCTTGGCGGTCTGGTCGGAAAGGTGGTTGCTGTCGTGGTCAGCCAGAAGAAGAATGGCCATGATGTAATCTCCCTTTCCTGAACTCAGAGGACGCCGGCTTCGGTCTTGAGCTTTTCGACCAGCTCGGCGACCGACTTGACCTTGATGCCGGCCTTGCGGCCCGACGGCTCCTCGGTCTTCAGCACCTTGAGGCGGGCGGCCGTGTCGACGCCGAAGTCGGCCGGCGACTTCTTGTCGAGCGGCTTCTTCTTCGCCTTCATGATGTTGGGCAGCGAGGCATAACGCGGCTCGTTCAGGCGCAGATCGGTGGTGACGACGGCCGGCAGCTTGATGTCGATGGTCTGCAGACCGCCATCGACTTCACGGGTGACGGTTGCCTTGCCATCGCCGATCTCGACCTTGGAGGCAAAGGTGCCCTGTGCCCAGCCGAGCAGCGCCGACAGCATCTGGCCGGTCTGGTTGCTGTCATCATCAATCGCCTGCTTGCCGACGATGATCAGCCCCGGCTGTTCGGCGTCGGCAACGCCCTTGACGATCTTGGCGACGGCGAGCGGCTCGACCTGGTCTTCGGTCTCGACCAGGATGGCGCGGTCGGCACCCATGGCGAGCGCGGTCCTGAGCGTCTCTTCGGCCTTGGCCGGACCGACCGAGACGACGACGACTTCGTCCGCCTTGCCGGCTTCCTTCAGCCGCAGTGCTTCTTCGACCGAGATTTCGTCGAAGGGGTTCATCGACATCTTCACATTGGCGAGCTCGACGCCCGAACCGTCTGCCTTCACGCGGATCTTGACGTTGTAGTCAACCACCCGCTTCACCGTGACCAGGATCTTCATGGCAACCTTCCTCCGCGCCCGGTCCTAGCCGAACGCCTTTTTATCAATGTCTCGATCGTTCGGGCAGCAATGCCCAAAGGGCGAACAGCGGTTTTTCCCCTGAGCGCATCGCGTGCCTGATTTCAGGCGGATTGTAGAAGGAACCTCCGACCCCGGGTGAAAACCAGTCGGAGGTGCCATGCTGAAACTCCCCTTCCGACAGGACGAGATAGGTTTCTTCGGGGGCGTGGTCGTGATCGGGATAGCGCACGTTCGGCGACATCAGCGTTGCGCCAAACCACAGGTCTCTTCGGTCCTCCAAGCCGCCTGGTCCGACGATCATCGTATTGGCATGGCCTGTCAGGAAATTCTCGCTGGCCGTGTCGTCGTAGACCGAGCGACACTTCCATTCGAGCATTGGCTCAAGGTCCGCGAAGCGCTCGATCAGCGCGTCCAGGGACGGTCGCCCGGTTCTAGTTGCCAGAACGTTCTCGATATGCCGGCTGCAGACCGGAAGGCGCTTTCCGATGTTCAAACGCTGGGGGTGCGGCGCTTCGAGCTGGGCAAATATCTCCATAACGGACCGACGCGCTCTGAGATCCTGGGCGCACTCGTCGAACGCGGCGAAAGCCGCGTCCAGAAAGGCCTGCAGAGCGTCGGACCGCGTCATGGTCAGAGATCCTTGGCGAGACGCAGCGCATCGTAGATGGCGGCATGCGTGTTGCGGGCGGCAACCGCGTCACCGATTCGGAAGAGCTGGTAGGCGCCGTCCGGATTGCGTTCAACGGATTGCGGCGTGCCGGAAATCAGCTCGTCGTAGGAGACTTCGCCGAGGTTCCTCGAGCCAGGCTTCAGTTCGAAGTAGAGGTCATCGAGCGGAATGGTGCCGTGATTGACGACGATCTGATCGAAGGTCTGCTGCTTGGCCACGCCGCCATAGTCGCTGCCGACATGGGCGATGATCTGATTGCCACTCTTTTCCGCCGCCTCCAGCCTGTAGGTGACGGTAAAGGTCACATCAAGCTTCTGCAGCGAGCGCATGTAGGGAACGAGGTTCATCGCCATGACCTCCGGCGCGAAGGAGCGGTCCGGCGTCATGATCTCGACCTTCGCACCCGCCTTGGCGAGGAACTCTGCAGCCTGGAGACCGGCATGGTCGCCGGCGTCGTCGAAGATGAGCACGTTGGTTCCTGGCTTCACATCGCCTGAGATGATGTCCCATGAGGAAACGACCAGCTCGTTGCCCTTCGAAAGAACCTCAGTGTGCGGCAGTCCGCCCGTGGCGATGATGACCACGTCGGGCTTTTCGGCAAGCACGGTGTCAGCCTCGGCCCAACTGTTGAACCGGAAGGTGACGCCGAGTTTCTCGCACTGGCTCATACGCCAGTCGATTATGCTGATCATTTCCCGCCGACGCTCGCTCTGGGCCGTCAGCCGTATCTGTCCGCCCGGATGGTTTGCAGCCTCGAAAACGACGACTTCGTGACCGCGCTCCGCGGAGACGCGGGCGGCTTCAAGACCGGCAGGGCCAGCCCCCACGATGACGATCTTCTTGCGGACCGCGGCCCTCGGGATCCGATGCGGCATCGTTTCTTCGCGGCCGGTCGCGGCGTTGTGGATACAGAAGGCCAGTCCCCCTTGATAGATCCGGTCGAGACAGTAATTGGCGCCGACGCAGGGACGGATGTCGTCCTCGCGCTTTTCCATGATCTTTCGCACGATATGAGGATCGGTCATGTGGGCGCGGGTCATGCCGATCATGTCCACCTTGCCGGCGGCGATCGCGTGACGAGCCGTCGCCACGTCCTGGATCTTCGCGGCGTGGAAGGTCGGGAACTTGGTTGCTGCGCGCACGTCGCCGGCAAAATCCAGATGCGGCGCGCTCGCCATGCCCTGGATCGGGATGACGTCGGTCAGACCCGGATCCGTATCGATGTGACCGCGGATGACGTTCAGGTAATCGATGAGACCGCTTTCCTTGAGACGACGGGAGATCTCCAGGCCTTCAGCCTTTCCGGTCCCGCCGGGAAGACACTCGTCTGCCGTATAACGAACGCCGAGAATGAAGTCGTTGCCGACCCTTTGGCGCATCGCCTTGAAGACGTCGAGACAGAAGCGAAGGCGATTATCGAGCGAACCGCCATAGGGACCGTCGAGCTCGTTGGTGAGTGGCGAAGTGAACTGATCGATGAGATGCCCGTAGGCTTCCAGCTCGACACCATCCATGCCGCCCGCCTTCATGCGTTCGGCGGCGTCGGCAAAATCCTTGATGATGCGTTCGATGTCCCAGTCTTCGATCTTCTTGGGAAAGGCGCGGTGCGCCGCCTCGCGATGATGAGAGGGCGCAAGGACCGGGAGCCAGTCGCCCTTGTCCCAGCGGGTGCGCCGGCCGAGGTGGGTGAGCTGGATCATGATCGCAGCACCCTCTTCGTGCACCGCGTCGGTCATTTCCCTGATCCACGGAACGATCTCATCCTTGTAGGCGAGCAGGTTGTTGAAGACCGGGGGGCTGTCTTTCGAAACTGCCGCCGACCCGGCGGTCATTGTCAGCGCCACGCCGCCCTTGGCCCGCTCAACCGTGTAGGCACGGTAGCGGCCCTTGGGCATCCCGTCTTCGGGATAGGCAGGCTCGTGAGACGTGACGATGATGCGGTTGCGCAGGGTCAAATGCTTCAACTGAAACGGCTGAAGCAGGGGATCGTTCGACATGCGACGGGCTCCGGTTTATGGGACTTTAATCGTGACGGTAAGCGGGAATGTACATATGTGTCAATGATCAAAAACACCACCGTATGGTTTTTCGACACACGTGTACATTTTGCTTGAAGCAGCCCTTTGGATTTGTTAGGAGGCAATCATGGAACAGTCGATGAGTGACACTGGCTGGCGCGGTTCTCAGGAGGGATGGCTCGAAGCCGCCTATGAATCCCTGCTGGAGTCCGGCGTGGACTCGGTGAAGATCCTGCCGCTGGCCAAGCGGCTCAATCTTTCCCGGACCAGCTTCTATTGGTTCTTCAAGGACCGGGAGGAGCTGTTGAACGCTCTCATCGCGCGCTGGAGGGAGAAGAATACGGGTAACCTCGTCAAGCAGTCCGAAGCCTATGCAGAGTCCCTTGCCGAGGCGATGCTGAACGTTTTCGACTGCTGGGTGAACAAGGATCTGTTCGACTCCCAGTTCGAGTTTGCGGTCCGCAGTTGGGCGCTCCAGTCACCCGAGATCGTCGACGAGGTACAACGCGCCGATCAGATCCGCCTGGAAGCGTTGGCCCGGATGTTTATGCGTTTCGGTTACGGAGAGGGTCCTGCCGATGTTCGCGCCCGAACGACCTACTTCGTGCAGATCGGCTACATCTCGATGCAGTCCAAAGAGGATATTGCGCTGCGCATGAAGCGGATCCCCGAATACATCGCGATCTACACCGGACAAACGCCGCAGCAGAGAGAGCTCGATCGCTTCTTCGCCCGGCATGGCTACAAACCAGAGTGAGAGAAGCATGGGAGCGGGCGGACCTTTGAGGGTTGGGGTGATTGGCGGCGCCGGCTGGCTGGGCGGAGCAATCGCCGAAGCCATTCTCGATGCCGGCATCGTCGAGCCCGAGAACCTGTCGCTGTCCTATCGCAGCGACCGTCCCAACCGTTTCAATCGCTCCTTCTGGACTACAGACAACCAGGCGCTCGCCGACCGTTCGGACGTTATCGTTCTCTCCGTCCGTCCGGCCGACTGGCAAAACCTGAACGTCGATGCCGAAGGCAAACTGCTCATCTCCGTCATGGCCGGCATTCGCCTGAACGCTTTGAGCGCGCACCACGGCACCGACCGCGTGGTCCGCACACTGCCGAATGCTGCGGCCGAAGTTCGCAAGTCCTATACGCCTTGGATCGCCAGCGCTGGGCTGCAGGACTGCGATCGAACGGTCATAAAGGCGATCTTCGACGCTTGCGGCTCTCAGGATGAAGTGCGCTCGGAGGCCGAGATTGACTATCTGACCGGCCTCACTGGATCGGGTCCAGCCTTTCCGGCGCTGCTCGCTGCAGCGATGATGGCCGACGCCATCTCGCAGGGACTGGAGCCAGAGATCGCCAAGCGTGCCGTCAACGCCCTCGTCATGGGCGCCGGCCGGATGCTGGAACAGCGTGACGACTGTCCGACCGACATTGTGGAGACCTTCCTCGACTATCGCGGCACCACTGCGGCCGCGATCGAGGAAATGCGCGCGGCCGGCTTTGATGCCGCCGTTTCGCGCGGGCTGTCGGCGGCGTTCAGGAAATCGGTTCGCATGGGAGAAGCCTCCTAGCGCCGGAGGGCGGGTTTTGCGGCAACCCGCTCCAAAAGAAGAAGCCGCCAAAGAGGGAACGATAATGAAAAGCTTGCTTGCATCGACATGCCTCTTCCTTGGGACCATCGCCGGATCATCGCTCGCCAACGCGGCCGAGTGTGGCAGCCTCACCATCGCCAGCATGAACTGGCAAAGTGCGGAGGTGATTTCCAACCTCGACAAAATCATTCTCAATGAAGGTTACGGCTGCAGCGCCGAAATCACCATCGGCGACACAGTCCCGACCATCACGTCGATGGCGGAAAAAGGCGAACCCGATATCGCGCCCGAAGCCTGGATCGATCTGCTTCCCGATGTGGTCAAGAAGGGAACCGAGGAAGGCCGCATCGTGAAGGTCGGCTCTCCGCTTCCCGACGGCGGCGTCCAGGGCTGGTGGATCCCGAAGTATTTTGCCGACGCCCATCCGGACATCAAGACAATTCCCGACCTGCTGAAACATCCTGATCTCATCAAGGATCCTGAAGACCCGAGCAAGGGCGCGATCTTCAATGGCCCGCAGGGTTGGGGCGGCACGGTCGTGACCGCGCAGCTCTACAAGGCCTTCGACGCTGAAAAAGCCGGCTGGACCCTCGTCGACACCGGATCAGCAGCGGGTCTCGACGGCTCGATTGCCAAGGCCTACGAACGCAAGGAAGGCTGGGTCGGCTACTACTGGGCGCCGACGGCCCTCCTCGGCAAGTACGAGATGGTGCAACTCGAAGCCGGTGTCCCCTACGACGCGGCTGAGTGGAAGCGTTGCATCACGGTCGCCGAATGCACCGACCCGAAACCCAGCGCATGGCCGGTCGACACGATCGTGACGCTTGTTGCCAAGCCCTTTTCCGAAAAGGCCGGCCCTGAGGTCATGGACTACCTCAACAAACGCTCCTGGAGCAACGAGACGATCGCCAAGCTGATGGCCTGGATGACCGACAACCAGGCGAGCGGCGAAGAAGGTGCCAAGCACTTCCTCGAAGAAAATCCGGATATCTGGAAAAAGTGGGTTTCGCCTGAGGCCGCCACGAAGATCGAGGCCGCGCTGTAACGGGCACTGCCACAAGCCGGTGCGGTGTGTTTCAGCCACCGCACCGTTCCTGCCGACATAACAAGAAGAACGGATCGGCTCTTTCGAGAAGGGGAACCGAATGGACTGGTTTTTTCAATTTCCTCATATGAACGACAACGCGCTTCGAGACCTGAAAAAGGTCATCGATGAGACTTTTCGCGGTTTTACCCGCAGCTACGGCGATCTGATCGAGGGCTTCTTCGCGCCGCTGCAGCAGTTTCTGATCGCCGCCGAACGCTTCATGACCAAGACGCCCTGGCCGATCATCACACTGTTGATCCTCGCCATAGCCTGGGCAGCGACGAGGAGCATTCGCATCGCCGCAGGCTGTCTCGTGACGCTGTTGTTGATCGGCTACTTCGGCATGTGGGACGACACGATGCGGACGATCTCGATGATCTTTGTCTGCACCATTCTGTCGATCGCCATCGGACTGCCGATCGGCATTTTGATGGCGCGTTCCGACAGGGTCCAACGGGTCGTCAATCCCGTGCTCGACGTCATGCAGACCATGCCGAGCTTCGTTTATCTGATCCCTGTGGTCATGCTGCTCGGCATCGGCAAGGTTCCTGGCCTGATCGCCGTTGTCATCTACGCCATCCCGCCGATGATCCGCCTCACCAATCTCGGCATTCGCCTCGTCGACAAGGACGTGCTGGAAGCCGCCGATGCCTTCGGCGCCGACAACAGGCAGAAGCTCTTCAAGGTACAGCTTCCCCTTGCGCTTCCGACCATCATGGCCGGTATCAACCAGACCATCATGATGGCGCTGGCCATGGTCGTCATCGCTTCGATGATCGGCGTTCAGGGACTCGGCCAGCCAGTGCTTAAGGCGATCGCCAACCAGTACTTCACGCTCGGCATCTTCAATGGCCTTGCGATCGTCGGCATCGCCATCATGTTCGACCGGGTCAGCCAGGCCTATGGCGAACGGCTGCAGAAGCACCGGGAGGTCGTCCATGGCTGACCATGCTTTCGGCGGCATCCAGATCCGCCATCTCTACAAGATCTTCGGGCCGAATGCGCAGGTCCATGTCGAGGCGGTGAAGAACGGTCTGACCAAGACCGAACTCAACGAACGGTACGGGCATGTGCTCGGCCTTCGCGACATCAACATCGAAATGCCGTCGGGCTCGATCCAGGTGATCATGGGGCTTTCCGGATCGGGCAAATCGACGCTCATCCGCCACATCAACAGGCTGATCGACCCGACCGCCGGCGAAGTCCTCGTCGACGGCGTCGACGTGGTCAAGATGCCGGAAGCGGAGCTGCGCGAATTCCGAAGACATCAGACGGCTATGGTGTTCCAGAAGTTCGCCCTGCTTCCTCATCGCAGCGTGCTCGACAACACGATCTTCGGCCTTGAAATCCAAGGCGTGTCGCGCGCGCAAAGTATTGACACTGCCATGCGATGGTTGGAACGCGTCGGTCTCAAAGGGTTTGAACAGAAATATCCGAACCAGCTTTCCGGCGGAATGCAGCAGCGCGTCGGCCTTGCCCGGGCGCTTGCCAATGACGCACCGGTTCTCTTGATGGATGAGGCGTATTCGGCCCTCGATCCGCTCATCCGCACGGACATGCAAACGGTGCTTCTGGACCTTCAGAAGGAGATCAAGAAGACGATCGTCTTCATCACCCATGATCTCGACGAGGCACTCCGACTGGGTGATCAGATCGCCATCCTTCGCGACGGCGAGGTCATCCAGCAGGGTTCAAGCCAGGATATCGTGCTGAGACCAGCCGACGACTATGTCGCGAACTTCGTGAAGGAGGTGAACCGCGGCCGCGTCGTGAACGTCGAAGCGGTCATGACACCGCTCGGCGCGCCAGTTGTCGATAGCGGGCAACGGATCGCCGCCGACCTGACGATCGAAGAGGCGGTGCGTATGCTTGCGTCGGCACCCGAGGGCGACATCACCGTCGTGGATCCGACCGGCAAGCCTCTCGGCACGGTCACATTCCGTCATCTGGCAGGCGCGATGGTCAATGCGCGTGAGACGAACGATCGCGCAGTTGCGATCGCAGCCACTGCCGCGTGACCGGATGACCGACCCATAAAGTACAGATCCGTCCGGGCGGCCGATCACGCCGCCCGGAAAAACGGTAAGGGTGGCCGAAGCACACCCATTCCATTCCCGATCCTCTCCCTGCCCGGAGTTGCGCCATGTCCAGGAAGTTCCCCCGGCTGTTCTCCCCCCTCAAACTGCGGTCGCACACGCTGAAGAACCGGATCGTGTTCGGCGCCCACACGGCGAACATGGCGGTCGAAGGCCTGCCGACCGACCGGCATGCCGCCTACTACCGGGAACGGGCGCTCGGCGGCGCGGCAATGATTGTCGTCGAGCCCATGCCGGTGCATGCCGCGGCCGTGCTGACCCGCGGCAATTTCCGCCATTCCGACGACAGCGTGATCCCCCATTTCAGGAAGGTGGTCGACGCGATAAAGGAGCATGGGGCCGTTGCGATCCAGCAGCTCTACCATGTCGGAGCGCACGGCGATTCCGACAACTCCTTTCATCCGCACTGGTCGCCTTCGGGCGGGCCCAGCTATCACGACAGCGACGGCTCGCATCCGATGACGGAAGCCGAAATCCTGGAGACGATCGACGGCTTCGTTTCGGCGGCGCGGCGATGTCGCGACGCCGGCTTCGACGGCGTCGAAGTCTGGGCAGCCTATCTCGGCATGGTCGACCAGTTCTGGACCCCCTGGTGCAATCGACGCGACGATCAATGGGGCGGTTCGCTTGAAAACCGCACGCGGATGTCGCGGGAGATCCTGACGCGGATCAGGCAGGTCTGCGGCCCCGACTTCATCATTGGCCTTGCCGTCAGCGACGAACCGGATGTGAAGGTTGCGCTTCAACGCGACGAACTTGCCGAGATCATCCATTTGCACGACGAGCTGGGCCTCATCGACTATGTCACCTGCGGCTCGGGCGGCTACCTCGATTTCTACAAGCTGATGCCGACATTCCTCTATCCCGAGAAACTGGGCGCCGACCTCGCATCAGTCCTGAAAGGTGCCGTCAAGAATGCGCTGGTGATCGCCGAGAGCCATATCCGCACCCCGGAAAATGCCGAAACGGTGCTTGGCGAAGGATCAGCCGACCTCGTCTCGATCGTGCGCGGCCAGATTGCCGACCCCCACCTGGCGACCAAGGCGGCCGAGGATCGGCCGGATGACATTCGCGGCTGCATTTCGTGCAATCAGATGTGCTGGGGACGCCGGTCGCGGGACTACTGGATAAGCTGCCTGATCAACCCCTCGGTCGGGCGCGAAACCGAATGGAACGGCGACCGCTTTGTAAAGACCGGTGATCCGAAGCCCGTGCTGGTGATCGGTGGCGGACCCGCCGGACTAGAGGCTGCCCGGGTGGCCGCCGAGCGTGGCCACAGGGTTGTCCTTGCCGAAGCGTCGAACCGTCTCGGCGGCAACTTCCTGCTGGCCGGCATGCAGCCAAGAAGAGCCCAGATCCTCGATCTTATTGCCTGGTATGAGCGCCAGCTCGAAAAACTCGGTGTAGAGGTTCGCCTTAACTCCTATATCGAAGCCGAGGACATTGACGCCTCCGAGTTCGAGCGCGTCATCGTCGCGACCGGCTCCTATTCACCCGAGACAGGTTTCCAGAAGGCACTACCGACAGTCGAGACGATGCCGGGCCTGGCAAAGGGTAATGTCTTCACGGTCGAAGCGGTCATAGCTCGCCAGGCCAGACCGGGCAAACGCGTGCTGCTCCTGGATGAAGGCGGCGGTTGGCGCGGCTGCGGAACGGCCTGGAAGCTCGCCGAAGAGGGCCACCAGGTGATGATCCTGACGCCCGATCCTTTCGTCGGCAAGGAGTTGCAGAGAACCGCGGCCGACGTTCCCATGCGACAGGCGCTCCGGAAACTCGGCGTCGAATGGATCGTCGAGGCGAGCATCGCCGAGTGGCATGGCACCGGCGCAACGATCGTCGATCACACGACGGGAGAGTGCCGCTTCGTCGAGGCAGACGCCCTTGTCACGGCCACCACGAATTCCCCGGCCGACTGGCTGATGCCCGGCCTTGCCGAACGCAATATCGTTGCGCGCCAGATCGGTGACTGCGCCGCGCCGCGCCAGGCGCCCTACGCATTCTACGAGGGTCGGAAGGCGGGACTGGAGATCTGACATGAGAGAGATCGAACTCAGCGAGCGAGAGGCACGAGATCTGGCGCTGAGGGCCTGCCTTGGTGCCGGCGCCAATCCGGCGAGCGCCCGATCGCTCGTGGACGCAACGGTGTCGGCCGCCCGCTTCGGCCCGAGCGCGGTCGGGTTTCCGCACCTCGTCGATTATCTGAACAGTTTTCGCGAGGGGCGCATCAATTGCGATCCCGCGCCGGTCGCCACTCGCCCCTTCCCCGCTCACCTCGCCTGCGATGCCGACCGAGGCATCGCGCAGCTCGGCTTCGACCTCGCCTTCCGCGACTTCGTGGATGCTGCCCGCACCTTCGGCATTGCGCTCTTCACCCAGAAGAACAGCTATACAACGGGCGAGCTCGGCTACTATGTGCGCCGGCTTGCGCTGGAAGGCCTGAGCGGTCTTGCGGCGACCAACGCGAATGCCATGGTCGTAGCAAAGGCAGGGGGACCGGCTGTCTACAGCACGAACCCCATCGCCTTCGGATTTCCGCTCGGCGCCAACGCGCCGCCACTCATCGTCGACCAATCGTCAAGCGCCACTGCCTACGTCAACATTGCCGCTGCTGCCGCAGAAGGGCGGCAAATCCCGGAAGGGTGGGCGGTCGACAACAAAGGTGCCGATACGCGGGACGCCGAAAAGGCACTCTTAGGCGCGCTGCTACCCTTCGGTGGTCGCAAGGGTGCGAACGTCGCGCTCCTCGTCGAAATGCTGTCGGCCGGTCTTTCCGGCGGTTCCTGGTCTCTGGACACGCCAAGCTTCAGAACGGGCGAAACCTCTCCAGCTGTCGGGCTGACTGTGATTGCAATGATGCCAGGCTCGAAAGGGAGCGACCACATCGCCCGCGCACACGACCAGATCCAGCGGCTGGAGAAGCTCGGCGTTCACGTCCCGGGCGTCAGCGGCAGGTCACCTGGCTCGACGGAGCAACCATTGCGCATGTCCCGCGCTGTCTTCGACGCCATAGATCGTTTCGCGTCGAATGAGCATCAATCGTCCGGCGGGGTGACGTAAGAACACCCGGAGGCCCCGGATGCGTTACACACCGAGAGAAATCGCCATCCCTTCCGGGGCGGCATACATCGCCATGTTCTTGCGCGATAGATCGAGGTGCGCGCGGATCAACGCCTCCGCCCGGTCAGGATCGTGGTTCGCTATTGCATCGATGATTTCGTCGTGCTGGCGCGACGCCTCGTGCAACTCCTCCAACATGCGCGCGTTGCTCGGTCTGTAGAAAATCTTGCCGATACGCGCATGATCGATCAGCAGCCGGCGAAGGCTCGGAAGCACATACGCATTGTTCGCGATTTCGCCAACCCGAAGGTGAAATTTGTCATTGTAGAAGACGCGCCCGTCGACGTCATTGCTGTGGACCGCGTCGCGAAAGCTGTCCTGTATCTCTCGCAGGCCCGCAATATCGGCCTTCGACGCATGTTCGGCGGCCAGCCGCGTGGCCGCGACATAGATCATCGGCGCGATCAAAAAGAAATCCCGAAGGGATTGGTAGCTCATCGAGGTCACGCGGGCCGGCCGGTTCGCCTCAAGCTCAATGAACCCTTCCCCCGCAAGCTGCCGCATCGCTTCGCGCACCGGAGGGCGGGACAGTCCAAATTCCTCGCTCAAGGCGACTTCGTCGAGAACCGATCCCGGCGCTATCTGCATCGTCAGGATCCGGTGGCGCAAGGTGTTGTTCAGTGCAGCCTTTCGATCCGGGCCAACGCCTGCTTCAGGTGAGCTTGGATTGTTCGCCATGGCAAACTCCTTTTTGGCCATATCTTGTCTACAAAAGATAGACTGGTCAACATATTTCAATTTGCAGCGACTATCCCCACGGCCACGCGACTCCTTTTGCCTGCTCAACGGCCGATGCGCAAGGCCCGACCGCCTCCACTTCTAGATCTATTGTCTCCCGCTTGTTCGGTTATCAATTCGCGTTCCGTACGATGAGCCGCAGCACTGTCTTGCCGGCGCATTTCAAGTGTCTATTGACAATAGATCAAATGTCTATCTATTGTATTATGAAAATTGAGCGAGACGATCGGCGGGAGCGTCGAGTCAGGTCGAGCGTTGCGGATGATTTTCGAATTGATGGGAGCAGACGAATGACGGAACTTCTGACCAAGGCGCGGTACGAGCAAATCGCGTCGCAACTATCCCTCCCGGCAAAGGCCATCATCGATGGCCGTTCTGTCGACGCGAAATCTGGACGCACGTTTGCGACGACCAATCCCGCGACAGGCGAGAAGCTCACAGACTTGCCTGCCTGCGGCCCCGAGGACGTCGACGCGGCAGTTGCGAGCGCGCGGCAGTCGTTCGCCGATGGCCGCTGGGCAAAGCAGCATCCCGCCGCCCGCAAGCAGGCGCTTCTTCGCCTTGCCCAGCTCATCGAGGACAATCTGGTCGAGCTCTCCGTCATGGAGAGCCTGGACAGCGGCAAGACGATCCTCGACTGCCAGACGGTCGACGTGCCCGAGACCGTCAACTGCCTGCGCTGGCATGCCGAAGCGATCGACAAGATCTACGATCAGGTCTCGCCGGCCTCGAGCGACCACATCGCGCTTGTCGTTCGCGAGCCGGTGGGCGTCGTCGGGCTGGTCCTGCCGTGGAACTTCCCGCTCCTCATGCTCGCCTGGAAAATTGGCCCGGCGCTGGCCGCCGGCTGCAGCCTGGTGGTCAAACCGGCGGCCGAAACCTCGCTGACAGCGCTTCGGGTGGCCGAATTGGCGCTCGAGGCCGGCATCCCGGCCGGCGTCTTCAACGTGGTGACTGGCTCCGGCTCGCAGGTCGGCGAGCCGATCGGCCGGCATATGGATGTCGATGCCGTGTCGTTCACGGGTTCGACCGAGACCGGCCGCCGCTTCCTCAAATATTCCTCCGAGTCCAATCTCAAGGAAGTCGTCCTCGAGATGGGCGGGAAGAACCCCTCGATCGTCATGGACGACGCCGACGACCTGGACGCGGTGGCCGCGCATATCGTCAACGGCGCCTATTGGAACATGGGCGAGAATTGCTCGGCCATTTCTCGGCTGATCGTCCACTCTGCCATCAAGGGGAAGCTGCTCGACAAGATCGTCTCCGAGGTGAAGAACTGGCACGTAGGCGATCCGCTGGATCCCGACAACCGTGTCGGCCCCCTGGTCTCCGAGGCGCACTACCGGAAAGTTGCGAGCTATCTCGGCGATGGGGTGAAGGTTCTTCACGGCGGCGAAACCAGCGAGGGCCGCTTCGTTCACCCGACCATCGTCGAGGTCGAAAGCAACTCCGCCCGGCACGCTAAGGAAGAAATCTTTGGACCGATCCTGGCGGTCATCACGGTCGACAGCCTGAAAGAGGCGGTCGCGATCGCCAACGAGACGGAATACGGCCTGACCGCTTCCGTCTTCACCGGCAACGGCAAACGGGCCATGCGCGCCGCCCGTGCCCTTCGTGCCGGCACCGTCACCGTCAATTCCTTCGGCGAGGGCGATATCACCACACCGTTTGGCGGCTACCGGCAGTCCGGATTCGGCGGGCGCGACAATTCCGTCCACGCCCACGACCAGTACACCCAGCTGAAGACCATCTGGCTCGATCTCAACGACGACGAAAGCGCGGATCTGTAACCATGACCAACTTCCCGTTTCCCGGACTGAACCTCGCAATCGCGACGCCCTTCGACGCGGAAGGCCGCATCGACTACGCCAAGCTCGAGCAGAACATCGAGCGCTACCTGGCGCTCGGCGTACCCGGCTTCGTGTTGAGTTCGGGCACCGGCATGCACGTGTATCTGACGAAAGAGGAATCGAAAGAGCTCGTACGGCGCGGTTCAAGGATCATCAATGGTCGAGCCAAGGTGATCGCCCAAACCTCGGCGCTGCTGACGGCCGACGTGGTCGAGCGGACGAAGTTCGCGGCCGAATGCGGCGCCGACGGCGTCATGGTCCTGCCGCCCTTCTTCGAAGGGCCGACGGACGATGAAGGCATCATCGAATTCTACACGGAGGTGGCCGCCGCCGGCCTTCCGGTCATCGGCTACAACGTCCCGCACGCCGTCGGCGTGACCGTGACGCCGGAGCTTCTCAAGGAGCTTTGCGCCATCCCGAACTTCTGCGCCGTCAAGGACTCGAGCGGCGATCTCGGCAAGCAGGCATCGCTCATTCGTACCGGCCTCCCGGTCATGAACGGCGCCGACCATCTCGTTCCCTTTGCTCTCTGGTCCGGAGCGAGCGGCCTCATCTGGGGCGGCGCCAATTTTGCGCCGCGCACCGCGCTCGCGCTGGTCGCGGCTGCTACCGCCGGCGAATGGGGCAAGGCGCGCGACATCTGGTCCCTGCTCGAACCGGCGATGTCGCTCATCTGGGAAGGCGACTATGTGCAGTCGGTTTATGCCGCCGCGCAACTCACCGGCTTTGGTGCCGGCGCGCCGCGCAAGCCGCTCCGTCCGCTCTCGACAGATCGCGTCGCAACCATCCGCGCTGCTCTCGGCAGCCTGATCGAACGGGAAGCCTGAGCCGTGAACTCGCCCTCGAAAAAGGTCTTTGTCGCATCGAGGCTCCCGAAGAACACGGGCGTTTCAGGGTGGGTGGCGATGCTCCCTCCCCGCCAGGCAAAACCCCGGCTCGAGGGGCACGTCACCGTCGACGTCGTCGTCATCGGCGGCGGTTTCGCAGGCCTGTCCGCAGCCCGCAGGATCGTGGAGCTCGATCCGACACTCCATGTCGCCGTCGTTGAGGCCGGCGTAATCGGAGAGGCCGCAGCCGGACGGAATTCCGGCTTCATCATCGACCTGCCGCATGAGGTCTCGTCCGAGGACTATGGTGGAGACTCGGTCACCAAAAGCCGCGAAGCCATTGAGATCAGCCGGACGGCCATCGCCCTTGCCAGTACTGTTGCACGGGAACAGGGCTGGGGCCGCGACATCTTCGATCCGTGCGGGCGCTATAGCGTTTCCATCAGCGACGAGGGCGACCGGCATCTCATCGACTATGCCAAGGGACTGGCGAAGCTTGGCGAAAAGCACCAGCTGCTCAATGCGCGCGAAATCGCCGACGTGACGGGCACGAACACCTATACGTCGGCGCTGTTTACGCCCGGAACCATCATGGTGCAGCCGGCGGCCTATATCCGCGGCGTCGCAGACAGCCTGCGCGAACCCGTCAGGGTCTATGAAAATACCCCTGCCGTGCAGTTGGAAAGCGCCGGCAGCGGTTGGCACGTCAAGACACCGCAAGGTTCGATCAGCACAGGCCGGATCATCCTTGCCAACAATGGCCATGCGGAGAGCTTCGGCTTCTTCAGGAGCCGGCTGCTGCACGTCTTCACCTTTGCCTCGATGACGAAAGAGTTCGAACCGAGCCTGTTGCCGGGTCAGCGCAAATGGGCGGCGACACCGGCCCTTCCGATGGGCACGACTGTCCGGCGCATTCAGGGTCAGGGCGGCGACCGGATCCTCATCCGCTCCCGCTACACCTATCACCGCAACATCGAGGCGAGCGAGGGAACCCTGCGGCGCGCGGGTGCAAAGCACGACCAGAAATATCACGCCCGCTTTCCCCAGTTGCCGGATGTCCCGATGGAGTATCGCTGGGGCGGGGCCATGGCGCTGACATGGAATTCGGTGCCCGCGTTCGGCGAAATCGAGCCCGGCATGTTTGCCGCCTGCGGCTGCAATGGCGTCGGCGCCACGAAAGCCACTGCGAACGGCATCGCGGCGGCCGACCTGATGCTCGGCGTCAAATCACGACTGACAGAAATCTTCGCGCGCTTCGACGCACCGAAATCGCTGCCTCGCCAACCGTTTCGGACAATCGGCGCCAAGGCGAACCTCGCGTATCGCGAGTGGCGTGCCGGTGGCGAATAGATAATCGCCGCGAACAGGCGCGGCAGCAGATCCTTTCGATAACTGAAGTCGGTGGTCGCGGCACTCCGGCTTTGATGGAACACGCCGCCAAAAGAGGGAACGGAAAAATGAAAAAACTGCTTGCATCGACCTGCCTGATGTTCGGCCTGATTGGCGGAGCATCAGTATCGAATGCCGCGGAATGCGGAAGCGTGACCATCGCCAGCATGAATTGGCAGAGCGCCGAGGTGCTGTCGAACCTCGACAAGTTCATCCTCAACGAAGGCTATGGCTGCAGCGCCGAGATCACCATCGGCGACACCGTGCCGACCATCACTTCCATGGCGGAGAAGGGCCAGCCGGATATCGCTCCAGAAGCGTGGATCGACCTCTTGCCCGATATCGTCAAGAAGGGAACGGAAGAAGGCCGGATCATCAAGGTCGGCTCTCCGCTGCCCGATGGCGGTGTGCAGGGCTGGTGGATCCCGAAATATCTCGCCGACGCCCATCCGGACATCAAGACGATTGGCGACGTGCTGAAGCATCCGGAACTCTTCCCCGATCCGGAAGACGCAAAGAAGGGCGCCATCTTCAATGGCCCGCAGGGCTGGGGCGGCACGGTGGTCACGGCCCAGTACTTCAAGGCGTTCGAGGCCGAGAAGGCTGGTTTCACGCTGGTCGATACCGGTTCGGCGGCGGGTCTCGACGGTTCCATCGCCAAGGCCTATGAGCGCAAGGAAGGATGGGCGGGCTACTACTGGGCGCCGACCGCCCTGCTTGGCAAGTATGAGATGGTCAAACTCGATGCAGGTGTACCGCTCGATGCCGCCGAATGGAAACGCTGCATCACCGTTGCCGATTGTTCGGATCCGAAGCCGAGCGCCTGGCCGGTCGATACGATCGTAACGCTGGTGGCCAAGCCATTCTCCGAAAAGGTTGGGCCCGAGGTGATGGACTACCTCAACAAGCGCGCCTGGAGCAACGAGACGGTCAGCAAGCTGATGGCCTGGATGACCGACAATCAGGCGAGCGGCGAAGAAGGCGCTAAGCACTTCCTCGAAGAAAACGAAGCGGTCTGGTCGAAGTGGGTCTCGCCGGAAGCGGCCGAGAAGATCAAATCGGCCCTTTGAGCCTCGTCCGGGTGCGGTGAGCCCAGGCGCGCCGCACCCTTTGCCAAAATCGAAAACTTGCGCCGGCTTCTTCAAAAAGGGGGAACCGAATGGAATGGCTTTATGAATTCCCACACATGAACGACGACTCTCTTCGCACGCTGAAGAAAGCGATAGACGAAGGCTTCCGGTCGTTCACGCGCGCCTATGGCGACGCAATCGAGGGCTTTTTCTCCCCCTTGCAGCACTTTCTGATCGCTTCCGAGCGCTTCATGACCCAGACGCCGTGGCCCGTTATTATCATCATCATCCTGGCGATCGCCTGGGGGGCGAGTAGAAGCTTGAAAGTCGTGCTGGGCTGTCTGGCGACCCTCTTGGCGATCGGCTATTTCGACATGTGGGACGACACGATGCGGACGATCTCAATGATCTTCGTCTGCACGCTGCTGTCGATCGCCATCGGCATTCCGATCGGCATTCTGATGTCGCGGTCCGATCGCCTGCAGCGGGTCGTCAACCCGGTGCTCGACGTCATGCAGACGATGCCGAGCTTCGTCTATCTGATCCCTGTCGTCATGCTCTTGGGGATCGGCAAGGTACCGGGCCTCATCGCGGTCGTCATCTATGCCATCCCGCCGATGATCCGGCTCACCAATCTCGGCATCCGCCTGGTCGACAAGGATGTGCTCGAAGCCGCCGACGCCTTCGGCTCGTCCGGTTGGCAGAAGCTCAAGAACGTGCAGCTGCCGCTGGCCTTGCCGACGATCATGGCCGGCATCAACCAGACGATAATGATGGCGCTCGCCATGGTCGTCATCGCCTCGATGATCGGCGTCCAGGGCCTCGGGCAACCGGTGCTGAAGGCGATCGCCAACCAGTACTTCACGCTGGGCATTTTCAATGGTCTCGCCATCGTCGGCATCGCCATCATCTTCGACCGGGTCAGCCAGGCATACGGCGAGAGACTGCAGAAACACCGGGAGATCGTCCATGGCTGACACCAAGTTCGGCGGCATCAAGATCCGCCACCTCTACAAGATCTTCGGCCCGAACGCAGGCGCGCACGTCGAGGCTGTGCAGAAGGGCCTGACGAAGACCGAGCTCAACGAACGGCACGGGCATGTTCTCGGCTTGCGCGACATCAACATCGAGATCCCGTCCGGCTGCATCCAGGTGATCATGGGCCTGTCGGGATCGGGCAAATCGACCTTGATCCGGCACATCAACCGCCTGATCGATCCGACGGCCGGCGAAGTGCTCGTCGACGGTATCGACGTCGTCAAGATGGGCCAGCCGGATCTGCGCGAGTTCCGACGACACCAGACGGCAATGGTGTTCCAGAAGTTCGCACTGCTTCCGCACCGCAACGTACTCGACAACACGCTTTATGGCCTCGAGGTTCAGGGTGTTGAGCGCGCGAAGGGCGTCGAGATCGCCATGCGATGGATCGAGCGCGTCGGGCTGAAGGGCTTTGAAAACAAGTATCCCAATCAGCTCTCCGGCGGAATGCAGCAGCGCGTCGGGCTTGCCCGTGCACTTGCCAACGATGCGCCGGTTCTCCTGATGGACGAGGCCTATTCGGCCCTCGACCCGCTGATCCGCATGGACATGCAGACGGTTCTTCTCGACCTGCAGAAGGAGATCAAGAAGACCATCGTCTTCATCACCCATGATCTCGACGAAGCACTGCGATTGGGAGACCAGATCGCGGTCTTGCGCGACGGCGAGGTCATCCAGCAAGGCACCAGCCAGGACATCGTCTTGAGGCCAGCCGACGACTACATCGCCAACTTCGTCAAGGAGGTGAACCGTGGCCGGGTCGTTCATGTCGAGGCCGTGATGACACCGGTCGCCGCCGATCATGCCGTCAACGGCGCTACGCTTTGCACGGGAAGCACGATTGAAGCTGCCCTCAAGATCCTGGCGCACAAGGAGGCCAAGGATCTGGTGGTTGTCAATGCCGTCGGCATGCCCGTCGGCGTCGTCGATCTGAAGCGGCTGGCCGCAGCGGTCGTAACGCCGCACTGAGCGGCGGGAGACCTGCACACATTCAATGGAAACCTAGGAGCCCGGGCCAAGCGTTGCCACGGCGGAAGCCGCTCGTCCAAGTTCCGGCCCTATCGATGGAGAAGACATCATGAAGTTCGAAGGCATCTACACCCCGGCGATCACGCCGATCGGGCAAGACGGGCAAATCGACCGCAAGGGTTTTGCTGCCGTGCTCGAGTCCCTCATCGAAGCGGGCGTTCACGGCATTATCATTGGCGGGTCGACCGGCGAATACTACGCCCAGAGCGCAGAGGAGCGTTTCGACCTTGCCGCCCTCGCCAAAGATGTGATCGGTTCGCGGCTGCCGCTCGTCGTCGGCACGGGCGCCACCAGGACGGAAGACTCCGTGGCGTTTGCCAAGGCGGCCAAGGAGATCGGCGCCGACGCCATTCTCGTGTCGTCGCCGCCCTACGCCTTGCCGACCGAGGAGGAGAACGCGGCCCACGCGCTGACGGTGGATCGGGCGGCGGGTCTCCCGATCATGCTCTACAACTATCCGGCCCGCATGGGCGTGATGATGGGAGACGCGTACTTCTCCCGCGTCAGCGAATCCAGAAACGTCGTGGCGATCAAGGAAAGCTCCGGCGACATGGCCAATCTTCACCTGCTCGCCCGCAAGTATCCTAACATCGCACTTTCCTGTGGCTGGGATGACCAGGCGCTCGAATTCTTTGCCTGGGGCGCAAGGAGCTGGGTCTGCGCCGGCTCCAACTTTGTGCCGAAGGAACATGTCGCTCTCTATGAGGCCTGCGTCGTCGAAAGGAACTTCGACAAGGGACGGGCAATCATGACGGCGATGCTGCCGCTCATGGATTTCCTCGAATGCGGCAAGTTCGTCCAGTCGATCAAACACGGTTGCGAACTGTCCGGCCTGCCGGCGGGACCGGTCCGCGCGCCGCTCGGTCCGCTCAATGCCGAAGAAAAGGAAACGCTCGCGACGATCGTCGCCACCTTGAAGCGCGATGTCGCCCAGATCACCGCGGGAAACCGCCATGCGTGAGCGAATGATCGCCGCCGAAGTGATCGCCAGGTTACGCCTTGAACCCATGAGGGAGACGCTCCGATGATCACGCGGCCAGTCAAACGCTTGCCTGTCGAAAATGGCATCTCGGGCTGGGAGGCGATCAGCCAACGTTCGTTTCCGGTCCGCTGTCTCGACGGCAACGTTAACGCCGACTGGCTGATCATCGGCGCCGGCTTTGCCGGTCTCTCTGCAGCGCGCCGCCTACTGCAACTGCGTCCCGATGACAAGATCGTCATTCTTGAGGCGAGTGAAGTAGGCAAGGGCACGTCGGGCCGGAATTCCGGCTACATGATCGACGTGCCGCACAACCTCTCATCAAGCGAGTATTCGAGCGGAGGCGCTGACAGCACGCGCCGGGAAATGGCCCAGAACCGATACGCCATCGAATTCGCCACCCAAGCGGCGGAAGCCTATGGAATGTCGCGCGAGACCTTCGATCCGGCAGGCAAGGTCAATGCGGCCGCGACCGCGCGCGGCATGAAACTCAATACGAGTTTTGGCCAGTCGCTCAAGGCCGCTGGGGAGAAACATACCTTCCTCGACGCCGCCGAGATGCGGGAGATGACGGGGTCGAACTATTACCTCGGCGGGCTCTATACACCCGGCGCGGTACTGATCCAGCCGGCAGACTACGTGCGCCAGTTCGCCGCCGGCCTTTCACGCGACGTCGATCTCTTCGAGCGATCTCCCGTGACGTCGCTCAAGCGCGACAATGGGATTTGGACGGCAATGACGGTACGCGGCTCGGCAAGCGCGCCCAAGGTCATCCTGGGCGTCAACGGCCATGTGGAGGATTTCGGACAATTCGGCAGGCGACTGGTGCACATCTTCGCCTACGCCTCCATGACTGCGCCGTTTCCAGCCGACGGTATCGGGCGCAAGGCTTCCGGTCGTGATCGTTGGGCCCTGCTGCCGGCCGACGCAATGGGCGCCACCGTCCGCAAGATCACGTCAGGTGGTCAGTCGCGCATCGCGATCCGCACCAAGTATACCTACGACACGACGGTCGCCCTTTCGGGAGGTCGCCTCTCGAAAATGGCGCAAGCGCATCGCCGTTCTATGGATGCGAGATTTCCTGATCTCAAGGGAATACCGTTCGAGCACAGTTGGGCAGGCCGTCTTTGCCTCAGCCTCAACCACGTACCGGCGTTCGGCGAGATCGATGACGGGCTCTATTCCGCGTGCTGCGAGAACGGGCTTGGCACCGTCAAGAGCACTCTTGCCGGCATGATGGCTGCCGACCTGGCGACCGGGACCGCCTCACCGCAACTCGAAGAATATGGCGATCACCGCGGCCCAACCCGGCTCCCGCCCGAGCCGTTTGCATGGCTAGGGATCAACTCGGTGATCCGATTGCAGGAACTGCGTGCGGGTCGGGAAGGATGACGCACCCTGACAAAACGATGGCTGTGTGTAGGCAGCGTCCACACCGAAAATGAGGGTACGTATGTTTGGGAGACGCACTGAGTTGCCGGCTTTTTGTGCGAGGCAGGCACGCCATTCCAGAAGCCTTCAGCAAATGGGTTGGACGCCGCAAGCGACACATCTGCGCCTTCTGTCCGAGCCGTGACGAGGCGCTATCAGAAGCGCGTTTTGGGGTGTCCCCCGCTAGGATAACGGCCCACAAATGTCGACCAAGGCTATTGCGGCGAGGTAAGGTTTGCCATGACGACCAACATGAGATCCAACACACCGACGACGAACCGCCTCAAGATCGGCTTCATCCTTGCCCGGTCGTTCACGCTTTCCGCCTTCGCCCTCTTCATCGACACGCTCCGACTTGCGAGCGACGAACTCGACAAGTCCGGCCGCATCCGCGCCGACTGGCAGGTGCTCGGCAACACGCGGCATCTCATCACGTCCAGTTGCGGCGTGCAGGTGGCGCCGACATCGGGCCTCGTCGACCCCGTTCAATTCAACTACATCATCGTGGTCGGCGGTCTGCTCAACAGCGAAAGCCCGATTGACGACGAGACAATCGGCTTCCTCAAGAAGGCGGCAGCGCGAAAAGTTCCGTTGATCGGCCTTTGCACAGGGACCTTCATTCTGGCTGATGCAGGCCTGATGACGGGACACAATGTGTGCGTCAGCTGGCTGCACTACCAGGCGTTCCGTGAGCGTTTTCCGGATCTCAAGGTTCGCTCGGATCGCCTGTTCAATCTGGACCGTAGCCGCGGATCCTGCGCCGGCGGCAGCAGTGCTGCCGACATGGCAGCCCATATCGTGCGGCTTCATATCAGCAAGGAAGCGGAACGGAACGCGCTCGAGGTCTTGCAGATCGACAAGGCGCGCTCGCAACTTCATGTTCAACCGCGAAAACCGCTGGCGATCGAGAGCAACGACCCCCGTTTGAACGCTGCCCTCATCATCATGGAGCAGCATACTGAAAACACGCTCTCGATCCCTGATCTAGCCTCGTCGGTCGGGCTTTCGCGACGCCAGCTCGAGCGGCTGTTCATGGAAAAGGCGAAGATGTCGCCTGCCCTCGTCTACCGGAAGTTTCGGCTCGAACGCGCCAAGCACCTTCTGACCCAGACCGATGCATCGCTGATCGAAATCGCCCTCGAAGTCGGCTTTGAGAGCGCCGGGCACTTCTCCAGAATATTCGCAAAGGCCTACGGTCAGTCACCGAGCCGGCTCAGAGCGCAGCAATCGACATGAGCATAAGCTCGGCCACATGTTTGATCATCAGTGCCGGGCAACTCTGGCCCGACACGGGCTTCGGCTCGATGATCGCCACGTGTTTCGTTCGCCCCCGAACGAAGCCGGAGGGTATCAGATCGCCCGGGAGTTAAGCGCGCGTGAAACCCGTCCGAATGCGACTGATCGCGCTTCACGACAAACTTCCTGCAACCTGCATCGCACCACATCGCGACCGTTCAGTGCGCCTGGTCCGTTTGCCCAGCACCCTGCCCGCTTAATCACAACGCCTGAGGCCCTCGGCGAATGCCATTATCAGTGGTCCAACGCCCTTGGCGTCGTCGGCAACCACCTGTTCGGTGAGGTAGTAGCTGGGCGAGCCGTCGCGATAGCTGCCTTCGAAACCGCCGAGGCCGGCGACGCCAACGATTGTGGTCAATCGGGTCACCCCCTCCTCATCTGCAATGAGGCGCCTGGAAAGCAATGCGTCGAGAGCCTTGTGACCAGCGGCAAAGGCTTGCTCGGTCTCTGCGAGCCCAAGCCCCGCGGCGCGCAGCAACGCGTAGGCAAACATGGCGGAGGCGGAGCTTTCCTCGTAATTGCCTGCGAGATCGGGTTCGTCGAGCACCTGCATCCAGAGACCGGACGGCGTCTGGCGCGCCATCAGTTCGCCCAGCAGAAGGCGTGTCCGCTGACGAAGCGCAGCGGTCGCCCTGTCCTCGGGTAGAAGCGCCAGCGCATCAACCAGGGCCATTGCCAGCCAACCGACAGCACGGGCCCAGACCGCCGGCGACCTGCCTGTAATCGGGTTGGCCCAGCGCTGTGTTCGGCTGTCATCATAGCCGTGCACATAGAGACCACTTGCCGTCGCAGTGAGCGCGAGTGCGGTCGAAAATTGTTGAAGCGCGTCGGCGATCAGCGCCGGCTTGTCATTCACGAGTGCGTACTCGATCTGAAACGGCAGCCCCATGTAAAGCCCGTCGAGCCAGACCTGGTGCGGATAACGTCGCTTGTGCCAGTAGTTACCAGAGAGAATGCGCGGATGGGTTTCGAGTTGGTCTGCGAGATGGTCTGCCGCTTTTCTGTAACGGGGATCCCCTGTTTCTGCGGCGAGCGGGAACAGGACGCGTCCCGCAAGGATGTTGTCGATATTGTACTCGGCAGGATCGTAGCCGAGGAGTGTGCCGTCAGGAGCGATCTGGCGATCGATGAGCCGGCGCAGGTGTTCGCTCCAGCGCCCCTCGCCGGTCGCCTCGAACAGAAGGCGGAGGCCGCGGTAGATGCATCCATCCTCGTAGCACCAGCTTCCGCCCTTATAGGGAGTGTAGCGTCGCGCGAACTGGTCGAAATAGGTGGTCGGGTCCATCGGATATCTCATTCAAGGGAAACGGAAATTGGGGCTCTGCTCAAGAGCGCGGGTTCATCGCAGTCGACGTCAGCGCACTCGGCGACAATCGTCTCATGTCGCATAGGTCGCACCCGGTCAGCCATGAGCGGTGGCGCCGCGGTCGCGTCGGCGCGATAGGACGTGATCTTCAAGCGGCGAATTTTGACGTTTCGGATCGGCGCTTCCGACAGGCCGAGAAACGCGCCTGCGGCATGTGCGAGCTTGCGGATCTCAACGTCCTCGATGGTGACGCCGTCGATGGCGGGGGTTTCGATGCTCGCGGCGGCAGGCAGGCGTGATTGCACCCATTCATCGTGCCCGTCCGGATCACAATGGTAATGTGCGTTGGCCGAAAGCGCCGTCTCGACGCCATCCATGAGAACTCGCCGCATGGCAATGTTGGTGATGGAGCCGCCGCGACCGCGCCTTGTCTTCAGACGCAGGCCGCGATCGGTGCCGATCATCTCGCAGTCCTCGATGGAGACATCCTGCACGCCTCCAGACATTTCCGATCCGATGACGAGGCCGCCATGACCTCGCTCCATCAGGCAGTGGGAGACACGGACGCCGCGGGTTTCGGCAAGATGATCGTCTTCGCCGTTTGGCCCGCGCTTTCCGGCTTTGACCGCGATGCAATCATCACCCACGGAAAACCGTACGCCGACGATCGTGATGTCACGGCAGCTTTCGGGGTTGAAGCCATCGGTGTTGGGGCTTTCAGGCGGAGCGGCCACGGTGAGGCCTGCAGCAACCAGCCGGTTGCAACCTTGCGGATGGATCGTCCAGGACGCCGCGTTGCGGACGGTAAAGCCAAGCAGCTTCACGTCAGCGCAGGAAACCAGATGAAGGCCGCGCGGGCGGCGGGCTCCGTCACGGGTCTCCTTCGGCCAGCTCCACCAGTCACCCAGGTGACCCGCCCCGTCGAGCGTGCCCTCGCCCTCGATCACCAGGTCTTCAGCGCCGATGGCGTGTATCGGAGCGGCGAAGCAGGCGGCTGGCAGGCCCTCCCAGCTTCCGAGCATCCTGCCCGCCGTGTCGCGGGCCTCAAGAATGGGCCAACCCGTGCGACCTGACGGTGCCTGGAGGATTGCTTCCTTGGAGAGATGCAGGGTCATACCGCTCCTGAGCCGCACCGGATAGGCGGTCCAGACGCCCTTAGGCAGACGAAGCGTGCCACCGGTGGGGACAGCGTCGACTGCTTTCGCCAAGGCGGCGGCGTTGGCGCGGGCACCCTCAAGGTCGTCGTGACGCACACCCTGCATAAGCCCGAACGCCGTTGCGTCGATGAGACCGGTACAAGCTGCCGTTTCGAACTCCAGCGATTGGAATCCTTCGACTTCGAGCCGGTAGCTACCACCGGGTCGAAGATCATGGAAAAGGTTCACGACCGTCGTGGCCTCGCCTTCCCGCACCTCGGCGTCCGCTGTCAGCGCCGAGAGGCGCCAGCGCACCCGCTCAGGCAAGCGATAAAGCGCTCCGCTTGTCGGCAGGCAAAGCGCTGCCGTTCGCGCCGATAGCGCGATGATGGACGGTCGGATCATGGTCTCTTTCTCTTGGCTGTGCTCCCGCGAAGGGAGAACCCGCCGCGCGAGATCGCGGCGGGGAACCTGACAATCAATCGAACTCCGCAAGCACGTCGTTCACCGTATCGATGATCTGTGCGGCTGCCTCATCGGCCTTTAGTTGCCCGTAGGCGTATTCTTCCAGCGTATCGATGAAGGCTGCACGCACTTCCGGATGTTCGTTGAACGGCGAGACGGCCGGGCCGCTCGCGGCAACGACAATCGCATTTGCGGCCCGCACTTCCGCTTCGCCCTTGTCGCCGAGACGGGCAGCGGCGGCCTTCGACGCCGGCAAGCCGCGCGAGGTACCGAGCGCATCGATGCCCTCCGGTTCGTTCAGTAGGCAGTTGACGATCTGGGCGGCCGCTTCGGGGTTCTTGGAGTTCTTGGAGATGGAAAAGACCATCGACGGTTTGCGATAGACCCCTTCGGTCACCGCATCCGGAAGCTTCAACATTGCCACGGGCTTCAGAACCTGACCGTCCTTCAACGGGTCGGCATACTTCGAGTAAGTCGAATCCCACTCGTAGGAACCGGCGATCTTGCCGTCGGCCCAGGCCGGCTTCTCAAACAGATTGACATTGCCGTCGGCCGCCTCCTCCTTCTGCGATCGGATTGCGCCGGTCTCGACCAGCTTGCCCAGGAATGAAATGCCTTCAGCAAGCTCCTCGGGCGTCCAGGCAACGCGATTGGTCGCGGGATCGACGAGATCCTTACCGGTCTTCTGGACCACAGCCAGGGTCGTCAAAAGCTGGGCCGTCTCCTTGACGGCATTGAAGGTATAGTAGTCCTTGCCGAGCTTCTCCTTGATGGTCGCCGTCGCGGCAAAGAACTCGTCCCAGCTCTTAGGAATCGCAATACCCGCCTTTTCGAAGGTCGTAGCGTTGAAGAAGAAGACACGGCCCGTCGTCGAAACCGAAAGCCCTTGCAGCACGCCGTTCATCGAGCCGGCCGACAGATCCGCCTCGCTCCAGTTGGAAAGATCGATCGCCTTGAGCTTGCGCAGATCGGCGAAACCGTCACCATTTTTCGAGAACAACGGCAGCCAGGGCCAGTTGACCTGGATGATATCGGCTTCGGTCTTGCCGGCCATCTGGGTCGTCAGCTTTTCAAGGTAGCCGTCAAAGCCGGTGAATTCGCCCTTGACCGTGTGGCCATGTTTTTCGCCACAAGCGGCGATCGCCTTCTGGGTGGCGACGTGGCGGCTCTCGCCGCCCCACCAGGCCATGCGCAGTTCGGCCGCGTGAGCGGCCGTGCCGAGGGCCAGGACGCCATAGGCAACGCTGGCCAGTGCGGCGATCGTTCTCTTCATTTTCATAGGACTTCTCCTCCTTGGATTAAGCCGAACGCTGCCTCCTCACAGCGAGACGTTGCGGCCGTCGGTCTTGTCGAAAACATGCAGGTGATCAGGATCCGGGCGCAGGCGGATCACGTCCGAGCGGCCAAGCGCTTCGAACTCGGCGGCGCCGACGACGCTCACCAGCTTGCGCCCTTCGAGGTCCGCATGGAGATAGACCTCGTGGCCCATGAACTCGGCATTGGTCAGCCTTGCAGAGAGACCCTGTCCGTCGGCGGCGAGCGAAAGGTGCTGCGGACGCATGCCGAGCACCGCGTCGGCAGGGCGGGCCGAAAGCCTGCCTTCGAGATTGGCGCCCAGCGCCAGGCGCTGGCTGCCGATCTGGAGATCGCCACCCTGAAGCGTCGCATCGACAAGGTTCATCTCAGGGCTTCCAATGAAGCCGGCGACGAACAGATTTGCCGGACGATTATAGAGCTCCTTGGGCGTGGCCACCTGCATGATGTGGCCGGCCTGCATAACGCAGATCCGGTCTCCCATCGTCATGGCCTCGGTCTGGTCGTGCGTCACGTAAATGACCGTCGAGGACAGGCCCTCGGCCTTCAGTTGTCGGTGGAGATCGGTGATGCGTACCCGCATCGAGGCGCGCAGCTTGGCGTCGAGATTGGACAGCGGCTCGTCGAACAGGAAGACACCCGGCTTCTTGATGAGGGCGCGCCCGAGTGCCACGCGCTGCGCCTGGCCGCCGGAGAGCTGCTTCGGCAACCGGTCGAGCAGCGGCTCGATCTCGAGGATCTTGGCCACGTGCTTGATGGCCGCGTCGATCTCTGCCTTCGGCTTGCCGGCGATCTTCAGCCCAAAGGCGAGGTTGCCGCGCACTTTCATATGCGGATAGAGCGCATAGTTCTGGAACACCATTGCGATCGAGCGCTTGCCGGGCGGCAGATCGTTGACGCGCTGGTCGCCGATCCGGATTTCGCCGCCCGAGATTTCCTCAAGCCCCGCAACCATACGCAGCGTCGTGGACTTGGCGCAGCCGGACGGGCCGACGAAGACCATGAACTCTCCATCCTCGATATCGAGGTTGATGCCGTGGACTGCCTTGAATGCGCCGCCATAGACCTTCTCGAGGTCTTTCAGTTGAACCTTTGCCATGGTCAGCCTTTGACTCCCCCGGAGGAGATCCCTTCAATGAAATACCGTTGTGCAGCGAAGAACACGACCAGAGCCGGCGTAATGGTCAGCACCGACATTGCGAGAATGCGGTTCCATTCGAAGGCTTCTGTGGTGTCGATGGAGAGTTTGAGCGCGAGGCTCACGGGATATTTGTCGACCGACGACAGGTAGATCAGCGGCCCGAGGAAATCGTTCATCGTCCACATGAACTGGAACAGGCAGACAGAGATCAGCGCTGGTGCCAGCATCGGAACGACGATGTAAACCAGTGTCTGCAGGCTGTTTGCGCCATCGACGCGCGCCGCCTCTTCCATGTCTGCCGGCAGCGAGCGCAGGAACTGCACCAGCATGAAGACGAAGAAGGCATCGCCGGCAAAGGCAGAGGGCACCCAGAGCGGCAGGAAACTGTCGAGCCAGCCGAGATCGCGGAACAGGATGTATTGCGGGATGCGCGTAACCACGTTCGGCAACAGCAGGATCGCGATTACCGATGCGAAGAGGATCTTCTTGAACGGGAAGTCGAACCGCGCGAAGGCATAAGCCGCCATGGTGCAGGAGATGGCCGTACCAATGACCTTCGGCAGGATGATCAGGAACGAGTTCCAGAAGAACCGGCCGAACGTATAGGGCGTCGATGTCTGCCAGCCCTTGATATAGCCGTCGGCGGTCGGGTTGTCTGGCAGGAAGCCGGCGCCGGCGAAAATCTCCGAGTTGGTCTTGAAACTCGCGCCGACCAGCCAGATCAGCGGATAGAGCATGACGAAGCCGACCGAAAACAGCAGCACGTAGCGGACCGTTGTCGATAGCAAACGGAGCCTTCCCCTACGTGCGGCTTGCCGGTCGTTGAAGGTCTGGAGTTCGGCCATGGCTCAATTCCTCTTGTCGCCGGCGTAGTAGACCCACTTCTTCGAAGACCAGAAGGCCACGAGGGTCAGCACGGTGATGATGATGAAGAGCACCCAGGCAATCGACGAGGCATAACCCATGTTGAACTTCTTGAACGCCTCGTCATAGATGTAGAGCGGCAGCAGATAGGTGGCCTTCAGCGGGCCGCCCTGGGTGATGATGTAGGGGCCGTTGAATTCCTGGAACGCCTGAACCATCTGCATGATCAGGTTGAAGAAAATGACCGGCGTCAGCAGCGGCAGGGTAATCCAGAAAAAGGTCCGCACCTTGCCCGCGCCGTCGATTGCCGCCGCCTCATAGAGCGACTTGTCGATGGATTGCAGCGCGGCCAGGAAGATCACCATGGCGGAACCGAACTGCCAGCAGCGCAGAAGCGTGATGGTGAAGAGCGCGTTCGTCGGATCGCCGAACCAGTCGACCGGGGCAAGCCCCAGCGTGGCGAGCGCCATGTTCGCAAGTCCCTCCGAGGCAAAGACGTAGCGCCACAAAACGGCGATGGCGATCGACCCTCCAAGGATCGAGGGCACGTAGAAGGCGGTGCGAAAGAGGCCGATAAACTTCAACCGGTAATTCAGGATCGCTGCGATGAAGAGTGCAAAGGCGAGCTTCAACGGCACGGTCAAAAACACGTAGAGCAGCGTTACGTTCAACGACTTGACGAACGTGCGGTCACGGGTAAACAGCCGCTCGTAGTTGGCAAGCCCAGTCCAACGCGGCTCGCTCATCAGGTCGTAGCTGGTGAAGCTCAGGTAGAGCGAGCCGACGAACGGAATGGCCGTGAAAATCAGAAGGCCGACGATGTAGGGCGCGAGATAGCCGAGCCCAAGAAGACGTTGCCCTTTCATGCCCTTCCTCCCGGATGGCACCGAAATGCTGCCTCTATAGATACAGTTTCGTACAAATTACGCTCCCGGATCGGCACGGACGAAAGCGGGTTTTCCCCTTTTTCGTCACGAACCGATCGCTCCTCCCAGACGATGCGGTGCGCATAAGCGGTTTATGCGGTGACAATCGCCCATCTCTCCCGCAGAATGAATTCACAAAGGCGAGGAAAAAAGATGGACGAAATTGAAGGTGGTATTCTTTCTGCGATTCCGCCGACGGCGCTGACCCTTAATCTGACGCGAGCAGCTATCCGCATGGAGCACTCGCACACCTGGCGGATCGACAAGTCCAACGAGGTCGATGACCTCGTGATCTGCCTCGAAGGGCGCGGCCACTACCTGATAGATGGCGAGCCGGTAATCATGGAACCGGGCGACGCGATGCTGATTTCGCGTGGCCAGCGTTTCATCGGATGGAATGAGGGGAGGGAGACCTATCTCGGCGTTGCGCAGCACTTCACGCTCGATATCTACGGGCGCCATAACCTTATTGCGCAGATGGATCTGCGAGCGAAATTGCGTCTCGCGCGCTGGCCGCTTCTCGAACCTCTGGTCCGCCACTATCGCCAGAGTGCTCCCCCCTCCTCCGTTACCCTCGGCCAGCATCATCTCTTCATGGTGCTGCTCATTGCCTTCATCGAGGATGCTTTCATCGGCTGGCGGGACCACGCCACCTATCAGCCCGAAGGCGCCGATGCGATCGACCTTGCTGTCATGAAGGCTGCCACGATGATTTCCGCCAACCCGCTCGATCCGGAGATTGCAACACGAGCGGTCGAAGCATCGCCTTACAATCGCGACTACTTCCTGCGCGAATTCCAGAAGCGTGTGACCCGCACGCCGCGAAAATACCAGGAACTTAAACGCATGGAGCGCGCCATGCATTTCCTGGAGGCTGGTCTTTCCGTGGCGGCTGCCGCCACGGAAGTTGGCTATTCCGACCCCTATTACTTCTCCCGCATGTTCAAGCGAACTCTGGGCCTCAGTCCGCGCGATCATCTGAACAAAGTTCGCCAGAGTCGAGATGGTGGCTTGATGCAGCTTGACGAACCCGAACAGGCATTGGCGCTCGCGGACGGACTTGCGGGAAACCAATCGGTGACGCGGTTGCGCTGAGCAACGCTGAGCCGTTGCAGTTGCCCACAGCGTTATTTTCACCCTTGAGGTACCTTGAATTGTGAGAGCGCGTCACGATTGATCTCGATGCCGAGGCCGGGCGCATCGGGGATGGCGACCACGCCGTTGACCGCTTCGATCGGCGTCTTCAGCACCGCCTGACGGAACGGATTTTCGGTGCGGTCGAACTCCATGATCGGCTCGATCGGGTTGACCCGCACCGGATCCGGCGTCATCGCCGCCATGAACTGCAGCGCCGCGGCGAGGTGCACGCCGGTGCCCCAGACATGCGGCACGATGCGCACGCCATGCAGCGTCGCAAGGCTTGCGATCTTCGCCATCTCCGAGAACCCGCCGCAGCCGCAAAGATCCGGCTGCAGGATGTCGACGGCGCGGCCCTCGATCGCCGGCCACATGCCGTAGCGCGAGTGCCAGGTCTCGCCGCCGGCCACCGGGATCGGCTGCCCGGCCCTGACCTCGCGATAGGCCGAAAGCTGCTCGGGCACGACCGGCTCTTCGAACCAGTCGATGTCGCAGTCGGCGGCCGCCTTGCCGAGCCGGATCGCTTCGGGGACGGTGTAGCCGTGATTGGCGTCGATCATCAGCCGCATGTCGTCGCCGATTGCCTCGCGCACCGCCCGGATGACCCGCAGGTCCTCGTCGACGCCGAAACCGATCTTGATCTTGCAGGCGTGGAAGCCCTGTGCCCGGCGCTCGGCCATCTCCATCGCATTGTCGGAGACACGGTCGACGCCGTCGCGCTTGAAGCTGCCGGTCGCATAGGCGCGCACGCTGTCGCGCCAGCGACCGCCAAGCAGCATCGAGACCGAGGCGCCGTAGTGTTTGCCCTTGATGTCCCAGAGCGCGATGTCGATGCCGGACAGCGCCGTCACCGCAAGGCCGCGCTGCCCCTGATCGCGCAGCGCATTGTAGAGGATCGCCCAGAGCCTTTCGGTCTGGCGCGGATCCTGGCCGATCAGCCAGGGCGCATAGGCCGCGACCACCGCCGCATTGGGCCGCGCCGGACCGAGGCATTCGCCCCAGCCGATCGTCCCGTCGTCGCACTCGATCTCGACCAGCACATGCGCCCGACGGTCAAAGCGCATCGACGCGCTTTCGAACGGCACCGCCAGGCGGTGTTCGAGGAGATGGGTGCGGACGGCGACGATCTTCATGGGTTTTCTTTCCTCGCCACTCACGCTTTGCGCTTGTGGCTGCCGATGAGCGCGTCGAGCATCTCGACTTCGGCGCCCGTCAGGTCGGCGAGCGGGCTGCGCACCGGGCCGGCATTGAACCCCTGCAGCCGCACGCCAGCCTTGACCGCCGACACCGCATAACCCTTGGCCCGGTTGCGGATCGCCATGAACGGATAGAAGAAGTCGTTGAGGATGCGCTCGCAGGTAGCACGGTCGCCGCTGCGAAGGGCTGCGTAGAACTCGTTGGCCAGTCCCGGAACGAAATTGAACACGGCAGACGAATAGGTGGTGAAGCCGGCGCCGAGATAGGCTTCGGCAAACAGTTCCGCCGTCGGCATGCCGCCGAGATACATCAGCCGGTCGCCCATCTTGGCGGTGACCTGGCGCACCAGGCCGATATCGCCGGTGCCATCCTTGAAACCGATCAGGTTCGGGCACGCGTCGCAAAGCCGAGCCAGGGTATCGGCCTGCAGCACGGAATTGTCGCGGTTGTAGACCATGACGCCGATGCCGACCGACTGGCAGATCTTCTTCACATGGGCATAGAGGCCGTCCTGCGGCGCGTCGATCAGGTAGTGCGGCAAAAGCAGGATGCCATCCGCCCCGACCCGCTCGACCGAGCGGGCGATATCGATCGCCATCTCGGTACCGTAACCGCAACCCGAGACGATCGCCGTTTCGCCGGCAACCTCCTTGGCGGCGGCGACGATGGCCGGGATCTCATCCGGCTTCAGCGAGAAGAATTCGCCGGTGCCGCCGGCGGCAAACAACACCGGCGCCTTGTAGCCGGCCAGCCACTCGACATGCGCCTTGTAGCTTTCCGGCGCAAAACGGCCCTCCTTATCGAAGTGCGTCACCGGGAAGGAAAGCAGGCCCGATCCAAGCGCGGCCTTGATCTGTTCTGGGGTCATTTCTCTTAGTCCTCTACGTGTTTTCAGAATGGAAAAGTGTCGGGGTACGGGCCGGTTCCGTATCAACACATCATATAACTCATATGATAAGTTCACGGTCGGCGACAGCATCAGCGGGCCAGCCAGCCACCGTCCACATTGAGTATGGCGCCGTGAACGTAGTCGGCGGCAGTCGACGACAGGAACACGGCAGCGCCGGCGATGTCTTCGGGCCTGCCCCAGCGGTTGGCGGGGATGCGAGCAAGGATTGCCCTGTTGCGATCAGGGTCGTCGCGCAGGGCCTCGGTGTTGTTGGTCTCGATGTAACCTGGTGCGATCGCGTTTACATTGATGCCATTGGACGCCCACTCATTGGCAAGCAGTTTGGTGAGACCCGAAACACCATGTTTGGAGGCTGTATAGGAAGGCACGCGGATGCCGCCCTGGAAGGAAAGCAACGATGCGATGTTGACGATTTTTCCGGGTCGGCCCTTTGCCAGCAACTCCTTGGCGAAGGCTTGGCATGTGAAGAACAGTGCTTTCAGGTTGACGTCCATGACGTCGTCCCAGTCGGCCTCGCTGAACTCCACCGCATCGGCTCGGCGGATGATGCCGGCATTGTTGACGAGGATATCGTAGCCCTTTCCGGCAAAAACGTCGCGAGCGGCCATGGGATCGGTAAAGTCCAGAGCAAGCGGTGCGGCGGTTCCGCCGGCTCTCGCGATCATCGCAAGCGTTTCCTCGGGCGCGCGGCGCGCCGCGCAAGTGACCTCGGCGCCAGCCGCAGCAAGGCCTACGGCGATCGCCTGCCCAAGGCCGGCGTTCGCGCCGGTGACAAGCGCCCTATGGCCCTGAAGCGAAAAGGGATTTGTCACTTCAGTTCCCCCGGCTGGATGAACTCCATGTCGGTATAGTCGACATTGTCGCCGGCCATCGCCCAGATGAACGTGTAGGATCCGATGCCGGCACCTGAGTGAATCGACCAAGGGGGAGAAATCGCGCCTTCCTCGTTGGAGATGAAGAGATGACGGGTTTCCTGCGGCTCACCCATCAGGTGCAGCACGCGCGATTTTTCGTCCATGCCAAAATAGAGATAGGCCTCCATGCGGCGATCATGGACATGCGCAGGCATCGTGTTCCACACCGAGCCGTCTTCAAGCGTTGTGTAACCAAGGACGAGTTGGCAGCTCTCCATGACCAGCGGGTGGATGAACTGGTTGATCGTGCGCTTGTTGGAGGTTTCGGTCGTGCCGAGTTTGACCTCCTTGCTGTCGGCAATGGTCACGAGCTGCGCGGGCAGGCTGCGATGGGCAGGGCAGGAGGTGATGTAAAAGCGCCCCTCCCCGGAGAACGTGACGGGGCCCGTACCCATTCCGAGATAGAGAACGTCGCCGCGGTTGAGGCTGTAGGTGCCCTGTTCGGTCGTCACCGTGCCGGGTGCGCCCACATTAACGATGCCCATCTCGCGCCGGTCGAGAAACGACGCTGTCTTGGTTTCTTCTACCTTGTCGAGCGTCAGCGGCTTGCCCGAAGGCACGGCCCCGCCCATCACGAAGCGATCGTAGTGGGTGTAGATCAACCGGATCTCGCCCGACCGGAACATGTCCTCAGCCAGAAAATGCCTGCGGAGCCCCTCGGTATCGAGTGTCTTGGCGTAGTCCGGATTCACGGCCTGCCGCGTTTCGACGGTCAGCATGAAAGTCCTCCTTCAGTGATTGCGATCAACATGTAATATGTGTTAGGCATAGTTGTATGATATGTCTGACAACGTCAAGAGGCAAGTACCAGCCTCAGCGTTGATTGCAACACTTCAAGGGGAAGACCTGGAATGAAACGCCTTCTCATCACTGGCGCGGCGGGTCAGCTTGGCCGCGTCATGCGCACAAGGCTCTCTGGCCTGGCCGACACGGTCCGGCTTGCAGATCGCACAGGTCTTGGCACGCCGGCTGACCATGAGGAGCTCGTCCAGTGCGATCTTGCCGACGCTCAAGCGGTGAACGAAATGGTCGCCGGCTGCGACGGTATCGTTCATCTTGGCGGGGCGTCGACGGAGGGTCCGTTTGAGGGGATCCTGCGCGGCAACATCGCCGGCCTTTACAACCTCTTCGAGGCCGCTCGCGCCAATGGCCGACCGCGCATCATCTTTGCCAGCTCCAACCATACGATCGGCTACTATCCGCAATCCGAGCGGCTCAAGCCTGACGCCCCGTTCCGCCCGGATGGACTCTACGGGGTCTCAAAATGCTTCGGCGAGGCGCTTGCGCGCCTGTATTTCGAAAAGTTCGGGCAGGAAACAGCGCTGGTACGCATCGGTTCCTGTACGCCAGAGCCAACGAACCACCGGATGTTGTCGACCTGGCTTTCGCACGGAGACTTTGCCTCTCTGATCGAGGCTGTCTTCCGCGCGCCAGTTCTCGGCTGCCCCGTGATCTGGGGCGGATCACCAAATGATGCCGGTTGGTGGGACAACGCTCATCTCGGCTGGCTCGGCTGGAAACCCAGGGACAATGCCGAACACTTCCGGACGCGCCTCGCGGAGGCCGCGCCGCAAGCCGGCCGCAACGAATCCATGGCTCGCTTTCAGGGCGGTGCCTATGTCGACAATCCGATCTTTAAGGAGCGATGAATGACTTTCAAACCGCATGGCAAGCATCTGGTCGCAGGCGAGTGGATCGCCACTGCACAAACTTTCAAGAACGAGCCGGCAAACGGCCCGGCTTTTGACTTCTGCGTCGGAACGGTGGAACTGGTGAACAAGGCGGCGGCGGCTGCCGAGGAAGCCTTCTGGTCCTATGGCTACGCGCCACGCGAGGAGCGCGCCGCCTTCCTTAATACCATTGCCGACGAGATAGAGGTACGCGGAGCGGCGATCACCGAGATCGGGAGTGCGGAAACAGGGCTGCCGGCCGCAAGGCTCGAAGGCGAGCGCGCGCGTACCTCCGGCCAGCTTCGGCTGTTTGCGTCTCATATCCGAAAGGGCGAGTACCTCGACAGGCGACATGACGTGGCCTTGCCGGACCGCAAGCCCCTGCCCCGCCCCGACATCCGCCTGATCCAGCGACCGATCGGACCTGTTGCCGTCTTCGGCGCCTCCAACTTTCCGTTGGCCTTTTCGACCATGGGTGGCGATACCGCCTCGGCTCTTGCCGCAGGCTGCCCCGTCATCGTCAAAGGCCATTCGGCACATCCAGGGACGGGCGAGATCGTCGCTGAAGCGGCCCTTGCCGCCGTCAAGGCGCACGGATTGCACCCCGGTGTCTTTTCGTTGATCCAGGGCGGGCGTCGCGATGTTGGAACCGGTCTCGTCACGCATCCGTTGATCAAGGCGGTTGGCTTCACCGGTTCACTTGTCGGCGGACGAGCACTGTTCGATCTCTGCGCAGGGCGGCCGGAACCCATTCCCTTCTTTGGTGAACTTGGCTCCGTGAACCCGATGTTCCTCCTGCACGACGCGATCACGGCACGCGGCGAGGCGATCGCCAAGGGATGGGCAGGTTCGCTTACCATGGGCGCCGGGCAGTTCTGCACCAATCCGGGCATCGCGGTGATCCTTGCCGAACAGGCCTCCGCCTTCGCCGAAGCTGCCCACGCAGCGCTTTCGCACGTTGGGTCGCAGGCGATGCTCACCGACGGCATCGCTAGGGCCTACCGCGACGGGCGTGACCGCATCACGGCAGGAGTTGGCGTCCGCCAAATCCTCGGCTCGAACTGCGAGAGCCGCAATGCAACGCCCAATCTTTTTCTCGTTGCATCCAGGGATTGGCTCGGCAATCACGTGCTTTCGCAGGAAGTCTTCGGCCCGCTCGGCCTGATCGTCACCGTCGAAAGCCTCGAAGAGATGATCGTGGTCGCAAAGAATTTTGAGGGGCAGTTGACGGCAACCCTCCATCTCGACGAGGGCGATACCGATTTCGCGCGCAAGCTCATGCCGATCCTTGAACGCAAGGCGGGCCGTATCCTGGTCAACGGCTATCCGACCGGCGTCGAGGTCTGCGATGCGATGGTTCACGGCGGCCCCTACCCCGCTTCCACCAACTTCGGCGCAAGCTCGGTTGGAACCATGGCCATTCGCCGGTTTCTAAGACCCGTTTCCTATCAGAACATCCCTGAACGCCTGATGCCGAGCGATCTAAAGTCAGTGTAGCGGTGGATTGCGCCATCTCCCCTTGATGGCGTATCCACAAACGGACCAACAAATCTTTGAAATGGCCCGTGTATGTTGAAAACGACGACTTCCGATCCTTCTGCCTCACAGGGCAAGACGCTCGTGGCGCAGGTTGCGGATGCTCTTCGTTCGCAGATATCCGACGGGCGCTACAATCCCGGCGACCGCCTGCCGTCCGAAGCGCAGCTCACCCAGGAATTCGGCGTGAGCCGCACGGTCGTGCGTGAGGCAATCGCCGCTTTGCGCTCCGATGGTCTGGTCGAGCCCCGGCAGGGAGCGGGCGTCTTCCTGCTGGAGCAGGCCACGCCCGCGCGTCGGCCGTTTCAAAACGTCGATCTCGCGCGGGTTTCGTCGCTGATTGAAATGCTGGAACTGCGAACGGCGGTCGAGGGCGACGCGGCTGCATTTGCAGCCCTGCGCTGCTCACCCGGTCAGGAAGGCAAGATCATTGAAGCCTTTGACAGCTTCCGATCCTGTGCAGCCGCGGGCAACCCGACCGCCGAGGCTGATTTCGCCTTCCACGTCGCAATCGCAGAAGCAACCAACAATCCGCGCTTCCGTGAATTCCTTGACATGCTCGGACCGGCGCTCATTCCCCGCCGCGCCATCGTCGACGGCGGCAAGGAGGCTGTTCTGCCAACCGAAGAGCTCAGCCGCCTCATCGACGAACACGAGGCCATTCTCGTCGCAATTCAGAACGGCGATGAAGACGCAGCGCGTGCGGCCATGCGTGATCATCTCAAGAAGAGCCAGACACGCTACCGCGCCATGTTGCGCACTGCGCACTGAGGACGCGAACCCACGGCCACCCTTGCAATCGAACAGATAACGGCTAACATGCCAGACAGGTTCGAAACAGGCGGAGTGGAAATGGAAGCCGAAAACAACCACGTTCGCGGCACGTCGCTGGCGGCAAAGATTAGCACGGCACTGCGCCGCGAACTGATGGAGGGTGTCTTCCGCCCAGGTGACAGGCTTCCGAGCGAAAGCGCTCTCACGAAAGAATATTCGGTTAGCCGAACCGTCGTGCGTGAGGCCATTGCAATCCTGCGGGCAGACGGTCTGGTCGAGGCGCGCAAGGGCGCTGGCATCTTTGCGCTGGAGACCCAACAGGACAAGAACCAGCCTTTTAAGGACCTGACCACCCAACGGATTTCCTCGGTGATCGAACTCCTTGAACTCAGGACGGTTTTCGAAGTGGAATCGGCCGGACTTGCAGCATCTCGCCGTTCAGCGGCACAGATCGAGGCAATCCTTGAGGCCCATCACCACGTGGGCGAATGCCTGGCCACCGGGGCCCCCACGCGAGACGCAGATTTCGAGCTTCACCTTGCGATCGCAGAAGCTACGCAGAATCGGCGCTTCCCGGAGTTTCTCCAACTGATCCGCTCGGGCATCATTCCGCGCGGCGAACTGCAGGGGTCGGCGCCCGGATCGCGCCCAAAGGACTATAACCTTCACCTGCAGGAGGAACACGGCCAGATCGTCGATGCCATCATCGAGGGAAATGCGGACGCCGCACGCGAACGGATGCGCGCCCACCTTCGCGGGAGCTTGGAGCGCTACAAGGTGCTTCTACGGTCGCGCACCATGGCAACTGAAGAAAGTTGATCCGGAAACCTACATCATAGTTGTCATACAAATATAAGTACATGTATGGTGATGGTGTTATACAACATCACCGAGGTTTACATGTCTCTCCCCACATTTCCCGCAGTATCGCCGGACGCGGGCGTTACCCGCCAGGTTCTTTCCGATTCCCCCGAACTCATGGTCGTGTCTTTTCGCTTCGAATCCGGCGCCAAAGGCAAGTTGCACCGCCATCCGCACGTGCAATCCACCTATGTGGCGCGCGGCCGTTTCCGCTTTTTCCGCAATGGCGAGGCCTATGATTTGCGCGCTGGCGACAGTCTGGTCATTCCCGGAGACACCGAGCACGGATGCCAGTGCCTTGAGGCCGGCGAGCTCATCGACTGCTTTTCGCCCCGTCGCGATGACTTCCTGTGATCGGTTTGGCTTGACAGCATGACAAGCCTGTGACAGGTTTGCCAAAGTTGTCATACAGGATAGGAGCCTGTATCGCCCCACCCTCAGGCGAATGACACACGGAGGAACCATGTCACCACGCCGCATCCGCTTCTATGGCGCGGCCGGACAGATCGGGACCATCGCGGTCACGCTGCTCGGCCTGCTGCTCCTGACCTTCTTTATCGGCCGGCTGATGCCCGCCGATCCCGTCCGTGCCATTGTCGGTGAAGATGCGACCCGGGAGACCTACGAGCAGGTTTACCGCTCGCTGGGCCTTGACCGGCCGCTCTGGGAACAGTTCTTCTATTATCTGGGCGACGTCTTCACCGGCAATTTCGGCACCTCCATCCGCACCGGCCAGCCGGTCATCCAGGATATCCTGCATGTGATGCCGGCGACGATCGAACTCGCCACCTTCGCGATCCTTATCGGCGCAGGACTTGGTATTCCGCTCGGCGTGCTGGCCGCCGTCAACAAGGATCGCTGGCCGGATCATGTCGTGCGCGTCTTCAGCCTTTTCGGCCATTCCATGCCGATCTTCTGGACGGGCATGATCGCACTGATCGTCTTCTACGCCCATCTCGGCCTCGTCGGCGGCAGCGGGCGGATGGATCAGTTCTATATCGGCCTCGTCGAGGAACGCACCGGCTTCCTCTTGATCGACAGCCTCATGGCGGGCGAGATGGATGTCTTCTGGTCGGCGGTCAACCACATCATCCTGCCGGCCGCCCTGCTCGGGTATTCCTCTTCCGCCTATATCACGCGCATGACGCGCAGCTTCATGCTTGATCAGCTCGGCCAGGAATATGTGACGACGGCGCGTGTGAAGGGTCTTTCGCGCAGCCAGACGATTTGGCAGCACGCCTTCATCAATATCCGCGTCCAGCTGGTCACCATTATAGCACTTGCCTATGGGTCGCTCCTTGAAGGCGCAGTGCTGATCGAAACCGTCTTTGCGTGGCCGGGCTTTGGCCAGTACCTAACCAACAATCTTATTACCGGCGACATGAACGCAGTCATGACCTGTGTGCTGATCGTCGGCATCATTTTCATCGGACTGAACCTCTTGTCCGACGTTCTCTACCGCATCTTCGATCCGAGGACACGCTGATGGACGCACGCGTTCAACCCACCTTCCGGCTGCCGGCGCCGGTTCAGTCCCTGAAGAACATCGTGCTTTTCCTGCTAAAGAGCCCGACGTCGACTTTCGGTCTCGCTGTTCTGGCCTTGTTGGTCCTGATCGCCGCCTTCGCGCCGCTGATCGCGACCCACGACCCCTATGCGCAGGATCTCGCCAACACCTTGCAGGCGCCCGGAAACGGTCATCTTTTCGGAACCGACGAGCTCGGCCGCGACATCTTCAGCCGGCTCGTCTTCGGCGCGCGCATCACGCTCACGATCATCTTCCTCGTCTCGATTGTCGTCGGCCCGATCGGTCTCGTCATCGGCACGACAGCCGGCTACCTCGGCGGCAAGGTCGATACGGTGATGATGCGCATCACCGACATCTTCCTGTCCTTCCCGAGCCTCATTCTCTCGCTCGCCTTCGTCGCCGCACTCGGCCCAAGCCTCAACAACGCCATCATCGCGATTGCGCTCACCTCCTGGCCACCGATCGCCCGGCTGGCGCGCGCCGAGGCGATGACCTTCCGCAAAGCGGATTACATCTCGGCTGCGCGACTGCAAGGGGCGTCGGCGACACGCATCATCTTCAAGTCGATCATGCCTATGTGCCTGCCTTCGGTCCTCATCCGGCTGACGTTGAATATGGCGACCGTCATCCTGACCGCGGCCGGCCTCGGCTTCCTCGGGCTCGGCGCGCAACCTCCGCTTCCGGAATGGGGCGCGATGATCGCGACCGGCCGCAAGTACATGCTGGACAGCTGGTGGCTCGTCACCTTCCCGGGCATCTCCATCCTTTCCGTCAGCCTCGCATTCAACCTGCTCGGAGATGGCCTGCGCGACGCGCTCGATCCGAAGCAGATGAACCGGAGATAGCTCCATGGAAAATACCATTCTCGACGTCGAGAACCTGCGCATCCGCTATGGCGGCGCTCCGACAGACGCCGTGCGCGGCGTCTCCTTCACCCTTGGGCGCGAGCGTCTTGGGATCGTCGGCGAAAGCGGTTCCGGCAAGTCTACGGTCGGACGCGCGCTGCTGCGCCTTCTGCCCGGCGCAACCATCACCGCCGACAGACTTCGCTTTGCCGAACTGGACCTGCCCACGCTCTCCGAAAAGGAGATGCTGAAGGTTCGTGGTCGGCGCATGTCGATGATCCTGCAGGATCCGAAGTTCTCGCTTAACCCTATTCGCCGCGTTGGCGACCAGGTCGCCGAAACCTATCTGCGGCACTTCAAGTGCTCAAAGGCTGACGCACGCGACAAGGCCCTTGCCATGCTTGAAGCGGTAAAGATCCGCGACCCGAAACGCGTCTTCGATCAGTATCCGCACGAGATTTCCGGCGGCATGGGCCAGCGTGTCATGATCGCCATGATGCTGCTGGCCGATCCAGATCTCGTCATCGCCGACGAGCCAACCTCGGCGCTGGACGTCACGGTGCGGCTGCAGGTGCTGAACATTCTTGACGGTCTTGTCAGGGATCGCGGCATCGGCCTGATCATGATCAGCCACGACCTGAACCTCGTGCGCAATTTCTGCGACCGTGTCCTGATCATGTACGCCGGCCGCATCGTTGAGACACTGGCGGCCGCCGACCTCGACAAGGCCAAGCATCCCTATACGCGCGGCTTGCTCGCGGCACAGCCGCGCATCGGCGGCGGGCGCGCCCCGCTTGCCGTGCTTGATCGCCGCCCTGAATGGCTGGAGGAGATTGCCTGATGTCCGTTTCAGTCGAATGCCGCGATCTCGCTATCACCTTTGGCACGGGCCCAACGGCCGCCAAGGTTCTTCCAAGCGTCACGTTCTCGGTGCAACCCGGTGAATGCTTCGGGCTCGTTGGCGAAAGCGGTTCGGGCAAATCCACGGTCCTGCGCTGCATCTCGATGCTGACCGACATCTGGACCGGCGACATCCTCATTGACGGAAAGCCGGTGCGCGACATTCCGCTCATCGAGCGTTGCCGCACGCTGCAGATGGTGTTCCAGGATCCCTACGGTTCGCTGCATCCGCGCCAGTCGGTGCGCACCGTGCTCAACGAGCCGCTCGTCATCCACAAGCTTGGCGACCGCGAGGAACGCATGCGCAAGGCGATCACCGATGTCGGCCTGCCGATCTCGTTCCTCGACCGGTTCCCTCACCAGCTCTCCGGCGGCCAGAGGCAGCGTGTCGCGATCGCCCGGGCCCTCATCCTCGAGCCATCGCTGTTGCTGCTCGACGAGCCGACGTCGGCGCTCGATGTCTCGGTGCAGGCGGAGATCCTCAACCTGCTTCAGCGCCTGCGCGAGGAACGCGGCTTCACCTACATCATGGTGACGCACGACCTCGCCGTCGTTGATCACATGTGCGACCGCTTTGCCGTCATGCTCCATGGCAAAATCACCGAAATCCTGCCGCGCGAAGCGATCCCCGGAAACCGCGCGACCCATCCCTATGCCCGCGAACTGATCGGCGCCTCGCTGGAATACGAGGGCGCGCACTGAAGCTCCCGCAAGCCAACTCCATTGCAGGGCACCCCTCCTCGGCCTGCGATGCGTGAACAAAATTCTCCCCCGACTTGCCCGGCCCAGTGCCGGGCTTTTTCTTTGCCGGGGCCTTTCTTGCAGCGGGGAACGAGGACTGGAGTTCATCGGCAAATCGCCATTCCTTGCGTCGGCAACGTCGCTCCAAAGGGGGATACGGCCGGCAGCGCCGACCCCAAGATCCACTGCGCTCCCTCACGCATTGTCGCGCTTTAGCGCAGTGCGCTCGATTGCGGACGTGGAGCAGCGGCTTCAGCGCCGACAGCACGCATTGATCGGGAAGGGGTCCGGTGAGGCGCATGTCCCACCTCGCGCCGGTCGCCGCCTCAAACCGTGGCCGGACTTACGGCAGACGACCCCGATGTTGCCGCCGGCGCCGTTTCCGATCATTTCACGAGGGCAGCGGCTGCGTTCCTTGAACCGACAGGCAGTTTCATTTGCGCTCGCCCAAAAGGAAAAAGGCGCGTCTCGCGACGCGCCTTTCAATATCGATACAGACCAAATGCCGGGATTACCGTTCCTTCTTCACGCCTTCGAAACGCGAGAGCCAGGGGCTGACGATCATGCCCTTCACGTCGCTTCGGAAGGCCGCTGTGTCGACGACCTCCGAGAACGGCTGGATCGACATAACGACCTCGTCCATGTAGGTCTGGACGCCCTCATAAAGCTTGGTCTGCTTGGCGGTATCGCGTTCGACGAGCGCCTCTTCGATCATCTTGTTCAGCTTCTCGTCAAAGAAGCTGGTGCGCCAGCTCTGGTAGTTGGTGAGCTTCGCGTCATCGGAATTGTTCGGGTTGTAGGCGACGGAGCGCAGGTTGTTGTCCGGGTGCGGCTGCTGGCCGCCACCACCACGGCCGAGCAACAGTTCGAACTTCCGCTCGCGCATCGCACCGTAGATCTGGTCGCCCGAACCGCTGATAAGTTCAGCCTGAATACCGGCCTGGCCAAGCGTGTTCTGGATGGCGGTCGCCGCCTTCATGAACGGGTCTTCGGAAAGCACGCGCAAGGTGGTCTTGAACCCGTCCGGATAGCCGGCTTCGGCAAGCAGCGCCTTTGCCTTCGCCACGTCCAGCTTGTAGCCTTCGTCCGGCAAGGCGCCGAGCACGCCCGTCGACAGCGGACGCTGATGCAGCTTGCCGTAATAAGGCATCACGGCCTTGTCGAGACCTTCATAATCGATCAGGTAGCGCAGCGCTTCGCGCACCTTCTTGTTGGCGAATTTTTCGTCCTTCATCGAGACGCTGAGATAGTAGAAGCCCGAGCCCGGGGTCGATTCAATCGTGATCGCCTTGTCGGCCTCCAGCGACTTCAGATCCGGCGCCTGAAGCGAATAGGCAACGTCGATGTCGCCCTTTTCCAAAAGCAGGCGCTGCGACTGCGATTCCGGTAGGTGGCGCAAGAGCACGCGCTTCATGCCAGGCGCCTCGCCCCAGTACTCGCCATTGCGGGTGAGGATGATGAATTCGTTCGACTTCCACTGCGTCAGCGTGAACGGACCGGAACCGGCCGAGTTCAGCGTCAGCCATGCGGCACCGAGGTCGCCGTCCTTTTCATTTTCGAGCGCCGTCTTGCTGTCGATGATCGAGCCCGGCCCGTTTTGCGCGAGGATCATCAGGATCAGGTTCGGGTCGTCGGCCTTCGGCAGATGTAGGACGAAAGTGCGTTCGTCTTCGGCGACGAGCAGCTTGTCGGCTGCTTCGAGCGTAAACCCGCGAGTCTTGAGGAAGGACGATTGCGCCAGATTGCGCGCCAGCAGACGCTTCAGGCTCCAGGCGACATCCTCGGCGGTAACCGGATTGCCGGACGCGAACTTGGCATCGCCGCGCAGATGGAATCGGATCGACATGCGATCATCCGCTACTTCCCAGCGTTCGGCCAGCCGCGGCTGAACGCTGCGGTCCTGCGGCGACAGGACGACCAGCGTGTCATAGATGTTGTTCAGCACCTGAACCGTCTCGCGGCCGGTGATGGCGGCCGGGTCCAAAGTGAGGATGTTGCTCATCGTCGTGGCGACGACCAGTTGATCCTCCGGCGTTTCAGCCAGAACGAGGTTCGGCATTGTCGTCGCAAGAAGCGCACCGAATGCGACCGTTGCTAAAAAGTGTTTCATGCTTCCTCCTTTGCGGCCGTCCACGCGGGAACCGACCTTCCTAATACAAGATCCGCCGGCCTGTTCCTCCACAGGCAAGACCGGATCAGCCAAGAATTTCCTCGACGGGCGCGGCAAGCGCCCGTCCGATTGCCGCCGTGTCTGCGGCCTCGAGATGCACGCCATCGATCTCCGACGCCCGCGTGACCGTGCCGGCATCAAAGAATGCATGACCGAGCTCGTCTGCGAGCTTTCTGTAGAGCGGAGACAGCCGCTCGGATTCGGCCATGCTGCGGCCCGCCGCCGGATTGCCGCCTGCCCCGGCTGAACAGGGCGGAGGCGCGACGATCAGAAGCTTCGGTTTCGCCCCCTTTGGCTTGTAGGGAAAGGTTTCGACGATCTGCGCCAGCCGGCGCATGCCAGAGACCGCCCCTTCTGCCCGGCCGCCATGCACGGGCTTGATGTCGTTGGTACCGAGCATGACGATCACGAGGTCGAGCGGCATGTGGCTGGCAAGCGCCACTTCCAGCGCCTTGGCGCCATTGCGACATGCGGGACCGGCGTGATCGTCGTAGCAGGTGGTGCGCCCGCCGAGCCCTTCCGGGATGATCTTGGCCCGGCCGCCAAGCGTTTCGCCCAGAACCTCGGGCCAGCGGCCTTCCGGCGGATGACGCAGGCCCGTTGCCGGGTCGGCGCCCCAGGTCAGGCTATCTCCGAAGGCAAGAACGGTCTTCATCGCCAGCTCCCGCCCTTCACCGAACGCGATTGTTTTCGATGAACTTGAAGTCGATATCCTCGCCGAGCCCCGGACGATCCGGCACATGGACGTAGCCGTCGCGATCCATCGGATCGGACAGCGACTTCAGGTAGTCGTGTCCGTCGTCATATTCGAGGAACGGGTGCAGCAGGCCACGCTCGTACCAGCGGCAGTTCTTGGTGGCGGCCACGACATGCAAGTTCATGGCGGTGTTGCCATGCACCTCGCACTCCATGCCGAAGGCCTCGGCAAGATGCATCGTCTTCAGTGCCGGCGTGATGCCGCCGACGTCATTGACGCCCGTGCGCAGGATGTCGCAGGCGCCGGCCTTGATCCATTCGGCGCGGTGCCAATGCTTGCCGGCCGCACTTTCCGGACCGACGACGGGAATGTCGAGATTGTCGGCGAGCCACTTGTAGGACGAAAGCGACTGTTCATCCATCGGCTCCTCGATCCAGTCGAAGCCGAGCCTCTCGAGCCCGCGCCCAAGTTCAAGCGCGTCCGTTCTGGAGTACCAATGGAAGGCATCGATCATCAGGCGGATATCCGGTCCGACCGCCTCGCGCACGGCAGCGCAGGCCTTGATGTCCATCCTTACATCCGGAGCCCAGCTCACCGGCGGCATCCAGGTGTGAAGCTTGATGCCCTTGTAGCCGCGCTTGACCAGCGTTTCGGCGAAGCGCCCGTAATCCTCGGGGGTCGCAAGGCCACCCTTGAGCTCGTCCCCGCACATGATCGAACCATAAGCGAGTACCTTGTCGCGATAGCCGCCGATCAACTTGTATACAGGTTGGTTCAAGGCGCGCCCTGCGAGATCCCAAAGTGCGCAATCGACGACCGCCAAGGTGCGGTCCGTGAGCTGTGCTGCCGACCCGCGCTGCCAATGCGCGAGATCCTGCCACAGCCGCTCGCGGTCACGATGATCTTCACCGATCAAGACCTTCTTGACGAATTTTTCGATGACGTGTGGCCTGACAATCTCCGGCGCTGTGAAGGAATGCCCTTCGTGACCGTCCTCCGTGCGGATGGTCAGCATTGCCTGCTCGACCTGATGTGGCGGGCCTGGATGTGCGTGACCAGCACTGTCCGAATGACGGCGAGTGGTCGTGCGGAATACCCGCACTTCTACGTCGGTGATGATCATTATTCCTCCGGTATGCGAAATGCGACGGCTTGGCCGCGCCAACTTGTCTAACGTAACAATAGACAGATATCAGCCAACTTGTCAAACATGTACGACAGATTATGATAAATGCCTGATAGGCTCTTGGACCGTTGCCGCTCGGTCGAAGGGTTAGCAAAAAGCACCGCTACGTCCTGAGCCAGCTCCTTACCGCGCCTCAATACACATTCAGCGCTCCGGCCGGCTGCCGACGCGAGGCATTGCGGGCGGGCAGGAAACCGGATCAAGACCGGTAAGGAACGCACAGGCGAAGGCGAGCGCGACCGGGTCGAGCGTGAAGGGGGCGAGCATGTCAAACTGACCGGCAAGCGCCCTGATAGCGAACTCGAAGATCACGCCGCTTGCCGAGACGGCGAGCGCCTCGATGATGAACTGCAGTGCGATAACTCGCTGGCGGGAGCTGTTCCTCTCGAGGTGCTTGCGGAACGCTGGTTCTTCGGCAGTCGGATCCTATCGCACGTCGGGTCGCTCGTGACGTTCCTGTTTGAGATGCCGGCCGCAAGGCGAAACATACTGCGCCAGAAGCGCCTGGATCAGGCAAAATCCGAGCGTGCCGAGCGATCTTGATGGACCGACGCCGTCGGCCCTCGCTGTCGTCTAGAACAGCATCTCGCCGGTCGAGAGCTTTCTGAGGGCTGTCGCGATGTTGGCGACGAGCATCTCCTTTTTTGGGCCATGGTCCGGATAACGGGTCATGTTGTCGCCATTGTGCATGAAGACGTAGCCGCCGCGTCCGTTAAGGGTGGGATATTGCCAGATCCAGTCCGCCGGCTTCGGATCGGTCTCCGGCCCGACGTCGGTCAACCAGATCGCCCCGGGCGGCGGATCGCTCCAGCCGCGCGCATACTGGCCGAAGATCCCCTCCCATCCGTCGAAGCCTTCGCCGAGGTCTGAGAAGATCTGGAACCGGTCGTCGCGGACGCGAACCCTGATGTTCGAGAACGGTCGAGGGACGACAGCGTGGAATGGCGCCATGAAAGGCAGCCATGGCTGACACGGCTCGGCGCAGATGATCAGGTTGCCGCCCCGTTCCAGAAACGCGATGAAGTCTTCGGAACGGCGTTTCAGGAAGAACTCGTCGTGGCTGCTTGGAACATAGAGCGTGTCCGTCGTTTCAAGCAGTTCGGGGCCGAGCTGACAAAGGGGGGCGAAGGCGGTTTCGAAACCGGCCCGCTCAAGCGTCGTCTCGATCCATTCCGGGTGCCATTCCGATGGGACGTGCGAGCATTGCAGGTAGGTGAAGCGGTTCCGATCTGGCCGCCCAATGCCGAGTTCGCGATTGAGCCAAGGGTAGAAGGAGCGCAGAAATCGGGTCGTCGCCGGCATGAAACGCTGGCCGTTGTGCGAATGCGGGTCGAGCGTTGCAAGCAGCAGTCGCCCGCCGCCCGGCAGCGACGGAAAGTCGAGAAAAAGGCTGCCCCGCCCCTCTTCGATCTCGACGATCGAACGCGCCCCTTCCGGTACATTGTAGGAGCCACCCCAATGCCAGCTCATATGCGATAGCGGCAGGCTCTCGGTGACCGGGTGGTGCGGTGAGGACAGGCTGATCTCCAGCTTTTCGCTCTTCGTCCACCAAAGCCAGTCCCGGCAGTTTCCAGGTGTCCATTCAAGACCGTGAATGTCGAGCCAGTCGGCATGGCCCTGCAGGAAGACGACCAGAAAGCCACCCTGCTTCAGATAGGCGTTCAGCTGCTGCGCGTGCGGAAGCACTGCCGCTGCGTCCATGGCATCCGGCATCACGACGGCGGCGTAGGAGGTGAGATCAACCGTCGGCAGGTCGCGGATGTAGATCAGGTCATCGATGTAATGCCGGAAATCCTGAAAGCTCCTGAGCTGCCAACTGTTGCCCCAGTGGATGTAGGCGATGCCCTTTCGGGTTGTCTCAGCCATTGAAGCGGCCTCCATCGTGACGGAACACGGGCGCATAAGTGTGCTTGGCAAGTCCCTCGAAATCCGCCCTCGCGATCGGCAGATCGTAGAGCGCCGACAGGTTGTCCGCGCTCAGAGCTTCCGTCGTCGGTCCACAGACATAATCGGTGCCGCTCAGCATCAGCAGAGCGTCACTGGCAATTTCCACGGCGTGCTGCGGCATATGGGTGGAGAAGACGATCGTCATGCCGTGTTCATCCCTGAGGTGTTCAAGCAGGCCCAGAACCTTGTCCTGGTTCTTGTAGTCGAGTGCTGCACAGGGCTCGTCGAGCACCAGGAGTTCGCACTCCGATGCCAGTGCCTGGGCAATCATCACCAGTTGCCGTTGGCCGCCGCTCAGCGCGTTGAAGGCTTGCGGCTCCAGATGCTCGATGCCGAGCAGATGGAAATAGTGCCGGACGATCTCATAGTCCTTGCGGCAGGGCGCGCCGAAAAGGCCGAGATGGCGTGCCCTGCCCATCAAGGCGATATCGAGAGCGGTATAGGCAAAGGGGACCTCGAAGAGCTGGGGCACGAAGCCGACAGCGCCACCGATCGAAAGCTGCCCGGATTTCGGTTTGATGACGCCGATCAGCGTGTTGATCAGGGTCGTCTTGCCGACACCGTTGGCGCCAAGCACGGCGAGGATGCGCGCGCGTTCGAGGCGGAGGCTGTAGCTTTCAAGGATGGTCTTGCCGCCGCGCTCGATGGTGAGGTCGTTTGCCTCAATCACTGGACCAGCCTCCCTTGGCATGCAGGCGCCGCAGGATGACGGCAAAGACCGGAACGCCGATGAGTGCCGTGATGATGCCGAGCGGGATCTCCGCCGTGGTCACCGTGCGTGCCAGATTGTCGACCAGCAGCAGGTAGATCGCGCCGAGCACGCCCGAGACAGGCAGGAGCCGCTGATGGTCGGCACCGACAAGGGCGCGAGCGACATGCGGGATGACGAGGCCGACCCAGCCGATGATGCCCGATGTCGCGACCACGCCCGCCGAAATCAGGGCCGAGGCGACGAGAACGATCCATTGCACCAGCACGACCCTGGCGCCGAGCGCCCGGGCCTTCTCCTCGCCGAGCGACAGAATGTTGATCTGGAAACGCAGGAGATGGATCGCGACCGCCGAGGGGATCACCGCCGCAGCCACGAGAAGGACGTCCAGATAGTTGCTGGAAGCGATGCTGCCCATCAGCCAGTAGGTGATGGCCGGTAGTTTCTGGAAGGGATCGGCGAGCAGCTTGGCAATGGAAATGGCGGCAGAGAAAAAGGCCGATATGACCACGCCCGCCAAAACGAGCGTCAGCATGCTGGTACGCCCGCGCACCGTCGACAGCAGTTTCACGAGAAAGACGCTGCCGATGCCGAAGAGAAAGGCCATCGTCAGAAGCAGGTAGCCTTGCAGACCCAGAAGGATTGCCAGCGTGCCGCCGAAGCCAGCGCCCGACGTGACGCCGATGATGCCGGGATCGACCAGCGGATTGCGGAAAAGTCCCTGCAACGCCGCACCTGAAATGGAGAGGCCGAAACCGATGATGATCGCAGCCAGGATCCGCGGCACGCGGACCTGTTCGACCACGACCTCCTGCACCGGATCCCAGTAGGGCGTGACAATCGGATGGACGTTGTCGAGCAGGATGTAGGTGACATCCGCAACCGACAGATCGTAGCGCCCGATCGTCACGGAATAGAGCGTCACGGCGACAAGCAGACAGATCAGGGCGGGCAGGACGAAGCCGGAGCCGAGCTTCCGCCCGCTCCCCAACGTCGTCCTGTCGCTTTCCGCGGCCTTAGCGGAAGAGCTCGGCATATTTGTTCGCCGGCGCGTTGCTCTCGGTTTCGAGGATGGCCTTGACCTGATCGGCCGTCAGCTCGGCGCCATAGATCAGCTTGTAGGTGTCGAGGATCTGTTTCGAAAACTCCGGCGCAAAGTCGGCGCCATGGGCGATGGCGGCGAGCCACTCCGACGTCAGGAAGATCTCCGGCGCATCAGGCGTGCGGGCGAAGACCGGCTGCTTGTAGACCCGCTTCTCCTTGACGGCCTTCAGGCTGGCAAGGACCGGGTTGTCGAAGAATTTCTGAGGATCGAGATCGGTGGCGTAGGCCGGGATGATGATGACGTCCGGGTTCCAGACGAGAAGCTGCTCGAAATCGATGGTTCGCCACCATTCGCCCGATTTGTCGGCCGCCGGATTGGTCACGCCGCTGAGCGACAGATCCTGCGAGCCGTTGGCGATGACCTGGATCTGGTCGGCCACCTTGTCGATGTGGAGGACGGTCGGGAGCGTCGATTTATCGAGCTTGGCGACCTTTTCGTCGAGCGCCTTCAAGGTGTCCGACTGCGCCTTCAGGATCGCCTGGGCGCGATCGTTACGGCCAGTCATGTAGCCACTGAGCGACACGTAGTCGAGGCGGTCCTGTTCGGAGCAGCATTGCCATCCGATAACGGTCAGTCCGACGCGCTCCAGCGGCTCGATCAGCTTTTCGTCATGGGTCCACTGGATAACGGCATCCGGCTTCTCGGCCAGGATCGCCTCCACATTTGGCACGAAGCCGTCCTGTGCCGCACTGGCGTTGATCGGCCATTTCCGGCAGCATCTCGGCATAAATGCCCTTGGTGAAATAGCGCGTCAGCGAATCTTTGTTCATGCCGACGATGCTGTCGGCCTTCTCATCGACAGCGCGATAGATGATCGGTGCCGAGCGGACGATGGTGACGACGCGCTCCGGCGGCTTGGCGAAGGTAATCTTCTTGCCGCGGTGGTCGAGGAACGAGGATTCCGCGTGCGCTGCTGCTGGCGCGACAATCGAAAGGGACAATGCCAACGCAATGTAGGTCTCGAGGCGGCTCGACATAGACCACTCCTTTGCCGGCCACGCCGTCATCCAGGGGCAGTGGCCATGAAAATATCATGAGTGTACTAGTCAAGTTATTGTGGGCTGTCCAGTATGAGTTTGGCCTAATCCAGACAATCGCCAACAGCACTGTGCCGCAGTTCACAACAGCCAAATCCTGCAAAGTCGCCAGGGACGAATCTATCGGCGCAACGACATGGACACCTACGCGCCGGTGGCGGTCGTCGGCCAGATGGTGGTCAAAAACACTGTTTCCCGATGGCGACAACCGGATCGCAAATATGCCCTCGTCAATATGGTCCCTTCCAGGCGATCGGCGCGATGGCGGAGATGGGCGTCATCTCCTTCGGCGACGGCCAGGACGACGTGGTGCTAAGCCCTACAGCCGGTTTCGTTGAGGCCGGTAGGAAGCCGATGTTGCCTTCCAGATGAGCGAAAATGAGTTCCGCTCGATACATTATGCAATCTTTTGAGGGCAAAGCTGGAACATCGAATTCACGCAGCTTCGCCCCCATGTTGGAGGAAACCGATTGCTTGGCGCCCCCAATCATGCGCGATCCGCTTCTCTTGTCCGACAGGCGAAAGCTTGCCGGACAAGAAAGCCTGGAACGTCCTATGACTTGCCACGCTGCGACAAAAGCTTGCCGGAGAATGCCCAGTTGTCGTCGCTGACATCATTGAAGACGATGCTGACGGTTTCGGGTGTGCACCCACAATGTTCGACCAGCGCACGGGTAACGGCCTCGGCCGTTTTCTGCTTTTGCTCGACAGTACGACCTTCAGACAGATCAATTCTTATCCAAGGCATGACGCTTTCCTTTCCAGAAATGGTTGATGGATCAAAAGATGCGGTTGATGGCGCAGCGAGCGAAATCGCTAGTCTTGCTCCATTGCCAATTCCCTGGCGCGCGCCGCGGCTGCCGCAACGGTTTGCCCTATAACACGTGGCATAGCCCCCGCTTGCTCTAACACGGCCAACCCCGCTGCAGTGGTGCCGCCGGGACTTGCGACCGCATGCTTGAGTTCAAGCGGGGATCGCGCATCCTCGTCGAGGAGCCCGGCCGCGCCAACGATGACCTGGCGCGCGAACCTGTCGGCCGTTTCCTTCGAAAAGCCTATTCGTTCCGCGGCCTCCTCCAGATGTTGCGCGAATGAGAAGACGTATCCCGGTCCGCTGCCGGTGATCGCGGTGGCGAGGTCGATCTCGTTTTCCGATCTCAACCAATGGAAGTGCCCTATCGCCCCGAAAACGACCTCGACAAACGCGCGATCCTCGCACGACATCGCGCCATCGGCATATCCGACGCTGATCGCCTTGCGTACGATCGCCGCGAGATTTGGCATCACCCGCACCAATCGTGCATTCACCGCTGCGCCCTGTCGCAGCGAAGCAAGCGATGTACCCGCGGCGATCGATATGATCAGCGATGATTGCAGATTTGCCCGGGCACTGAAGAGCGCCTCAACCGCGTCACCTGGTTTGACCGCCACAACACAGACATCAAACTGCTCGGAACCGAGTGCAGAGCTGTCGCCGACAATTCTGGCATCGAGTTGCCCTCCCAACAGCTTCCTGGCCTTGTCTTCGTCGGACTCGACCACGGTCAGAGAGAGGTTTGCCATCACCCCGTCAAGGGCGAGTGCGATTGCCGATCCCATGTTTCCGCAGCCGATCAGCAGTACAGAGCACCGTTTTGATAAAAGCGACACGATCGTTCGACTCCAGGGGTTGTGTAACGCCTCGCCGCTTCCGCAAAAGATCTGCGGAAGCGGTGCATGCAAAAAGTGGTACTCAGACAGCTACTTCTCGCCCCAATGGCCGATCAGGCGATACTCTGCAGGACGGTTGCTGCGCATCCAGAGGGCGCGACTGATGCCGAGCGCCAGGACGACAAGATTGATGGCCGGCAAGATCCAGTTGATCGCACCCTCCCGCCCGGTGAACATCGGTATGTTGATGAGCACATAGAAGACGACGACCGCGAGCGCGATAGCGGAGACGGCGGGCGCGATCTTGCCCTCCCACACCGAGACGCCGCGGCCGTCGTGCCAGAAGAACACGAGGATGGATATGGCGGTCAGCAGTTCCATTGCCGGAATACTGACCGCAACCGGCACGCTTCCGACGACGAAGAGATCGAGGTATGGATCGAGCCCTTGCCAGGCGCAGTACAAGAGCACGATGGCGCTGAAGGCCGTATGGCTCAGGCTCGCCACCCAGGCCGAGCCACTTTGCTTCGACTTCCTCGCAAAAACGGGATTGATGGCGCGATCGCGGCCGAGCGCATATAGGTAGCGCGCGGTGGCATTGTGGAAGGCGAGAATGGACGCAAACCAGCTCCCGACGACGAGCAGCGTGATGACCTCGGCAAAGCCGGCCCCGACATACTGGCTCGCGGCCATGGTGAACATTTCGGTCGGCTTCTCATTGGCGACAGCGACCGCCGTGCTGCCGAAGCCCTGCACGATCGCCCAGGTGACGATCGCCTGAAACACTGCGATGAGTGCGATGGAGGCGAAGGTCGCCTTGCGTACGGTCGCCACCGGATCGCGCACGTCTTCTCGAAAAAGCGCCGTGGCCTCGAAGCCGGCAAAGGCCGCAAAGACGACGAGCAGGACAACGCCGATTTCACCGCCAGCGATGGTGTCCGGCCGAAACGGCTGGAGCGATAGCCCCTCTGCACCGCCCGCAATGACGATGCCGGTCGAAAGCACGAGCAATACGACGACTTCGACCAGCATGATGACACCGAGAACGCGGATGTTCAGCTCGACATTCAGGACGCCGAGAATACCCATTGCCGCCAATGCCCCGAACGCCCATGGCTCCCAGGAGGTTTGCACGCCCGTCATCGAGGCCATCGCCTGGCTTGCGAAGACGGCGAAGGGACCAATGGCTCCCGTCGCCGCAATCGCATAGGCAAGCACGGCCACGAAGGCGGTACCGAGGCCGAGCGGACGCCCGAGGCCAGCGGCGATGTAGGAAAACAGTGCGCCTGCATTGGGCACGAAGCGCGTCATCGCGGTGTAGCCGACGGCGAAGATCGCCAGGAATGCGCCGACCACCAGAAACATGCCAGCGGTTCCGATGCCGCCCCGTCCGATCGCGAGCGGCGTCGAACCGACAGCAAAGCCCAAGGGTGCAGCCGCCGCGACGACGAAGAAAACCACGTCCTTGGCACCGAGCCGCCCTCCTCCGGCGCGGGTCGTTCCATCCGTCAAGCTCTGTGCCCCCGGTCCGGGTTCATCCGACGAGTATGTGTTGGTCATAACGTTCCCCATTTTGTTGCTGTTTGAAGCTTGTCTTGCGCGTCCTGCTCAGGCCGCCTTGCCGAAACCGCCGCCGCCGCCGGTCATGATCGACAACCGATCGCCCGCAGCGAGCAGGATTCCGTTGGCTTTCAGAAGGTCGTCCCGGTTGACGCTGCCTGATATTTCGACACGTGGCGGAAGGCCGGGCTCGCCGCCCATCAGCCCCCAGGCCGGCGTTATCGACCGGTCCAGCCAGAGATAGAGCTGGGTCGGTGCGTCGAAGCGGTATCGGCGCGCGATGCCGCAACCGCCGCGATGCTCGCCTGCCCCGCCGGAACCTTCGCGAATGGCGTATTCCGTGACCGTCACCGGATAGCGCGCTTCCAGCGCCTCTACCGGCGTGTTGCGGAAGCTGCCGTTCAGCACATTGATGACGCCATCGGCACCGTCGGCCTTGGCCGATGCGCCCCATCCACCGGCATGTGCTTCCACACACATGTAGGACTGCTTCGGATCCTGCGGGTCCTGACCGGCGAAGTAGGTGATCATCGAGTCGCCGAACTGGGCAGCGGTGACGCGGTCCGGCAGCACGGAGGCAAACGCACTGATGAAGAGGTCGATCAGGAGACCGAACGACGAGTAGTACCAGGCGCAGGCCGCCGGCTCGAGCGCGTCGTGCAGCGATCCCGGTCGGGTGATGATCTCGATGTTGCGGAAACATCCGCCATCAAACGAGCGCTCAGGCGCTAAAAGCATCTTGTAGGCGACCCGCAGTGCGGCGACCGTCTGGGCGCGGCCGCAGTTGATCGGTCCCTTTGTGCTGTCGGGGCTTTCGCTGAGATCGACGACCAGCCGCTCACCCTTCACATGCACCTTGATTGCGATCGGAACCGGCTGCCCGAGCACGATGCCATCGTTGTCCAGATAGCCTTTGCCTTCGTAGGTTCCGTCAGGAATTGCCGCGACCGATTGGCGGTCTGCCATATCGCTTTGGCGGAAGATCTCGTCGCGGCAGGCCTCGACGGTGGTAAGGCCGAAGCGGTTGATGATCTCCAGCATGCGCCGCTGACCCGTCCGGCAAGCGGCGATCATGGCGTTGATGTCGCCGACGATCAGGTCCTTGCTGCGGCTGTTGCGGCGAATGATGTCAATGATGTCTTCGACCGGTCCATGCTTGTTGCCGATCTTCACCGGCCCGAAGCGTATCCCCTCCTGGTAGACCTCGGTGGTCTCGGTTCCGCCGCCGGGATCACGCCCGCCGACATCGGTGACGTCGGCGCGTGCGGCAACATAGCCAACCAGTCCCCCTTCGAGAAACAGCGGCGCAAACATCGTCACGTCGGTGAGGTGCGTCCCTTGAATATAGGGATCATTGAAGAAGACGATATCGCCGTCCTGAAGCCAAGCTTTCCCGCCGCGCAACCGCACGGCTTCCTTGACTGCCTGATCGAGGCTGCCGAGGAAGAGGGGCAAGCCGCTCGACTGGCCGAGAACATCGGCATTGCGGTCGAGCAGCGCGACGGCAGCGTCGCCGTTTTCATAGATCAGCGGCTGAAAGGCAGATCGCACCAAGGTCGCGAGCATGTCATCTGCAGCGGACAGGAACAGGTTTCGAACGATCTCGGTGGTAACGACGTCGACGGTCATGGCTTGTTTTTCCTGAGAATGAGAGTTCCGAACTGCTGTTGGCTCGCGGCCCATCCGGGCGGCACCAGCGTGGTCGAACCGTCTTCCAGAATGATCGCGGGGCCAGTGATGACGTCCTGGCGGCCGAGGCCTTCGCGGTGAACGATGCGCGCCTCGTGACGCTTGCCGTCGATGGTCACGGTGCGCCTCGCTTCGCCTCGCACCTCGGCCTCTGTGTGCCGATCGACAAAATCGGCACCGATCCTTCCGGTGGCCGCAAGCCGCATCTGCACGAGTTCGACCGGCGCGCCCGGCATCGCGTGCCCAAAGCGTTGACGGTAGGTGTCGTGGAAAGCCTGCAGCAGGCTTTCCGGATCAACCATCTCGACCGAAACCGGATGCGCCTGGCCGGCGTAGCGCATTTCCACCGTGGTGACGTAGCTGGATGCCGCATCCTCCACGCCTTCCTCCTTCAGAAGCCGGGCGCCCTGTTCGCGGAGCAGGTCATGTGTCCGATGAAGGACTGACTTGGCATTCGGGTCGTGGGCGAGACCGCTCAGCGGCGCCGAGACATCGTGGCGAATGTCGGCATGCAGCATACCCCAGGCAGACAAGACGCCTGTGCCGAATGGCACAATGACTTCGGAGATGCCGAGTTCGTCGGCCAAAGCCGCCCCGTGCAGAGGACCTGCGCCACCAAAGGCGAGGAGCGTGAAGTCGCGGGGGTCGATACCGCGGCGCATGGTCAACGTACGGATGGCATTGGCCATCATCGCGTTCGCCACCGCAAGCACGCCCGCAGCAGCAGCATCCGCGTCGATGCTCAGTTCGCGGGCCAGCGAGCCCATGGCCTCTTTGGCGGCGAGAATATCGAGGGTCATCCGACCGCCGAGGAACCAGTCCGGGTCGATCCGCCCGAGGAGAAGCTGTGCGTCCGTAACGGTCGGCTGCTTCCCGCCGAGCCCGTAGCAGGCTGGACCAGGATTGGCGCCGGCGCTCAACGGCCCGACGCGCGATCCGCCGGCTTCCGCACGGGCGATCGATCCGCCGCCCGCACCGATCGTGTGCAATTCCACCACCGGCATCTTCATCACGTTGTCGGCAATGTCCCCTTCCGCGGACAGGGTCATTCGCCCGCCGATCACCAGGCTGACATCCGAGGAGGTGCCGCCCATATCGATCGCGATGATGTTCGGCCGGTTCAACGACTTCGAAATTGTTTCCGCAGCAACTACGCCCCCGGCCGGGCCTGACAGGATCGTCTGGATGGGTTGACGCGCCACCAGTTCGGCCGAACAAACCCCACCGCTCGAACGCATCACGTGCAAGGGTGCTGCGCATTCCCTCGCACCAAGTTCGCGCACGAGTGCCGCGAGATAGGTTTCGACCGTGCGTGCGACATAGCCCGTCGCGACTGTCGTCGACGTCCGCTCGAATTCTCCCTGCTCCGGCGCGATTTCGTGAGAGAGCACCACGGAGATCTGCGGCAGGCGTTTCTGCAGCAGGGCCTTGAACTCCAGCTCGTGCGCGGGGTTCTTGTGGGCGTGCAGGAAGCACACGGCAACGCTACGTACTCCTTCGGTGTTCAGCCAGTTGGCGAACGTGTCGACGTCGGCCACTTCAAGCTGCGTCTCCACGGAGCCATCATGCCGGATACGCTCGCGCACCGTATGAATGTCTTGGACGGCAACAAGCGGGTCCGGTTTTTTAGGCTTGAGGCTCCAGATATCCTTGTTGCCTGCTCGCCCGAGCGACAACACGTCGTGGAAACCTTCAGTGGTCACCAGCGCGATACGCTCGCCGGTACGGGACAGAATGGCGTTCAATCCCGCCGTCGTGCCATGGACGAGAAACCCGATATCCCTGGCAATGCCAAGCTCATCCAATCCCCTGAGCATTCCCTTTGCAGGCTCACGAGGCGTGCTCAGCACCTTGTATGTTCGAGTGCTGTTCGCGTGAGTATCCATGATGACGATATCGGTGAATGTTCCTCCGATATCGACCCCGACACGCAGATGGGGCGACGTCATTTCTTCCTCCAGTTCTATAAGGTATTCAATGCATTACGCTCGCAAGCGGCGACCGCCGGCTAATGAGGTACGGATGTGTTCTGGTGATTGGCGCAGCGTGCGACCTCGTACAGCCTCGCAGGTCCCAGCGCGTCACCGTCTTCGGCAAGCAAAGCCCGCATTTGCACGCCGTCCTCGTGGCGTCCGGCAGAGCCAAGCCATATCTGGTAGCTCTCGACCGACGCCCAGAGCGCCGTGACGAGCACTTCGTCGCCATCAGGCAAAAGGTTCTGAACCTCGACGCCGAGGCACCCCGGAGATGCCAAGGCCCGTTCCGGGATCTTTCGGGTCTCGAAGAACCGGACCAGGTTCTGGCTCTGCCCCGCCTTTGGCCTCAAACTCAGTACACTTCTGATCATGAGCGTCTCACCGTCAGTTTGGGTTGGCGCTGGCGCGAACCCGTTGAACCTGCTCTCGGATTGCTTTCTTGAGCCAACGAGGGGTCGTCTTCCGTCGGCGGACACCAGCGGAAAGTGCGACTGCGTTGGATCTGTGTTTGCCTAGGTGCGCGCGTTCTTACTCAGTGGGCGCGCAGGAGCTCGCCGGAGTTCAGGCGGTGGTGTCCGTCCCGTCGCCGAAATACTCCATCGTGCACGTGTGGAGCATCACCGCGATGCGGTCCGTATGGTTCCAGGTCGTGTGCGTTCGGGTCGATGCGAAGTGCAGGGAGTCGCCCTGCTCCAGCACATAGACTGTGCCCTCCACCTCGACGGTCAACGCCCCCTCGACCATGAAGATGAACTCCTCTCCCTCGTGGTGCATCGGCTCGGTGCGACGCCCCGGCGGTTCGGTAATGAGCGCGCTGCTCAAAACACTTCCGGGAAACTTGGTGGAGAGGCGCTCGTAGGTCGCGGAGTTCGGACCGATCGCATAGGGGACCCGCTTGTTGTGGCGGGTTTCGGCACTGTCTCCAGCCGGCTGGTCCAAAAACAGATTGATGGAACTGTCGAGCGCACGCGACAGCGCGACCAGTGACGTGAGCGACGGCATCGTCTGGCCGCGCTCGATCTGGGAAATGAAACTGAACGAAAGTCCCGACTTCTCGGCGACGTCCTTCAAGGTAAGCTTCAGTTCCTTGCGGCGACGACGCAACCGTTCAGTCAACGGCACGACGCCAGAACCAATCATCTGGTCCACAGTAAATCCCTCCCAGAATTGTGCTGTTACTACAATTTTGCGCAAACTGCAGCCGCCGTCAAGAGGAATTGTGATGGGAGTACAATTTTGATGTTATATGCGATCGGAAGCGCCGATGATTGAAAGAACTCGGGCTTGCCAAAATCATGAGACAGTCTGCGCGAAAGCTATCACAATCAGGACCTGCATCTCTAGGCGACGTTCTCATCCGGACACACTTCCGACAGCCACTCCACCAGGTCCGCTACTTTCCTGCGGGCCTCGGCTTTAGCTGGATAGAGGGCGTAGTAACCATAGCCGCTGTCGATGATGCGCGGGAACGGCCTCACCAGTTCCCCGTTCTGCAAATCGTGTTTTGCGAGATAAAGATCGCCCATCGTGACGCCGTAGCCGCTTGCGGCCGCGGTCATTGCAAAATCCTGCGTGTCGAAGATCTGGTTGCGCGCGGCGCGAAAATCATACGCTCCTTCCGCCTGCAGCCACAACGTCCAGTCGCTTTGACGCGGATTGGAATGTAGCAGCACGCAACTCGACAGGTTCTCGAGTGTCGCCGGGTCGCCGAGCGTCTCGGCCATGGTCGGCGCACACATGGGCGTCAGCTTCTCGGGAAGCAGCAGAAAAACGTCCATCCCGGGCCAATGTCCGTTGCCGTAGGTGATCAAGAGATCGATGTCGCCGACAGTGAAAGTCGGGCGGGCAAACCAGGCCGTATCAATTGTGATGTTCAGATCTTCATGCCGACTTTGCAGTTCCGGCAGCCGCGGCAGCAGCCACCGCCGGGCAAAGGTCGGGGGCATCCTGATGGTGAGTGACCGGCTCTTGGTTCGCGTTGCCTCGAACGAGTTTCGCAGCGAAACCAGTAGACCATTGACGATCGGCATGATCGCTGCGCCCTGCTCGGTAATGACAACCTTGCGCGTGTGGCGTTCAAAAAGGGTGCAGCCGAAATAATGCTCCAGTTGCTGGATCTGGCGGCTGATCGCACTCTGGCTGAGATTGAGCTCCGTCGCCGCAGCGGTGAAGCTGCCGGTTTCTGCAACGATCGAAAACGTCTGGAGCGTCTGCAGGGGCGGCAAGCGAGTCTGCTCGAAAACCGGCTTCAAAGGGCTCCTCCGCGATGGCGACCGTGACATTTAAACAGTCGCCATCATGGTGGTAAAGGCCAGATTGCCGTGATCAGGCAAGCAGGGAGCGGAGTTCCGCGATCGCGCGTCTGACCTGCTCGGGTGCTGTTCCGCCTGGATGATTGCGGCTGGCAACCGACCCTTCGACCGTCAGCACTTCGTAGACATCCGCGCCGATGATCGGGGCAAAGGCTTGCATTTCGGCAAGCGGCATCGCGGAGAGCGTCGCAAGATCCCGTTCGCGGGCGGCACCGACAATCGCAGCGACCGCATGATGAGCATCGCGGAACGGCAGGCCCGCCCGCACCAGATAGTCGGCGAGATCCGTTGCGGTGGAATAGCCCTGCTCGGCCGCCGCCAGCATTTTCCGGTCGCGCACCTTGATCGTCGGCAGCATCTGGGCGGTCACCGTGACCGCACCCCGCACATTCTCCAGCGTATCGGTGAGCGGCGGCTTGGATTCCTGCTGGTCCTTGTTGAAGGCGAGCGGTTGCGCCTTCATCAGCGCCGCCGAAGTCGTCAGATTGCCGATGACCCGCGCCGCCTTGCCACGCACCAGTTCGGCAAGATCAGGATTGCGTTTCTGCGGCATGATCGAAGATCCGGTGCAGAACTGATCGCCGACCTCGATGAAGTCGAACATCGGCGTGCACCAGAGGATGACTTCTTCGGAAAAGCGCGACAGATGGCCCATGATGATGGCGCCGGCCGCGCAGATATCGACGACATAGTCGCGATCGGACACCGCATCGAGCGAGTTGCGGAACGCGCGCGAAAAACCGAGTTCACTGGCACTGTAAGCCGGGTCGATCGGATAGCCGGTACCGGCGAGCGCCGCGGCACCGAGCGGCGAGACATTGAGGCGCTCGCGCGCCTGGCCCACTCGTTCGAGATCGCGCAGGAACATCTCGGCATAGGCCATCAGGTGGTGGCCGAAGGTAACGGGTTGGGCGACCTGGAGGTGGGTGAAACCGGGCATGATCGTGTCGGCATGCTCGTCTGCGAGATCGACGAAAGCAAGCACGAGCGCCTTCAATTCCGCAGCCAGCGCGTCCAGTTCGGCACGGGCGTAAAGGCGGATATCGGTTGCCACCTGGTCGTTGCGGGAACGCGCCGTGTGCAGCTTCTTGCCGGCGTCACCGACGAGCGCGGTCAGGCGGCTTTCGACGTTCATGTGAACGTCTTCGAGCTCCTTCTTCCAGGCGAAGGTGCCGGAGCGCATCTCCGCGGCGATCTGATCGAGCCCGCCCTGGATCTGGTCGTTTTCCTCTGCCGTCAGAATGTCGGCGCGCGCCAGCATGCTGGCATGAACCTTGGAGCCGGCGACGTCGTAGAGCGCGATGCGCTTGTCCTGATCGAGGCATTCGTGGAAATCGCGGAAGTCCGTGGACACGGCTTCCTTGAAAAGCGGCGACCACGTCGACTGTGTCTGTGCTGTCATCTGATCCTCGCAGCAATCTTGCGGTTGGGGTTTCGGCGCCTTGCCAGGTGCGGCTTCATCGCAACCATTCCAGGAGAGCGCGCGCATCTGCCGAGCGATCGAGCGCGAGAACGCCCTCGCGTAGACCCACGGCCTTTCTCGCTGGCAGGACGGTGGCTGCGAGTTCGTCATACTTGCCGATCAACCGATCGTCGCTCAGCGGGTTTGCGGGACTGCCGAGCGGAAATTCGACTGTGGTCTTCAGCTGCCGGCCACCGACCGTCGCAAGCGTGATCGCCGGTTCTGCCTCGTCGGACATGGCCGGGTCGATACGAACGTCGACGCGATCGAGCCATTGCCCGATATTCGCGTCGCGCCAGGCGCGCTCCTCGAGTTCAGCGAGCGACACCTTGCCGTATCGAAGCCGCGCAGCGACCGCATAGGGCAGGCTCATCTGCGCCTGCGCCCGCGAGGTCAGAGTCTTGCCTCCGCACATGCCGAACTGGAAACCGCTCATCTCGACGGTGACCGCCGCGACATCCTCGCGCTTCAACGCATGATCGCCGAGCAACTTGTCGATCGCGTCGATCGCCGAATGGGTGCCACGGCAGGTGGCATGCGGCTTGATCGAGCATCGGTCGATGCGCCAGCCTTCACCGAAGGCGCTGTCGAGTGCCGCAGGATCGCCCTCGCCCCGGCAAAATGCCTGGAAAAAGCTGCCCCATGCACTCCCGTCGAACACGTCGCCGGGACCGGCAAAGCCGCTGGCGGCGAGCCGTGCGGCCAGCAGCCCGCCCTCGGCGGCACGGCCGGCATGCAGCTTCTTTGCCGGGCTGCCGTCATGGATGAAGGCCCAGGTGCCGCCCGCAAAGGAACAGGCAAGGCCGAGAGCTGATGCAAGGCGCTCGGCATCAAAGCCCAGCAGCGTGCCTACGGCTGCCGCCGCACCGAAGACGCCGCAGGTTCCGGTGGAATGCCAGCCGAGGCCGTTATGCGTCTCATAGCCGCCGGCGGCCTCCAGCACGCGCCGTCCGACCTCGTAGCCGATCAGCACGCTTTTCAGAAATTCCCTTCCGCGGACAGGCCGTTTCATTTCTCCCAGGGCCGCGACGACCGCGGGCAGCACGACCGCACCGGAATGGTCGCAACCGCCGCTGTCATCGAGCTCGAGTGCATGGGCCGAAACACCGTTGACGAGCGCGGCCGTGCGGGCGTCGAGCGAAAGCGGCGTTCCCCAGATGATCGAAGCACCGGTTGATGCCTCCACTCCAAGGGCTGCCAATGTCATGCGCGTCTCGGCCGAAGCGGAGCCGGCGACGGCAACGCCGAAAGTATCGAGAATGTGCAGTTTGGCCTTCTTGACGGTCGCATCCGGAAAGTCGTCGAAGCGCGCGGTGGCGATCTTGTTTGCAAGCGAAAGGAGAACTGGATCAGCCATGCGATTGCTGCTCCCGCAGGTAGGCATCGTAGACGTTGAGGGGATGGGTCGGCGGCGGCAAACTGCCATTTGCCTGCTGCCAGTCGGCGATCATGGCGCCGGTGGCGATCCAGACGTCGTCGAAGCCGCGAATATGCGCCAACAGGTCCTCGACCAGCGAGATCCGTCCCGGCGTGCCGCTCCACTCAGGGCGGAGCTGCAGCACGTAACAGAGGCCGAAGCGACGATAGGCGTCGAACTCCGCGATCCAGTTGTGAAGAACACCTTCATAAGACGGGATGCGGCTCTGTCCCTTGGGAAAGGCCGGAGTGAAGTTGAACTGGAAATAGGGGCGGTCCTCCAGTTCGACGTGAACCGGTACCTCGACCAGGCGCGACGGATGCAGATAGGGCACGTCGTCGCCGTTGAGCGAAGCGGACCACCCGTATCCCGCGTCTGACAGCAGTCGGTCGAAACCTTGTGGCCAGTTTCCGGCAGGCAGACGGAAGCCGGTCGCAGCCCGGCCGGAAATACGCCCTAGAGCATCGCGCGACAGTTTCAAAAGCTCCAGCGATTGCGCCGACGGCAGGCAATCATGACGCTCGAAGGCCCAGCCATGGCTTTCAAGATCATGACCGGCCGCCGCAACATCCTTGAGGAGGGCGGCATGTTCTTCAGCCACCTGCCCCGGCACGAACCAACTCGCGGCGATGTCCGACGACGCGAAGGTTCTGCACAGGCGCTCGACGCCGCGTTGGGCGCCATATTTCCAGACCGAAAAGCTCTTGCTACGTTGGAGCAGATCGGGCGCTGCCGCCACCGCATCCATGCCGTCATCGAACAGCACCGAGACCAGCACCGCGCAGCGCTTGCCCTCGGGCCACTTTGTTGCCGCGACCACGCTCATGCCGGCCTCCCGTGACGGCAACCGGCCGAATGTTGCTCGATCCACCAGCGAGCGACGTCGCCGCAGCGCGCGGCCCAGACCGCGTCGCCATGGGCTGTAATTGCCTGGAACAGCCCTTCAAGGATCGAGAGGCGGCCAGGCTTGGCGCAGACCTTCGGATGCAGGATGGTAGTCCAGCACAGGCCCTCGCGGTGGTAGCCCTCAAACTCGGCGCGCCAGTTCTGCTCGACCGTGCGGTAATCGGAGATCCGGTCGAGACCAATCGGAAAGTCCGGTTCCTCCGTGTAGGCAAGCGCCGTATAGTCGTCGATATCCCAGCGACCGGGTATTTCGACGAGGCCGTGCTCGGATGTGGCGCTCGGGTGAAAATAGGGTCGATCGTCGCCGCGCATCGAGCTCGAATAGAGCACGCCGAAGGTGCGCAGAATCTCCGCAGTTTCCGCACTCCAGTCGCCCGAGGGTGTGCGGAAACCGATCGGAGTGACGCCGAGCCGCTCCTCAAAGATGGCGCGGGAGCGCTCCATGATATCGAACTGCTGCTCACGGTTCAGATCGATGAACACTTCGTGGCGGTGGCCGTGATAGGCGACCTCGTGCCCCTCGCCGACAATGCGCTCGCAGCGCTCGCCCCAGTGCAGCACGACCCAGGTGGGAATGAAGAAAGTGGCCTTGAGGCCGTAGGCTCCAAGCAGATCGAGCAGGCGCGGCAGCGCTCTGAAAGGTCCGTAGGCGCCTTGCGTGAAATAGCGCGGATTGGAAAGCAGCGAGCCGTCGAGCATCGCATCGCCGGTCGGCCCGTCGACATCGAAGGCGAGCGCGACGGCGGATTGTTTTCCAGCTGGCCAGAGCGAAGCCCGAGGATCAGCGGCAAGGGAAGGTTCGGTGAGCATGGCGTTTGTCCGGTTGGCGACCGCACCCGGCCGGAGCGCCGGGTGCGGTTTTTATTAAGACAAAGCTCTGCCGTTCCGGCCCGCGGCCAGTTGAAAAGCGGTAGAACTTTGGGGAGGTTGCCGCCCGACGATCCCTTGGAGACCGGATGCGCGGGCGGAAGAGGCTCTTTACTTGACGCCGTTGATCACGGCCTTCGGCACGGCATTGTGGACCAGGCCCCACTTCGTCAGCAGCTCGTTGTAGGTGCCATCCTTGATCAGCGCGTCGAGCGCACCGGCAACGGCGTCGCGCAGGCCCGAATTGTCCTTCTTGAAGCCCATGCCGAAGGTGTCGTTGCTGATCAGCGGGTCACCGACCAGGGTAAACGTGTCCGGCTCGACGCGCATCTGGTAGGCGATGGTTTCGATGCCCTGAACCACGGCGTCATAACGGCCCTGCTTCATACCGAGGCGAGCGGCGTTGGAATCGGCCGTGCCCTCGAACTTGATCGCCGCCTTGCCTTTGCCGACGCAATTGGCCTCGCTCCAGCCGGTGACGTTCTCACCGAAGCTGGTGCTGCGGCTGCCGGCAACCGTCTTGCCGCAGAGGTCTTCCGGCTGCTTGTACTGTTCAGCGCTGGCCTTGGTCGTGAACAGGATCGGGCCGCTCGTCAGGTAGTCGACGAAGTCCATGCTTTCCTGGCGTTTGACGTTGTCGCTCATGCCCGAGATGATGACGTCGCCGCGCCCTGTCTGGAGGCCGCTCTGCAATTCCTGGAAGGCGGAGGTGACGAACAGCGGGTTGAGCTTGAGCTTTGCGGCAATCGCCGTCGCCAGATCGACGTCGAACCCATCGAGCGTGCCTTTCTCCGGATTGACGAACTCCATCGGCGGATAGATCGGATTGGTGAGGATGCGAAGCTCGCCGTCGTTGACGAGGCTGAGCTTGGTTTCAGCCGAAGCGGCACCTGCAGAAAGAAGCGCGAGCGCTGAGACGGCTACCCTTAGAAATTTCATGTCATTCTCCTCTTGAGGCTGTTTCTTGGTTTTCAAAGCACCGCAGAGATGAAGCTCTTCACTCTGGGATTTGTGGGACGTTCCAGGATCTCGGCCGGCGTCCCGGTTTCGACGATCCGGCCCGCGTCCATGAACACGACCCGGTCGGCAACCTCGCGGCAGAAGCCGAGCTCGTGGGTGACGACGATCATCGTCGTGCCGGCGGCTGCCAGTTCCTTCATGACGCCAAGCACCTCGCCGACCAGTTCAGGATCGAGCGCCGACGTCGGCTCATCGAACAGCATCGCCTTCGGCTTCATCGCCAGCGCCCGGGCAATCGCGACGCGCTGCTGCTGGCCGCCTGAAAGCTCGCCGGGATAGGCATCCGCCTTGTGTGCAAGGCCGACACGTTTCAACAGGGCGCGCGCTTCCTCGGCGCATTGCTGCTTAGGCCGCTTCTGGACGCCAACCGGCCCCTCGATGATGTTTTCGAGCACCGTGCGGTGCGGGAAGAGATGGAAGCGCTGGAAGACCATGCCCACCGACTGGCGCTGCCTTGCAATCTCAACGTCGGAGAGTGGATAGAGGCGGTTTCCGTCGCGGCGGTAGCCGGCAATCTCGCCATCGACGGTCACGTAGCCGCCATCGATGCTTTCGAGCTGGTTGATGCAGCGCAGAAACGTGCTCTTTCCCGAGCCGGACGGGCCGATGATACAGACGACTTCACCTTTGCTGATGCTGAAATCGATATCCTGAAGCACGTGGAAGGTGCCGAAGTACTTCTGAAGGCCGTGGGCGACGATAAGCGGTTCCATCAGGCGGCCTCCTCGACTGTGGTCTGCGGTGCCGGTGCGGCTTCTGTTCGCCGGGTGGCGCCCCACCCCTTGGAGAAGTATCGCTCGATGTACATCTGCGCGATGCTGAGCACGGTGACGACGGCCATGTACCAGATGGCGGCGACAATCAGCAGTTCGATGACACGCGAATTGACATAGTAGATGTCCTCGACGCTGCGCAGCACCTCGGAATACTGGATGACACTGGCAAGCGAGGTCAGCTTGACCATGCCGATCGTCTCGTTTCCGATCGGCGGCACGATCACCCGCATCGCCTGCGGCAGGACGATCTTCAGGGTGGCGCGAAGCTTGGTCATGCCGATCGACAGGGCGGCTTCCGTCTGTCCGCGATCGATCGAGAGAAGGCCGGCGCGCACCACCTCCGCCGTGTAGGCGCCCTGCTGGATACCAAGGCCCAGAAAGGCGGCGACGAAAGGCGTCATCACATCGACGGTGCGCAGCGAAAACAGACCGGGAATGCCGATCGTCGGGAAGATCAAGGCGAGATTGAACCACAGCAGCAGTTGCAGCAGTGCCGGTGTGCCGCGAAACAGCCAGATATAGCCGACGGAAACGCTTCGAAGCACCGGGTTGTCGGACATGCGCATCACGGCGGCGAGGACCCCCAGCAGAATGCCGAGCGCCATGGCGCAGAAGGTCATGATAATGGTGTTGACGACGCCGGCCATCACCGCCTTCGAGAGCAGGTTTTCTCCGACATAGCTCCAGGCGATGTCGCCGAGCCAGAAGGCCCTGACAAGCAGGATCAGCATGGCGATGAAAACGAGGGCCAGTATCTTCGTGCCGATCTTGCGTCGCGGCACGACGACAAACTGGCCGGGATCGGCAAGTCTGGTATCGCTCATTGAGGTTCCCCGAAGCTTCGCGCTTCACTGTTGTTCTGGATTGGTGTCAGCCTATTCCAGACGGCGCGGCCGGCACAAACGAGATATCGACATACAATTCATGCGTTGAACGCATAAATCACAACGTCTGCTGTTTCGGCGTTCCGATTGGCCTGGCACCACCATGTTTGAACTCGAGGAATGCGGCGTGAATCCTGCAGAGCCGACTTTGTGAAGGTCAGCCGCGCGATCGGCTCCGATCCGTTTGAAATCACGCACGGCGAAATTTTCGCGAGCGCGAAGATTTTTCAACGAGCTATGCCGGGGAAGCATATTTAACGGCGAAGGTACGGCACAGAAACGTTGGTGCCTGCCATCGGCCCGTCTGCGCTGCTCGTACGCGGGTCAATCCTCGGGCAACCCGGCAGCGATCATCAGGTCCACGAGGCGTTCGGTCGCGCCGAGATAAACCGGACTGGTGTTCTCGGTGGGTGGTGGCAGATTGCGCGCTGTCGAACCCGGCCTCAGCTTCATGGCCTGCGCCAAGGCCGCTCTGGCTTCGTCGGTCCGGCCCAACTGCTGATAGGCTGCTGCCAGCAGGAAATGCGTACGACCGCTCGCCGGCGTGATCGCGATCGATCGCTTAAGCCAGGGCAGTGCTTCTTCGGCCCGGCCCATCAACATGTGGACCCAACCTGCTCCGATCGCCCACGTCCAGCGGGCGACCTGGGGCGTATCGAACCGGTCGGCTTGCTCGAAGGTTGCCAGGGCCTCGTCGAAACGCCCCAGGAAGACCTGGGAAAGCCCGGTGAGATAGAGCACGGTTCCATTCCATGGATCGAGCGTGAGTGCCTTGCCACAGGCCACCAGGCTTTCGACGAAGCGGTTGGTCGCCGACAGATACCGGCAGTGCATTTCGAGCACGGGGATGTAATTCGGTTGCGCGCGCAAGGCGCGCTCAAGAATCTCGCCGACGCGGTTCTCGACCGTTTCGCGCTCCGCAGCGGGAAACCAGGCCATCTGAATCCCGCGCAGCTGAAATGCCGCAAGCGCGACTTGCAGGTCGATATTTTCCGGGTCGTCGGCAAGCGCTTGTTCGAGCATCGCCTGTGCGGCGCGGAAGCGCTCTGGCGTCGTCTGGTTGATCGAAGCCGTTGCCTGTTCGATGGCTGCCTTGGTGCTGCCCGCCGGCAATCCGTCGGCCGAAAGTTGCCCAGCGTTCAGGAGCACGTTGATGCGTAGCGCCAGGGCATGGCCCAGGCCGGCTGTAAGGCGCGTTTGCTGGAGTTGCTCGTTGGCACCGGTCAGGCCGACCTGCACCGAGCTGGTCCACTTGACCGCGCCGGTCGCCGGCTCGGTCATGCGCGCGCGCAAATTCCACGCTGTTTCGGTTTTCTCCAGTTCGCTGCTTACGACGAAGTCGGCTGCCGCCACGGCGCCGCCGGGCGGTATGACCACCCGGATCGTCTCGATTTCCGCCAGTCCGTCGGTCAGGTCGCGGTTGACGCCTGCCGCCATCCGCAGAGCCAGCAGATCGTTGCTTGCAGCGGTCATGGGGATGACGGCGACCGTTGGAAGCGAGCCCGTGACCAACCGGGGAAGCCGCGTTGCAGCGACCGCCAGGGCCGACAGGCCGAACCCGGCCACAGCCACGAGTGCGGCGCGGCGGCGCATCTTGGCATCGAGCCAGCGCCCCGTCGATCCATTCTCCGCTTCAGGACCGACCTGCGGCTGAGGTTTTTCCGGCACGAGCGCGCCCGGCACTGTCGATACCTCGGCCTCAAACAGGTAGCCGCGGCCCGAGACCGCTCTGATCAATTGCCGACTGTCATCGCCGAGGGCTGCGCGAACTTCCCGAACGCACTGGAACAGGCTGTCTTCGCCGACATGGACGTTCGGCCAGACCGCCGCCATCAGCTCGTGCTTGCCGATGACCCTGCCCGGGTTGGATGCGAGCAGTTGCAGCAAATCGAAAGCCTTGGGCCTGAGCTTGATTGTTTCGCCGCCGGGCCCACGCAGTTCGGACCGCTGCGCATCGAGTTCATATCCAACAAATCTGAGCACCGGGCCTCCGCCTCCCGCGATGATATCCCCGGAACTCCGGCGTTCTGCCAAGAACAAGAAGATTGGTAATTAAGCCATTCGATTTCCTGCGGGAAAGGCGAAATTCAACAAAATTTCAGAATTTCCCCGACGCCCTTTCAGGACTTTTCCCGGCCCTCACTGACATACGGCGCAAGAACACAACCAGCACGATCGCGGGGAACACGATTCGCGGCAAGCGCGGGAAGGCAGAGGCCTCTATGCGCTGCGGAAATCGGCCCCTGATCCAGGCGGAGGGAACCTATGTCTTCACGCGAGCTCTTGGGGTCGGCGCAGGATGCGCTTTGGCTCGCCTCTCCGGGCAGCGGCGACTTCAACACCGACGCCAAAGCATGCGGAGCATTTCTGTGAGCACTACCAGGAATGATGAGGCGCGCGCCAACCGGTCCGCGCTGCGCGTCCCCGCACTGGGTCTCGTCGCCTCATTGGCTGCGACCCTTGCAAACTCCGTCGCACCACTGGCGCTGATCGTCGCCTCCGGGCCTGCACTCGCAGACAGTATCGGCCAAAACGGTGCTGCCGGCGGAAATGCGCCGAATTACTCGACTGCCGCCGGCGGTGGCGGGGCAGGCACTGCCGGCGATGGCTCGGCGACCGGCACCGGCGGAGGTGGAGGCGATACGGGCGGCTCAGGCAATCGCGGCGGCTCGGGGGGCGCTTCGGACAGTGGCGGCGGCGGCGGTGGCGGCTACGGGCTTGGCGCGGGCGGCGGCGGCGGCGGCGCGGGTGGTGCAGGCCTCACGCTATCCACCGACCAGGTCAACAATGCGACAATCAAGGGAGGCAATGGAGGCAATGGCGGCTTCGGGAACGCCAATTGGGCGCAATCCTGGAACTACGCCGGCGGCGGCGGCGGCGGTGGCGGCGGGTCAGGCATCATCGTCACGACGGGAACGAGCCTTACCAATTCTGGCCTGATATCGGGCGGCAATGGTGGTGGCGGCGCGGACGTTAGCGGGCCAGGAATCCCCAACTCATTCGCCAACCCCTCGGGCAACGGCGTGGGCGGCAATGGCGGCAACGGCATCACCGCCACCGCCTCCGGCGGACTGACAATCACCAATTCTGGTACGATCCAGGGCGGCGGCGGCGGAACGGACTACCACAACGTCCAGCCCTATCGCCCGCAGGCCGGCGGCTACGGCATCATCGGCCAAAACCTGAGCATCACGAACAGCGGAACGATTGCCGGTGGTGCGCGCGGCGGGGCAGGCGTCTCGCCCGGTAGTCTTTCATCCGCCATCGTTATTACCGGCGGTACCAACACCATCACGGCTCTTGCCGGCAGCATCGGTGCGATTGATCTCAATGCCGGCGCAACGACCCTTGCGGGCGTTTTCAACAACACAGTCCAGGTCAATGGCGGCGCCACCCTCGCCCTCGGCGCGTCCGGCGATGCGACCGGCTTCACGAGCCTCAGCAATGCCGGAGGCACGATCACGATCGGCGACGGCAACACCCTGTCGGCCGGGACAATCGCCAATTTCTCGGGAGGGAGGATCACCCTGGGCGTTGGTTCGGTCCTCTTTGGCACGGGCAACACGTTGAACAACGATGCCACCATCGATGTCGGCACCGACGGTGTCGTCATGGACAATGGCGATATCAACAACAACGCCGGCGGGATCATTAACTTCAATGGCCCGGGCGGTACGGCGCAGCTTTCCCCCGGCACCGGCAACGTCAACAACAGCGGCCGGATCAATGTTGTCGGCGGTGACGTCGATGTGCGGATGAGCAACATCAACAACCAAGGCAATGGCCTGGTGTCGCTCACCGGCGGCGACATGTTCGGCGTGTCTACACTCACAAACTCCGGCACGGCGACGCTGAACATTGCTGCGGGCCGCAAGCTCAGCCTGCAGACCCTGGCCTTCAATGGCGGTACCATCTCGGGCGCCGGCACGATCGAGGCTACGAATGCCTTCAACCTCTGGGGCAACGGCACTGTCGGTGCGACACTCGCAGGCGCGGCAAATCTGACGAGAGGCGGTCCCGGGACGACAATCCTCACGGGCAACCACACCTATACCGGCGGCACCACGGTTCATGCCGGCGAACTGCAACTCGGCACTGCCGGCACGGCGGGCTCGATCCGGGGCCAGGTCAATGTGAACGGCGCCGGTACATTCACGCTCACCAATGCCGACACCACGGGTGTTACCGGTATCACGAACGCCGGAAAAACATATTTTTACAACACCTCAAGCGCAGCCGGTGCCACGATCGCCAACACCGGCGAACTCTATTTCTACAACACCAGCAGTGCTGGCAGCGCTGTCGTGACCAACAGCAATTTCCTCGAATTCCACGACACGAGCACGGCTGGCAACAGCAATATCACCAACAACAGCGATCTTCTTTTCTACGACAACAGCCGCGCTGGAACTGCCACCATTGCCAACAACAGCGGCAGCTTTCTGAATTTCCACAACACCAGTACTGCAGACAACGCCGGCATCACCAACGACGCCTTGCTGTCCTTCTACGACAGCAGCACGGCCGGCAGCGCAGAGATAACCAACAACCGCGACCTTACCTTTTATGATGCAAGCGGGGCGGGCAGCGCCAGGATCACGAACAACGACACCCTGACCTTCCGCTCGACCACCACAGCTGGCAGCGCCAGGATCACCAACAACTCCAGCCTGGCATTCCTCCACAACAGCAATGCCGGCGATGCCGAGATCACCAATGGCGCGGCGGGTATTGTCGATTTCTCGGGATCGACGGGTTCCGCCGGCAATAAAAAACTGACCGCGGGCTCGATCGCCGGCGGCGGCTCCTATCTGCTTGGTGACAACGAGTTGACTGTCGGCTCGAACGGCCTGTCGACCGATGTGAGCGGGACGATCAGTGGCACCGGCGGCTCACTGGTCAAAGCTGGCGCCGGTACGCTGACCCTGACAGGAGAGAACACCTATAGTGGCGGAACGACGATTTCGGGCGGCGTGCTCCGGATCGGCAACGACGGTGTGGGCGGCTCGATCCTGGGCAATGTGGCCAACAACGGCGTGCTCGCCTTCAACCGCAGCGACGCCGCCACCTTCGCCGGCGCGATCTCGGGAAATGGCGCGGTGCGGCAGACCGGTTCCGGTACGACGGTCCTGACGGGCGCCAACGGCTACGCCGGTGGCACGACGATTTCAGGCGGCACCTTGCAGATCGGCAATGGCGGCGCGACCGGCTCGATCCTGGGCGATGTGGTCAACGACGGCATTTTGGCCTTCAACCGCAGTGACGCCGCCACCTTCGCCGGCGCGATCTCCGGCAGCGGTGCGGTACGGCAGATCGGCTCCGGCACCATGACCCTGACGGGCGCCAACACCTACACCGGCGGCACGACGGTCGCGGGCGGGACACTCCAGATCGGCAATGGCAGTGTGGCCGGCTCGATCCTGGGCGATGTGGTCAATGACGGCATTTTGTCCTTCAACCGCAGCAATGCCGTCACCTTCGCCGGCGCGATCTCCGGCAGCGGCGCGGTACGGCAGATCGGTTCCGGTACGACGGTACTGACCGGCAGCAGTACCCATACCGGTGGCACCACGATCGCGAGCGGCGTGCTCCAGATCGGCAATGGCGGTGTGTCCGGCTCGGTCGCCGGCGACGTCGTCAACGACGGCGTGCTAGCCTTCAACCGCAGCGATGCCGTCACCGTCGCCGGCGCCATCTCGGGCAGCGGCTCTACACGGCAGATCGGCACAGGCACCACCATCCTGACGGGCACCAGCACCTACACCGGCGGCACCACGATCACCGGCGGCACGTTGCAACTCGGTAATGGCGGCGCGACCGGCTCGATCCTGGGCGATGTCGTCAACTACGGCATTTGGGCCTTCAACCGTGGCGATGCGCTCACTTTCTCAGGCGCAATCTCGGGCAGCGGTTCTACACGGCAGATCGGTTCAGGCACCACCATCCTGACGGGCACCAACACCTACACCGGCGGCACCACGATCACCGGCGGCACGTTGCAACTCGGCAACGGCGGTACGATCGGTTCGATCCTGGGGGATGTGGTCAACGACGGCGTGTTGGCCTTCAACCGCGGCGATGCGATCACTTTCTCAGGCGCCATCTCGGGTAGCGGCGCCGTGCGGCAGATCGGTTCCGGTACAACGGTCCTGATCGGAGCCAACAGCTATACGGGGGGAACGACGGTCGCGGGCGGCACGCTCCAGATCGGCAATGGCGGTGTGGCCGGCTCGATCCTGGGCGATGTGGTCAATGACGGCGTACTCGCCATCAACCGCAGCGACGCGTTCACCTTTGCCGGTGCCGTCTCGGGCAACGGCGCGGTGCGGCAGATCGGTTCAGGCACCACGATCCTGACCGGCACCAGCAGCTACATCGGCGGCACGACGATTTCAGGCGGCACGGTGCAGCTCGGCAATGGCGGCGTGACCGGCTCGATCCTGGGTGATGTCGTCAACGACGGTGTGCTCGCCTTCAACCGCAGCGACGCGTTCACTTTCTCAGGCGCCATCTCGGGCAGCGGCGCCGTGCAGCAGATCGGTACGGGCACAACGGTCCTGACCGGCAACAATACCTATACCGGCGACACTACGGTCGCGGGCGGCCAGTTGCAGTTCGGCGGCGGCGGCGCGGGCGGCACCAACACGCTCGGCGGCAACCTGATCGTGACCGGCGGTACGCTGGCGATCCAGACGCCGGCAGCCGTAAACGTCGCCCAGGCCGTAACCTTTGCCGACAACACTGCGCTATCCATCGTCGCGGGTACGAACACCCCCGCGCTGTCGGCCGACAGCATCACGATCGGCAACGGCGTCGGCTTCAATATCGGGGGCATCAATGATGCGAGCCAGCTCGACAAGGTACTGATCGACACCCGCTCTGGGATAAGCGGCGACTTCGCCAGCGTCAGCGTCGGCGGCTTCAACGGCACGGTGGACTATCTGACCATGTTCGCCGGCAAATCGGCCGACAATCTGCAATATCTCGCCAGCTACGGCCTGAGCTGGACCGCCGGCAACAATCTCGCCCACGGCACCTTCACGCTGGCCAATGCCACCGACAGCTTCACGGTGGGCGCAGCACTTGTCGACCAGGTGGCAAGCCCCGCGACGGGATGGAGCGGCACGTCACTGACCAAGGCCGGCGCGGGCACGCTCATCCTGACCGGCAGCAACACCTATAGTGGCGGGACGACGATTTCGGGTGGCGTCTTGCAGCTCGGTAACGGCGGCGTGACCGGCTCGATCCTGGGCGATGTCGTCAACGACGGCGTGTTGGCCTTCAACCGCAGCGATGCGCACACCTTCGCCGGCGCCATCTCGGGCAACGGCGCGATGCGGCAGACCGGTTCAGGCACCACGATCCTGACGGGCAGCAACAGCTACACCGGCGGCACCACGGTCGCGGGCGGCACGCTCCAGATCGGCAATGGCGGTGTGGCCGGCTTGATCCTTGGCGATGTCGTCAACGACAGCGTGCTCGCCTTCAACCGCAGCGATGCGTTCACTTTCGCTGGCGCCGTCTCAGGCAACGGCGCGGTGCGGCAGATCGGTTCCGGTACGACGATCCTGACCGGCAGCAACAGCTATACCGACGGAACGACGGTCGCCGGCGGCATGCTCCAGATCGGCAACGGCGGTACGACCGGCTCGATCCTGGGCGATGTCGTCAACAACGGCATGCTCGCCTTCAACCGCAGCGACGCGGTCACCTTCGCCGGCGCCATCTCGGGCAACGGCGCGGTGTGGCAGACCGGTTCAGGCACCGCGATCCTGACGGGCAGCAACAGCTACACGGGAGGCACCACGATCTCGGGCGGCATGCTCCAGATCGGCAATGGCGGTACGACCGGCTCGATCCTGGGCGATGTCGTCAACAACGGCATGCTCGCCTTCAACCGCAGCGATGCGTTCACTTTCGCTGGCGCCGTCTCAGGCAACGGCGCGGTGCGGCAGATCGGTTCCGGTACGACGGTCCTGACTGGCAGCAACAGCTATACCGGCGGAACGACGGTCGCGGGCGGCACGCTCCAGATCGGCAATGGCGGTGTGGCCGGCTTGATCCTTGGCGATGTCGTCAACGACAGCGTGCTCGCCTTCAACCGCAGCGATGCGTTCACTTTCGCTGGCGCCGTCTCAGGCAACGGCGCGGTGCGGCAGATCGGTTCCGGTACGACGATCCTGACCGGCAGCAACAGCTATACCGACGGAACGACGGTCGCCGGCGGCACGCTCCAGATCGGCAATGGCGGCGCGACCGGCTCGATCCAGGGCGATGTCGTCAACGACAGCGTGCTCGCCTTCAACCGCAGCGATGCCGTCACCTTCGCCGGCGCCATCTCGGGCAGAGGAGCGGTGCGGCAGACTGGTACCGGCACCACGATCCTGACGGGCAGCAACAGCTATACCGGCGGAACGACGGTCGCGGGCGGCACGCTCCAGATCGGCAATGGCGGCGCGACTGGATCGATCACCGGCAATGTCGTCAACGACGGCGTGCTCGCCTTCAATCGCAGCGACGCGTTCAACTTTGCCGGTGCCGTCTCGGGCAACGGCGCAGTGCGACAGGTCGGTTCCGGCACCACAATCCTGACCGGCGACAACACCTATACCGGCGGCACCACAGTCACAGGCGGCACGCTCCAGATCGGCAATGGCGGTGCGAGCGGCGCGATTGCCGGCAACGTTCTTAACCACGGGGTGCTGGCCTTCAACCGCTCTGACACGCTCACCTTCTCCGGCTCGATCTCGGGCAGCGGCACTGTGCAGCAGATCGGTTCAGGCACAGCGGTCCTGACCGGCAGCAATGCCTATATGGGCGACACCATCGTCTCCGGTGGGCGCTTGCAGTTCGGCGACGGCAGCGCGGGCGGTAGCAACAGTCTGGGCGGAAACCTGACGGTGACCGGCGGCACGCTGGCGATCCTGACGCCAACGACCCTGACCGTCGAACGGGCAGTCACCCTCGACGACGACACCGCGCTGTCCGTCGTCGCCGGCACGAACAGCTCCACGCTGACCGCCAACCGCGTCACGATCGGCGATGGCGTCGCCTTCAGCATCGGCGGCATCAACGATGCGAGCCAACTCGACAAGGTGCTGATCGACACCCGCTCTGGTATAAGCGGCGACTTCGCCAGCGTCACCGTGGGCGGCTTCAACGGCACGGTCGACTATCTCACCGTGTCCGCCCGCAAATCCGCCGACAACCTGCAGTACCTCGCAAGTTATGGCCTGAGCTGGACCGCCGGCAACAATCTCGCTCATGGCACCTTCACGCTGACCGATGCCACCGACAGCTTCACGGTGGGCGCAGCACTTGCCGACCAGGTGGCGAATTCCACCACGGGCTGGAGCGGTAGTTCACTGACCAAGGCCGGCGCGGGCACCCTCATCCTGACCGGAAGCAACAGCTACACGGGCGGCACTACGATAGCAGGCGGCGTGCTGTCCATTTCGCGCGACGCCAATCTCGGCGCGACCACGGGCGGCTTGAGCTTCTCGGGTGGTACGCTCATGACCACGGCGAGCTTCGACACCGCGCGCGCCGTGTCGTTGAGGCAGGCCGGTCGCTTCGATGTTGCCGCGAATACTGAGTTTGGTGTGACCGGGATCGTCTCTGGCAGCGGCGACCTGATCAAGCAGGGCAATGGCACGCTGAGGCTCGACAACGGGGCAAACGCCTATGGCAACACCCTGGTTGCGGCCGGCACGCTGATCGGCAACGCAAGGTCGATCTCGGGCGACATTCGCAATGCCGGATCGGTCGCCTTCGACCAGGTCAGTGACGCGAGCTTTGCCGGCGATATCAGCGCGCTCAACGGCGCGCGCGGCACAATGACGAAGCGCGGCGCGGGCGCGCTCACCCTGACCGGCACGTCATCGCTCGACTGGACAGTGGAGGCCGGCGCGCTGGTCTCCTCAGCCGAACGCTTCACAGGCAATGCCGCCATCGCCTCGGGCGCATCCCTGGCGTTCGACCAGGCCGCCAACGCGGCCTATGCCGGCGTGCTTTCGGGCAATGGCGACTTTAACAAGACTGGCCTGGGCAAGCTTAACCTGACCGGCAATTCCTCCGCTTTCTCCGGGACAACCACGGTCGGGAACGGCACGCTCTCGGTCAACGGCGTACTCGGCGGCACCGTCGACGTGCTGGCTGGCGGTCGTCTGCAAGGTTCCGGTTCGGTGCGCAACGTGAAGGTCTCGGGCACGGTCGCCCCGGGCAACTCGATCGGCACGCTCAACGTCGCCGGAAACGTTACCCTTGCAGCAGGCTCGACCTACGAGGTCGAGGTGAACGCGGCCGGCCAGTCAGACAGGATCGTTGCCACCGGAACGGCGACCATCGGCGGAGGCTCGGTCAAGGTTCTGGCGGACACGGGTAGCTATGCGCCGGAGACAAAGTACACGATCCTGACCGCCAACGGCGGCCGGAGCGGCACTTTCGGCGGCGTGAGCTCGAACCTCGCTTTCCTCGATCCTTCACTCAGCTACGACGCCAGCAACGCTTATCTGAAGCTGACCCGCAACAATATCGACTTCTCCAGCGTCGGCGTGACACCGAACCAGATCGCCACCGGCGACGGCGTCGAAAGCCTCGGCCGAAGCAATACGGTCTACAACGCCATCACGAACCTGTCGGCACCGCAGGCGCGAAACGCCTTCGACCAGCTGTCGGGCGAGATCCATGCATCGCTGAAGTCGGCGCTCACCGAAGACAGCCGCTTCACCCGCAACGCCATCAACGAACGCCTTCGCGCGGCTTTTGACACGGTCGACACCGCGAACAGTACGGTTACGAGCTATGTCGACGGCAAGCCGGTCGCGGTCGACGCGACAACCGATCGCCTGGCGTTCTGGAGCCAGGGGTTCGGCTCCTGGGGGCACACCGATGGCGACGGCAACGCCGCGCGTCTCAACCGCTCGACGGGTGGATTCTTCGCTGGAGCGGACGCCCCGGCGTTCGACAACTGGCGCTTCGGCGCGATCGCGGGCTACAGCCACACCAGTTTTGACGTGAAGGACCGCTATTCGTCCGGTTCGAGCGATAACTACCACGTTGGCCTTTATGGCGGCGCGAACTGGGGTGATCTCGCCCTGCGGGCCGGTGCCGCCTACACCTGGCATGACGTCTCGACCTCACGGAACGTCAACATCCCCGGGTTCAACAACACCTTGAAGGGCGACTACGATGCAGGCACGGCGCAGGTCTTCGGCGAACTTGGCTACGGCTTCCCCATGGGCGCGGCCCGGTTCGAGCCCTTTGCCAATGTCGCTCTTGTCAGTGTTCATACGGATGGCTTCACCGAGAGCGGCGGCGCTGCCGCACTCGGCGGCCAGAGCGACACGACCGAATCGACGCTGACGACACTGGGTCTTCGCGCCTCGACCACCTTCGACCTCAACGGCGCGGCCCTGACGGTCAAAGGCATGGCAGGCTGGCGTCACGCCTTCGGTGATGTGCTGCCACTCTCGGCGATGCGCTTTGCCGGTGGCGGCGACACCTTTTCGATCGCAGGGGTTCCAATCGCGCGCAACGTGGCTGTGATTGAAGCCGGTCTCGACTACGCCCTTTCGCCAAGCGCAACGCTCGGCGTGACCTATGCGGGCCAGTTCGGCTCGGACGTCTCCGATCAGTCCGCTCGCGTCAATCTCAACATCAAGTTCTGAAAGCCCTTGCATGACAAGCAGCAATATCCGGTTCCTTGGACTCTCTTCCGCAGTGCTCGCGATTGCCGTGGGCGTGGCACTATACCTTGTCCCGGAATTCGCGTCTTCGAGCCCGACCCAGCCCACACCGGTCACCGACACCCACGACGATCCTGCGCCGCAGCGTTTCCAGGTGGCCCAGGCAAGTGGCCAAACTACCGTTGCTGCAACGGGATCGTCCTTGCCGGGCGGCGCATCGTCGCTGAACGAGACCTACAAGGACTGGCGCGTCGCCTGCGTGCAGGATGGCAACGCAAAGCGCTGTGCGCTGTCGCAGGTCCAGGTACAAGAGAACGGACAGCGCGTGCTAGCAATCGAGTTGAATGCACTGTCCGTAAATACTGTGTCGGGCACGCTGGTTCTGCCGTTCGGTCTGGCGCTCGAGCCCGGCGTCACCTTCCAGATCGACGACAAGCAGGCGATGCAGCCCGTGCACTTCCGCACTTGCGTCCCGGCCGGGTGCCTCGTTTCAGTGACCTTCGACACCCCAACGCTGGTCGCGCTGCGCGCCGGCGCGGCGCTCAAGGTCAAGGCAGTCGCTGATGGCGGGGCAGCGGCACCGTTCTCAATCTCCCTGCAAGGATTCGGCACTGCGCTTGACCGTGTGGAGACGCTGGCACGCTAGAATTGGCCAAACCTGCTACATGCGTGTGCCCGGTCATCTCCCGGAGATTTCATCGCCTGCAATCGGCGGTCTCGGGTGTAGCTTCGGAAGCGAGGAGGCAGGGTGTTCCCGCCCCTGACCAACGCCATAGCGAGGCCGTCTACACCTTTGGGAGAGGTGGTTATGGAAGCAGTTCGTGCGGAACGGCGGCTGGCTGCAATTCTTGCCGTTGACATTTTTCGTTGTTCCTCGTCGAAGTCGACAAGGCCCGAACCCTGGCAGCCGTAAAGGCGTGGCGGGGAGCGGAAAAAAGTGAGCGGGAAGGTTCTTTGGGTAGTCGAAGCCTTTTCAAAAAGAGGCATTCGCGCCGGGCCGACTATGACCGGGTTCTGCACGGTGGAATTGGAGGGCCTGATGAGTATCACCAATCCGTTGATGACGATCCCGCGCGCCAGGGCGTCGGCGCGGGCAAGAGCGATCGGCAGTCCCGTGTTGTTGTGTCCGCACCGTGAGAGGTCGAGAAGGCGGCGCGCGCCGATATGGCCCTTGAACTCGATCAGTTTCGTGCCAAGAGGATTGCGTCCGAGATCGAGGTGACGTGTCGCGTACCAATCGGGCGGGCTTCGAGCTTGCGGCGAAGGCTTCGGCATCCTTGGCATCGTCGATCACCTGCCAGGCGACGACCGATATTCATCCGCCCGCCCGGCCCATTAAAAATAGCCGATGGCGATGCGTCCCAGGTGACCGCGTGCCACAGACATAACGAGCCCTCCATGGGTTAGGTGTCCCGGTTCCCGGATCGTCCCTTGAGACGTGCGCGGAACTGTGCCTCGGAACCAGACGGGCGGCCCTGGAAAGCCGCCCGTCGTGTTGAGCCTGCCTTCTAGTTACCAGGCTTGTTCTTAATTGCGGCGTCGATCTGCCGCTTGACAGCATCAAGATTGAACGAAGCCGGGTCTTGCATCGGCGGATAGTCAATCGCCGTGAGCGCCAGTTTCGCGACCTCCTGCTGGACGCTGACGAACCGCCAGAACTCGCGAGCGAAGAAGTCATTCATATAGCCCCCGCCGAGGTCATTGAGGCTTTGCTGACCAATCGACGGTGTCCGCTCGAATGGGTCCTGGCGGATATTTACCATGGTGGGCATGTCGGTTGTTACCTTGCCACCGGGCCAGCCCTGCGGCTGTTGGAAGAACTGGAACTTGAAGTTGTCGATGCGAACCGCCCCCAGAGAAGGGCCGCCGAAGTAGAAGAATTCATGCCGTGCAGATGGGGTTTTTCCCTCCAGCAGGCCCACCTGATTGTAGCCATCAAGATGATTCTTGTAGGTCCTGTCGCCCAGCTTCACACCCTTGAGCAACTGCTCAGTGATCTCGGTGTTGCCGGCTGCCGCCGCCAATGTGGGGAACCAATCCAGGGCCGAAAATATGCCGTTCTCGACGCTACCCTGCTTGACCTTGCCGGGCCAGCGAATGATGGCCGGTGCGCGGAAGCCGCCTTCCATTACGGTACCCTTGGTGCCCTTGAACGGGGTCATGCCACCGTCGGGCCAGGTAAAAACCTCCGCCCCATTGTCGGTCGTGAAAACAACGATGGTGTTGTCGGTCTCACCCGCATCTTCCACGCATTTCATGAGAGCGCCCACGCTGTCATCAAGCTGTGCCACTCCAGCTTCTTCGAGGCCGTAGTTTGTGTCGCTGTTCATGAGGGCTTGGTATTTGGGCGACAGAAAAGTCCAGACGTGCATGCGCGTCGTGTTGTGCCAGACGAAAAACGGCTTGCCGTCGGTCTTGGCTTTGTCCATGAAATCGCACGAAGCCTTCACCAGCACTTCGTCGAACGTGCCCATGTCGTACTTGGCCTTGGGTATTATGTCGTGCATGTTCGGCACGTTGGCCATGTCGGGATACGGCGCCAGTGGGCCCTCGTCCACGATCCTCTGCTTGCCGATCTTGCCCCAACGCGGCTGTTCGGTTGTGTCGTCCGTGTCCGTTGCAAAGCTGTGGACCAAATTGCGTGGCCCCACCTTGTCCCGGTACGATTGGTCATTCGGGAACGAATACCAATAGGGGTCTGACATCGCATCAAGGTGATAGAGATAGCCGAAGAACTCATCGAAGCCATGCAGCGTCGGCAGGTACTTGTTCAAATCTCCAAGATGGTTCTTGCCGAACTGGCCGGTGGCGTATCCCTGGGCCTTGAGGACGGTGGCCAGGGTTGCCGCCTTGTCCGGCATGCCGACGTCTGCCCCCGCTTGACCGACGGTCGTCAAGCCGGTGCGCAACGGGATCTCACCTGTGATGAAGCTTGCTCGACCCGCGGTGCAGCTTGCTTCCGCGTAGTAGTCGGTGAATAGCATGCCCTCGGCGGCAAGCTTGTCGAGGTTTGGTGTCTTCCCGGACATGATACCCCGGTGATAGGCGCCAATGTTGAACCAACCAACATCATCGCCCATGATGACGACAATGTTGGGCTTTTGCTGATCTTGCGCGGCTGCCGGCATAGTTGTTGCTGACGCAACAAAAGTGGAAGCCAGCAGACCGAACCAGATGTTTTTCATCCTGCTCATGGTCTGGATTCCTCCCTGGCTGCCCGAAATGGGCCGGCAGCCTGCGCCCCTTTGGCCTTGGCCCTGGAAGGCAATTGTGGTCATGCCGTTGCGGTTCGGAATGCGCCCGGTCTGCATGGCGGCGCGGCCAGGCGGTCAACGCGGTTGGGCGTAGAAGCAAAAGAAGGGCACGCCTTCATCTACACCAAGACCATAACTAATGGTTGCAACAGTCGTTCATCCTCCGCCGAACGTGCAGCGACGCGTTTTCCGAACCGGAAGTTGGCTCACGGTGGCCTGACCACGTGCCTATCCTTGCACTGATAGGTGCGCCGAAGTCGCCGCGCGTCTGTTGTCGTCGAACCTGGAACTACGCCGAGTTCACGCAATTGCTACTTACGCGAAAGCCACTGATTGCATCCCAGCCTAGTCAGGAACGCGCCTCGGCGATATTGTCCTTTGGGGCAGCGCGTACGAATTGGCGCGGTCTGGATCGATCAGCAATCGCATGCGTGTAGAAACCGGACGCAGCACGGTTTTGGCGCGGGGGACGGGACTAGATTCTGAAATAGTTGAACGCCGACGAGCAACCGCCCCGGCCGCATCGCACATCCGAACGCATAGACGGACAATGGCGCAAAGGACGTTCAATATGGTTCGTGCATCAACGAAACCATGGAACCCGTTGACCTGGATCGCATCCGCATTTCTTTGCCTTCTGCTGTTCTTGACCCTTGTGACGGCCGGGCCCTTGTCGGCGGAGGTCGTGGACCAGGTGCCACGCATCCTCATCCTCTATCCCTATGACGAGAGGATTCCGGCAACAACTATTGCTGGCGAGACCCTGAGAAATCGACTGCAGCAGGCGACAGCGGGGAAGGTCGATCTGTTCTCGGAATTTCTCGACCTTTCCAGGTTCCCCGAGAAGGTTCACATCGACCGGATGGCGCGATATCTCAGTGAGAAATACGCCGACCGACATCCGCATGTAGTGATTGCGCTTGGTGAGGAGGCAACGGGCTTCATCGTCAGGTACCGGCATGCGATCGCCCCGGATGCGAAGATCGTGTTCTGCGGTTTCAGCGGCGCGGACGCCGCGAAGTTGAGCCTACCGAGCGACGTCGTCGGAGCCTTTAGCGAGTATGACATCGCAAAAACCCTTCTCATGGCGCGCGGTCTCCAGCCGGATGCCCGCGATCTGGTCATCATCGGTGGGTCCTCAGATTTCGACCGCTCCTGGCTTGCGACGGCGCGCAGGAGTCTCGCCGGCCCCGCAAGCGGTCTTAGAACGACCTACGTCGAGGATTTGACCATCGATGAATTCGCGGACCGCGCCTCGCATGTGCCGGAAGGGAGCATCATTCTTGTCCTGACCGTCTTTACCGATCGCAGCGGCCGCAACTTCATTCCTCGCAACGCTCTCGAACGGATTGCCGCCAAGGCGAGCGCTCCGGTCTACGGTCCGTATTCCACTTATATCGGCCACGGCGCCGTCGGTGGTAATACCGTCACCTTCGAGTCAGTCGGAAAGGCGGTCGCCGAACTCGCCATCGACGCGATCGCGGGAAAATCGATCGCCAACGTCAACGTGCCGAAAACCTTTGTCGCCGACGCGAGAGAGTTGACGCGCTGGGGTTTACCGGAGAGCGGGCTTCCTGCAGGGACCGTCGTGAGCTTCAAGGAGAAGAGCCTCTGGGAAACATACTGGGCAGCGATCATCAGCATCGTTGCGGCGCTTGCGCTTCAGGCGGCGATCATCACGGTGCTTCTGTTCGAGCAACATCGCCGGCGCGCCGCGGAGCAGGAATCCCGGCTTCGTCTGCTTGAGCTCGTTCATCTCAACCAGTCGGCGACGGCGGGAGCGCTCTCGGCATCGATCGCTCACGAACTGAACCAGCCGCTCGGGGCGATCCGCAGCAATGTCGATGCCATCGAAATCCTGCTTCGAAAAGAGCGGCCGGATCTCAACCTTATCCGGCAGATTCTCGTAGACATCGGCGAGGACGACCAGCGTGCCAGCGACATTATTGTTCGACTGAGGGGACTGCTGAAGAAGCGAAGCGAGATCGACTGGCAGGAATTCGACCTGAACGAGGTGGTCAACAGCGCGATCTGTATCCTTCGCGCCGAGGCGGGACAAAAAAGCATCGTCGTCAGCTCCAGCGACCCAACCCGGGCGCTGCCAGTGCGGGCCGACAAGGTACATCTCCAGCAGGTCATTCTCAACCTCGCCACCAATGCGATGGATGCCATGGTCGACGCCGCGGCGACTGAACGGAGGTTGGTCTTTCAGACCGCGCTGATCGAGAATTCCAAGGTTGAGCTATCGATCTCCGATACCGGCCGCGGCATCCCGAGCGACCAGCTCGACCATGTTTTCCATGCGTTCTACACGACCAAGCCCACAGGCACTGGGCTGGGTCTCTCGATCGCCCGCGCGATCATCGAAACCTATGGCGGCAAGATATGGGCGGACAATCGTGCCGAAGGCGGCGCCGTGTTTCGTTTTGTCCTGCCGCTTGCTCACCCCGGATGACCCAATTGGAACCCGTCATTCATATCGTCGACGACGACAAGTCCTATCGCACCGCGCTGGCACGGTTGATGGAGGCATCCGGCTTTGGTGTCGTCACCTATGGCTCGGGTGAAGAGCTTTTGGCCCATCTGCCGCGCTCTGCCCCCGGATGCATTCTCCTTGACCTGCAGATGCCGGGTCTGAGTGGGCTCGAGTTGCAGGACCGGCTCACCGAGAAAGCGCCGCTGCTGCCAATCGTGTTTCTGACGGGACGTGGCGACATCACGGCGAGCGTCCGGGCGATGAAGGCCGGCGCCGAAGACTTCCTGGAGAAGCCGGCCCCGAGGGAGGCGTTGCTGGAGGCCGTTGAGCGGGCGCTGCTTCGCTCAGAGATACGGCGCGCCGAACTCGATCGCGTCAATGCACTCCAAGCGCGTCTGGAGACCCTGACGCCACGCGAGTTCGAAGTTTTCGGCCTGATCGTCCGCGGCAAACTCAATAAGCAGATCGCTTACGATCTCGGTACCTCCGAGCGAACCGTCAAGGCGCACCGGCACAACGTCATGGAAAAGCTTGGCGTTCATTCGCTGGCCGAGGCCGTGTCGATCGCAGAGAGACTGAGACTTCTCGACCCGACAGCAAAACCGCCTGAAGATGTGCACGATGCCGTTCGCCGCACTTCCCCATAGGACAATATCCAGCCTTCGACGTTGGTCCTACGATCGTCATGATCGGGGCTGGACATGCCCTTCCGCATGGGCCTCAGAAAGGCATCCACTTGGAAAGCCAACGCAAAGTGGCCGTCGTGGAAGACGATCCGAGCATGCGCAAGAGCGTCGCACGGCTCTTGAACGCGCATGGTTTCGCGACGGAAGGATTTGTCTCGGCCGAGGCCTTTCTCAGCCGCGCCATATTGAGCGAGATCAGCTGCATCGTGCTTGATGTCCATCTCGGCGGCATATCCGGCATCGAACTCTGGCATCGGCTTAAGGACTCCGGCTCGAAGATCAAGGTCATCTTCATCACCGCCGTCGACGATCAGGCGCTCGAGTCGGCGGCGATCCAAGGGGGCTGCATCGCCTATCTGCATAAGCCATTCCCGGCCGACAAGTTGATCAGCGCGGTCAACAGGGCATTGACTGTTTCGCCAGACGATTGAAGGCGCTCGAGCCCGCCTCCCCAAAGGATAATAGGCAGCGATCCAATTTTTCGTTCACAAACTGATCAAGTCGTGGACGCTCCCTCGCCCCCTGGAACATCGCACGCCACGCTTCGAGTACCTTCAGCTTTGGTGTCCGTGATCCTGGGACGCACCTACCTTAGTCGGTCAGTGAAACTTGTAGAGCCTCGTGGCCGTCGATCTTACCAGCGGCCGGCAAGTCCGGACGACTTCCCCTAAGGACAATATCGCTCGGTGGAGTTTCGCGTAATCTCAGTTGCGACGAGTTGTTTGAGCAGCCGCGCTTGGTTGCCGCCCGGTCACAAGCGCAAAACCTAGGAAGGAGCATGACAATGAACCGCATTGCGACTTTTTCTATGATTGCCTGCCTCTCCGCCCTGAGCTTCGCTGGGATCGCGCACGGCCAAGGTGCCGCAATGGACTGGCCCAAAGAGATTGAGCAAACTGTGCGCAACTACAGCGGCGACAAGATCAATGTCGTCGACGTAAGCACACTTGCGGAGCAGAACCAAACGCGCATGTGGGTCGAGCATGCCTCGCCGGAACAACGCGCAGCGCTGCTCGACGCGGTCAAGGCGAACAAGTCCCTGGCTGAAAAGCTGAAGGCTCAGAACGTCGAGATGGATAACATTGGTGGCGCTGAACAGGCGACTGACGGCGGTCTGACGATCTACGTTCGCTAACCTTCTCGGGATCAGCAAAGCGGGGTGCGGGACATCGATGGTATTTGCGCCGCATCCCGCTCCATTCGCGAGCATACCGCGGCAGGATTTCGGTACTCGCCACCGTTACAGGACGCCCCGCGCGCGAAACCTCCCCCTCCCCGTCATTTCCCGCAAGCCAAGCTCGCCGACGATCCGGCGGGCTGCCTTCGATGTAACGTCGAACGCCTTGGTGAACCATACCGGTCGAGACCAACTCGATCCGTTCCGGCGGTTTCGACGAGATGCGTCGACCTGTCAGCCTCCGCTCCATCATTTTCCGCGCCAACACCAGCCGGTCATGCTCCTTAAGCCCGATCTCGTCGGCCGCGGTCGGCCCTTGGGCGATGGCGAGCAGCCGGGCACGACATCATCAAGGCGTCGATGGTTGTTGGTTGGAGAGCTGCAACTGTCACTGTCGGGAATGACGAAACCGGCGACAACTTTCTAAGGGTCGAATTCAGTGTCGATCCGGGCCTGAGCGGTGTGTCAGATTGCGCGGCAGAAGCGGCGAGCGTCTTTTCTTGACAGATCGTTCCAGAATAACTATCTCACGGTGATGGCACGCAGCAAGGAATTCGACAAAGACAAGGCAGTGGCTGCCGCAATCGACGTGTTTCGCGAACACGGGTTCGAGGGCACATCGACCGAGATGTTGGTGCGCGCCATGAAGATCGGACGGCAAAGCCTCTACGACACCTTCGGCGACAAATGGGCACTCTACCGATTGGCGGTGGAACGTTATGTGTTCGAAGAAACTGAAGCCCACGCGGCGATGTTGCGTAGCAAGCCGCGGGCCATCGACGGGATCGCGGCAATGATCGAGCAAGTGGTGGAGCGCGCCCACCTTGCCTGCCTCGGTGTGAACTCGATCTGTGAGTTCGGACAGAGCCGGCCCGAGCTCAACGCGCTTCATCGTGCTGCCGACAATCGCTTGAGGAAAGCGACAATGGAATGCATCAAGCAGGCTCAGGTCGAAAGCGAAGTTGAAAATTCGCTGCCGGCGGAGGCCGTCGCCGGTTTCCTCATTGCCAGCATCGCTGGCATCCGAATTGCTGCCCGTGGGGGTGCCGCTCGCCAGGAGTTGGAATCTCTTGGGCGACTGGCGCTCCGTGCGATCCGGTAGCATCCAAAAAATTTTGCATAATTCTGGAACGATTAGTCAAGAAAGGAACTAACATGAAAGCAGTGATCATGAACGGCATCGGCGGTTGCGACGTCATGGAATTCGTCGAGCGCCCGGAGCCGGTGGTAACGGCCGGACACGCTCTCGTCGAGGTTAGCCTGGCGGGCGTGAACTTCATGGATATCGGCGTTCGGCAGGGCATGGCCTGGACGGAAATCCCGAACCCGAAAGTGCTTGGCGTCGAGGGTGCCGGCCGTGTGCTCAGCGTTGGCGACGGCGTCACGGGTCTTGCGGTCGGCGATCGCGTCGCCTGGGTCTACTCCCCCGGAAGCTATGCCGAGCAGCTATCGATCCCGGCAACGTCCCTCGTCAAAATTCCCGACTTCATCGATGATCGAACGGCCGCGTCCGTCATGATGCAGGGCCTGACCGCCAGCCACTTTGCCACCGATTTCTATCCCATCCAACCTGGGGACATCGCGCTGGTTCACGCAGCAGCGGGCGGTGTCGGCCTGCTCCTCACCCAGATCATCAAGCTCAGGGGCGGCCGCGTCATCGGACGCGTGTCATCGAAAGACAAGGTCGCGATCGCGAAAGACGCCGGCGCCGAGCATGTGATCATCGATCGTGACGGAGACTTTGCCGACGAGGTGATCCGCTGGACGGGTGGTCGTGGCGTTGATGTGGTGTATGACGGTTCCGGCCCCAAGACTTTCAAAGCGTCGCTCGAAGTACTGCGGCGATCAGGAACCCTCTGCTGGTACGGCCCCGTGCTGGGTGGCCCAGGCCCGCTCGATATCATGGGCCTGCCGAAGAGCGTCAAGATCGGCTATGGCGTCTTCTTCGACCACATCCACTCGCCGGAACTGCTTCGCGAGCGTGCCGGTCGGCTCTTCGACTGGATCAAGGAGGGATCTCTGAAGGTCACGTCGGGAGGCAGCTATCCTCTCAACGATGCTGCCAGGGCGCACGAGGACATGGCCAGCCGAAAGACAATTGGCAAGCTGCTGCTAGTTCCCTGATGTGCGAATGCGATTTAGCGTCGTCCGGGTTGAACAATCGAGACAAGGGCGCAGACGGCGGTGTACCCGCCCTCTGCGGACCCAAGCCGGTGGTTCGATTCCAAGGCGGGTTCAGACACAGAACCCATGTCCTTTTGGACTGCGGCCGCAATGACTGGTCTCACCCGATTGATATTTCTTCGGCGTCAACCCGAAGTGCGGCCCCACCGCTCGTGATGATCGGAATCGCTTCGGCGCATCCACCTGTCGGGCTGAGTTCCCGCCCGTTGCACCATCTGGAAGCTCCAAACCCAATGAAGACATGAATTGGGCGGCAATAGCCCGCATACGCCAACTGTGGTCATTCGGAAGGCGCACTGCTCTGTCGCCACGCCGCATTCTGCAAAACTGTTCGGTAGCCGTCAGGGTCCTCAAAGGTTTTCCCGTTGCGATCCCCAAAGGGATTGAACGACGGGACAGGTAAGAACCCAGCATCCCGCATGCGCTGAACAGCAGCTGCCCATTCATCGGCATCAGGCCTATAAAGACCATCAAGTTGTCTTGACTTGAGGCAAGTCCGACCGGATGCCCGTCCTTCTTCGTAAACTCAAAATGATACGGGTGATGGCCTCAATCTATAAATCGCTGAATTAGCACAGCTATATACTTGACAGAAGAACTCACCATTTCATAGAACGACCGTGCTTCGAGACGCGGTCCCGATCGCAACTGGAGCAGAGAATCACGACAGTCCGCACACACGGACGTGCCCTGTTTCGGGGTGCGAAGGCACTCGCGCGTTTTCTTGGAGGAGTTGGGAATGGGTGTTCTGGATCTTTCTTTGTCGTCAGCACCGCAACTGGCCTCATACATCCGAACATCGTTACGGCTCATCCATTTCTCGGGCCTGGTTCTCGGGCTCGGCGGCGCGGTGTTTCTTGATCTGATGTTGTCGCGCTATCGTCGGATGGTCGTCACCGCGGAACTCGTCGGGCACGTCGAATGGATCAGCCGGTTTATCGCGGCCGGGCTACTGTTGCTCTGGGCCTCCGGGTTGGGATTTCTCCTGCTCTATCAAATGACCGAACCCGAGAAACTGTTGAATCCGAAGATTTGGGCGAAGGTGACGATCGTCAGCATTCTCACGGTCAACGGTCTCGCCGTCCATCGCTTTGTCATACCGTTCATTCGCCGCCAGATTGGCTCCGCGCTCCTCTCGGAGATCAAGCCCGTCACGAAGACCGCGCTGATCGGATGTGGGGTGATTTCGCTTGTCTCCTGGAGCGTGCCAGTCATTATCGGCGCTGCGCCGCAACTGAATTTCGTGGTGCCGTGCGGGATCATACTTGGGGGCTACGCGGTGTTGTTGGTTCAGGCCTTTTTCATCGCCACACTTGTCATGCGCGACAGGAGCAAGAGGTGTGCGGGCATCACGGCCTGACACCACCGCAGCGATCGACGACACAGAGCGCGAAACAAACCCGAAGCAGGATTTCGGCCAGCCTACCGAAACAGGCGCGACATGCTTCTGCTGGGGTTCAAGCAACCGAGTGGCATACTCTCGGGGCGTGGGCGCGTGCTTGCCTAACTCGAATTGATTAGTCAAATACCTTAAAAATTTATTGATTTCGATCATCGCGCTTGCGACAATATACCTGTAATTGCGCTACCACAAAGCACACGTTAGAGAAGAGATTCGTGCTGGTTTTATTGCCGCGCAGTTCCTCCATTTCAAATCTCTCCATTTCAAAAGACGTGCGTATCGCTTGAGCCTCCGCCCCTGCGGAGGCTCAAGCATTTGTGAAAGGCCAATCGCAGGTCATTCGAGGACGGCCGGCTTTGCCGGGCTTCTCATCTTCCCGGCCGCGCCAGCGACCGGGCAATGTCAACGATATCATCCCTCGATGCTGCCGAGTCCCCTGTATTCCGGGCAACGCCCAGCCCGATCTTGCGATCGATGTTGCGCACTGGCCGAAGTTCGAAGTTGCGGTTCGGCAGATCGCGGCAGCAGAGCCTACTGCACTGTGCCACAAGCGACGACGACCGAACGCCACCAAGCATCAATCAGAAACGCACATGGACGCCGGCCTTCGCTCCAACCGTCTGCTCGCCCTCGCTTTCGATCCCATAGAGCAGCGAGAAGTCGAAATCCCAGTTGAGGGCGTTGGAGAGGTTCAGCCCGGCGCTGACTGTTCCGAACGCACCGCTATTGTCCAACGCGGCAAATCCGGCCGTGCCGCCGAAGCGGGGCCTCAGCAGCAGACCGTTTTCGACCCGATAGGCCCGCTCCAGTTCCGCCCCGACGCTGAACCGCAGCTGATCTTGCGTGAACCCTTGCAGATCGATTCTGGTGCCGTCGTCGTTCGAGGCGCTGTAGTCGTCGACTTTCTCGTTGAGGAAGACGGCACGCAGCGCGGGAGTGAGGACGGTTGCGTCCCCGAGCTGCCACTGCCCCTGCAGCTTCGTGTCCCACATGACACGGCTCGTATCGAACGAGCCGTCGAAATATTCCGTGTCGACGTCGTTCCAGGAGCCGCCGTAAAGCAGGCTGGTGTCGAGGAATACACCGGAGCCAAGCTCGAACGAGGCATAGGGGCCGGCCAGCCAGCCGTTACCGGTCAGTTCCGCATCGGCGTCGGTCGGATCAGTCATGCGGTCGAAGTGGAATGACAGGCCGATCAGCGCCTTCTCCGACAGCAGATAGTCGGCGCCGGCAGAGATGAGACCGAAACTACCCCAGCGTCCGCCATTCTCGTCACGTTTGTGCACCGCTACAGTGCCGTCGATCCAGATATTGAACGGGGACATTGCCGCCATGTCCTCGCCCCCCTCATCGGCAGAACGAAGCTGAGCCAGGCTGGTCGAAAAGCCGAGGGTCATTCCGTCTTGCGAGGGCGACATTCTGGTCGAGATCGGGTCGCTGCCTGCGCGGCCCATCTTGCGGCGCTCGATCAGGCCCGGCACCTCAATCGCTGTCGACAGCAGATTCTGCCTTGTTCGCACGAAGTCTTTCACCAGCCCGTCGATCTCCGCTGCGACCTTCTCACCGTCGTGCACAATCGCATAGCTGATCGTGCCCGTATTGGATGCGCCGAGGGCACTTTCCAACCTGTAGCCGACGACCGCCGTCCCGAAGAAGCCGGGATTGGGCGTGAATTTCAGGTAGTAACCAACCGGTACGAAGGCCCCATTTGCCGCAAGTTCGCCTTCAATGATCTCGGCTTTTCCGGCATTGGAGGGCCTCACAAAGGCGATTCCGGCGCCGGTGAACGGTCCGCCTGTCGCACCAGCGTTCAGGTAGACGTTACGTGGCGCTTCACCTTCCTGGAGTGTGTAGGAGCGGTTTGTCACAGTGACCCCCCGCGCCTTGACCGTCAGCCGATAGCTCGCCTCACCGGTATTGCCAAGCACATCGCGAGCCGCGATCGCGAAGCTATAGGTTTTGACTTCGGCGTCAGCGGGCAGCGGGCCGGTGAGTTCGCCCGTGGACACGTTCAGTATCATGCCCTTCGGCAACTCGCCGCGCGAGTGGCTGTATAGAATGCCTCCCCGGCCACCCTTGGCGGTCACCATTGTCGAATAGGCTTCTCCCGCCATAGCATCAGGCAGATCGCCGCCCGCTGGCAAGAAAGTGAGCTTCGACGCCACGACGGCAATACTCACCGTCGCTGGTGCCGAAGTGCCGGACGTGTTGGTCGCCGTATACGTAAAGCTGTCTGCACCGGAGTAACCGGGATCCGGCGCATAGCTGATTGTCGTGCCGGAAGCAGTGGCCGTCCCATGCGACGGGGTGGAGGTGACCGCAACACTGTCGGCCGCGCCACCGGAGAGCGAAAGCGTGACCGAATTGGCTGTCGAGTCTGCCGCGACCGTTGCGGAGACGTTGCCGGCGACAGGAATCTGCCTGCCGATCGCAACCGTGTAGGTGGCCGAGCCGATGGCCCCGTTCGCATCGGTTGCCTCTATCGTGAAGCCATGGGCGCCTTCGGTCGTCGGCGTTCCCGTGATCGCGCCGGACGATGCGTCAAGACGCAAGCCCGCCGGCAGCCCGCCGGTTGAAACGGCGTAACGGTAGGGTGCCATGCCGTTCGCCACGCTGATCGACTGGCTGTAGGCCGTTCCGACTGTTCCCACAATCAACGCGCCGGCGGCGGGCGTGAAGGCGAAGGTCGGCGCGCTGACTGTGACGGCAACAGTCGCCGGCGCCGAGGTACCGGTCGCGTTCGTTGCCGTATAGGTGAAACTATCCGAGCCGGAATAGCCGGGATCCGGTGTATAGCTGATCGACGTGCCGGAAGCGGTCGCCGTTCCATGCGACGGGGCGGCGGTGACCGCAACACTGTCGGCCGCGCCACCGGAGAGCGAAAGCGTGACCGGATTGGCAGTCGAGTTTGCTGCGACCGTTGCCGAGGCGTTGCCGGCGGCAGGAATCTGTCGCCCAATCGCAAGCGTATAGGCGACCGAGCCGGTGGCCCCGTTCGCATCGGTTGCCTCGATGGTGAAGCCATGTGTGCCTTCGGTCGTCGGCGTTCCCGTGATCGCACCGGACGATGCGTCAAGACGCAAGCCCGCCGGCAGCGCCCCGGTCGAAAGGGCGTAACGGTAGGGTGCCATGCCGTTCGCCGCGCTGATCGACTGGCTGTAGGCCGTTCCGACTGTTCCCACAATCAACGCGCCGGCGGCGGGCGTGAATGCGAAGGTCGGCGCGCTGACTGTGACGGCAACAGTCGCCGGCGCCGAGGTACCGGTCGCGTTCGTCGCCGTATAGGTGAAACTATCCGAGCCGGAATAGCCGGGATCTGGCGCATAGCTGATCGACGTGCCGGAAGCGGTCGCCGTTCCATGCGACGGGGCAGCGGTGACCGCAACACTGTCGGCCGCGCCACCGGAGAGCGAAAGCGTGACCGGATTGGCAGTCGAGTTTGCCGCGACCGTTGCCGAGGCGTTGCCGACAGTTGGAAGCGGCGGGTTGACGGCAAAGGACCGGGTGACCGTCGGCGCCGCCAGATAGGCTGCATTGCCGGATTGGTCGACGCTGATCGCGCAGGTACCGACGGCAATCGGTGTCAGCGTCGCACTGCCGGTGATAGTGCAAACGCTCGGCGTGCTCGAGGAGAACGTAGGCGTCAGGCCGGAACTGACCGTCGCCGTCAATGTGGAGACAGTTCCCACGGTCTGCGAGCCTGGATTGGCGAAGGCGATGAACTGCGCCGCGACTGGCGTTACCGCGTTCGACGCCGCGGAAGACGCACCGGTTCCCGCCGCGTTTCTCGTGGCGACAGTGAAGGTGTAGGCCGTACCGTTGGTCAGTGCGGTGGCGATGATGGGGCTCGACGGAGCGGTGAAGGTTGCACCGCTCGGATTGGCCGTCACGATGTAGTCGATGACCGCTGACCCGCCATCCGATGCGGGTGGCGTGAATGTGATCGTGGCCTGCGTGTCACCAGCCGTCGCACTGCCAATGAGCGGAGCACCGGGCATCACCGGATGGACCGTGAAGGACTGGGTAACCTGGGCAGCCGGAAGATAGGCCGCGTTGCCCTGCTGGTTGGCATTGATCGTGCAGGTGCCAGCGGAAGCGAAGGTCAGTTCGCCGCTGCTCGTGATCGTGCAGACGTTCTCCGTGATAGACGTAAAGGTCGGGTCCAGCCCTGAATCCGAGTTCGCCGTCAGGATCGGCGTGGTGCCAAAGTTCTGTACGCCGGGATTGACGAAGGTAATGAACTGGGCCGCCGCCGGCGTGATCGAATTGGACGCGGCCGAGGCGTTGCCGGTTCCAGCAGCATTGGTCGCCGTCACGCTGAAGGTGTAGGCGACGCCATTTGTCAGTCCTGCGACAGTGACCGGACTTGATGCACCGGTGCCGGTCGCCCCGCCGGGGTTCGCCGTTGCCGTATAGGTTACCGGCACGCCACCGGATGAGGCCGGCGCTATGAAGCTGACGTCGGCCTTTGTGTCACCCGCCGTCGCGGTGCCGATCGTCGGCGCACTGGGCAGGGCCGGATTTACGGCGAACGATCGCGTGACCCGAGCTGGATGGTAGGCCTCATTGCCCTCTGCGTCTGCATTGATCGTGCAGGTTCCCGCGGAATGGAACGTCAACTCGCCATACCGCGTCACCGCGCATATGTCCGGTGCCGTCGAACTGAAGGTCACCGGTATTCCCGCATTGTTCATCGCCGACAGGAACGGCGTCGTCCCGAAAGTCTGGGGTCCCGGATTGAAGGTGATGAGCTGATAGTTTCTCGGAACAACCGCCTGAGACGCAGCTGACGCCGGACCGGCCCCCGCCGCGTTCTTCGCCGTCACCGTGAAGGTGTAGGAGATGCCGCTCCACAGGCCGTGGACCGCGATCGGGCTTTCGGTGCCGACACCCGTCTTGCCGTGCGGACTGGACGTGACGACGTATTCGGTGATCGTCCCGCCGCCAGTGTCGACCGGTGGCGTAAAATGGACCTCGGCCCCATCCGGATCGAGCGTCGTTACCGTGCTGATGGTTGGCGCACTGGGCAGGGCCGGATTGACGGCGAACGATCGCGTGACCCGAGCTGGATGGTAGGCCTCATTGCCCTCTGCGTCTGCATTGATCGTGCAGGTTCCCGCGGAATGGAACGTCAACTCGCCATACCGCGTCACCGCGCATATGTCCGGTGCCGTCGAACTGAAGGTCACCGGTATTCCCGCATTGTTCATCGCCGACAGGAACGGCGTCGTCCCGAAAGTCTGGGGTCCCGGATTGAAGGTGATGAGCTGATAGTTTCTCGGAACAACCGCCTGAGACGCGACTGACGCCGGACCGGCCCCCGCCGCGTTCTTCGCCGTCACCGTGAAGGTGTAGGAGATGCCGCTCCACAGGCCGTGGACCGCGATCGGGCTTTGGGTGCCGACACCCGTCTTGCCGTGCGGACTGGACGTGACGACGTATTCGGTGATCGTCCCGCCGCCAGTGTCGACCGGTGGCGTAAAATGGACCTCCGCCCCATCCGGATCGAGCGTCGTTACCGTGCCGATCGTCGGCGCGCCGGGAGGGACAACCAAATAGCTGAAGCCGCTCGCGAGAGTCGCCGTCCCGCTGCCCGTCGTAACCACAATATCCGCGGGACCAACCGCACCTGCCGACGCGACCGCCGTGATCTGGGTGGCGCTGTCGACGGTGAAGCTTGCCGCAGAGGCGCTGCCAAACTTGACGGATGTGGCGCCAGTAAATCCAGTCCCCGTGATGGTTACCGAGGTTCCGCCCGTTGACGAGCCGGTTGTGGGGCTGACGCTGCTGATAGTCGGGAAGGCGTTCGGCAGAGTGACTGAGATCATGTTGGCCTGAGTGGCTGTCGTGATGCCCCCGCTGTACATGGCCCCGCCGTTATCGGCACTGTAAAGTACGACCGTATCCGATGTTGCGACCGGGTTTCGGATGGAGAGCAGCCTGATCGTATAGGTGCCGGTGTGCGAGTTGAACGTGAATCCGTAGCGCGCATTTGCTGTTTCAACCGGGTCGTCGAATTTGGGGTTGGTAAAGCTACCGTCGTCCAAAATCCCGATCGGAGCCTGAGTGTCCAAAGAGCTGCCTTGTACCTTGTACAGCCCACCCCAGATCGGGGGAGTGGTGTCGAAAAAGACATCACAGGAGTTGAAGTTTTTTGCGACCGTCAAACCGACGCTCGAAAAGGAAATGCTCGGCGTGCACGGAGCAGCCATGGCCCCAGCCGCCGACCCTAAGATCACCGCGACACCCACGACAAACATTCGCAGCGGCCGTGGCGTGCGGAAACACAGTTGCAATAGCCTCAAAATCATCAGCATTGGCAGAGCGACAGAAGCAGGCGCGGTGGCAAGCGGCGGGCTGTTGGACATTCGATTTTGCCTAATGGGGCGTTGTTGCGGGGATCAAACGGCGGACGAGAGCAGCCCTCCCCATGACATCGTCATGAGACGCGCTTGAACTCTGGACGCGCAAGTTCGGTCAGCCGGCTGAAAGCCTCCTAAGACACAGCCAACAGCCGACCTCGGTAGGGCGATTGCTCAGCCTGTGTGCAGGCGACAGAGAATTGATTTCATGATGTTTCCCCCAAAAGCTGGTCACTGATAGCGACAGGGGAAGATCGTGATCAACAAAAGAAGCAGACTGTGGGTGGGTGCACCCAAAATTGAGTCACACAGGTGACGCGGCGACATTAGTGATGCAAAACTGGATGGGTAGTAATGCCGGAGATGCCATAACCTGTGGTGCGACAGACACAACCATGCCTTTAGGATCGCAAGACGATTTCAGTCCGATGACTTCGAGTGGCGGGGCCGCATTCTTTGCCGTCCTGCGGGATGCGGCCAAAGAGCTGCTCGCGATGCACGATGTCGCGCCAAGGGTGGTGCGCTATGTCGCCAGCATGCAGAAGTGGCTGATTACGCAAGCAATCGTTGCCCTTCATTTTGAGCGAAAGCACGATGAAATGCGTCCGCCTCTGACGGCCGGGGCGCTCATCGAATTCTTTGCGGCACAGCCGCCCTTCAGCAAGAACACGCTTACGGCCCATCTGGCAGAAATGGCCGCCTACGGTTTGCTTGTCCCGCAGGAAAGCAGAGACAGGCGCGTCAGGCCATTGCAGTTGAGTGCATACGGCGAACGCCTGATTGGACAATGGCTGGCAAGCCATCTTTCGGCTCTTGATCGGCTCGATGGAGGTGATCGCGCATCCAGGTTCGATAGCGACCAGCGCTTGCTTGCTCGCATCCACCCCCTGGTTGCTCGTTCCCTTGTTTTTGACCCGGGCTGGGCACAGCCGCCAGCGAGCGTGGATTTGTTCGTCCGCTCGGAGTCGGGAAGCAACATCCTGCACGAACTCATCTGCCGGGTGCCGGCCAGCCTCGAGGGATTTGATCGACTGACCTGCCTCGGACCGCTCCCTGCAAGTGACATCTCAACCCGACACACGCTGTCGCGGGGCCATGTGCAAAGGGTATTTGCCCGTGCAAAATCGGAAGGACTTCTCGTCTGGAGCCTTCCTGGCAATCGTGGCGACTTATTCGTCTCCCAAACCCTGCTCCGTGACTATATCCAGTGGCAGGCCATCAAATTCCGCGCCATTTCCGTGGTATGCGGAGAAGGGACGCGAGAGCAGAAAGCTGCGCAACTCAGCAGTTGAATGGGCAAGTCCCCTCGGCAAAGCCGGGGACTTTAGGGATGTGAGTGAGCCCCTCAGAGCGGGTGGATGGAACACCGATGCGGGCCCCAAGCCGAACCTCGCAGCGGCCTGCTCAGCCCGGAGAGCGATCACGGGCATCGCGGTCGGGCAGCGCCCGAAGATGATCTACAGGCTACCGGCACGGATCATGGAAAAATAGTCATCGCTGCCTACTTGGCCCCCCTTAAGCGCTATTTCCAGGCCGTCCGTGGGACCGCCATGAGCCATACAAAGTGGGGAGCCGGGCGTTTGCGGGAGAGGCATTTTCAAGGTAAGGGCTGATATACCCATCTCGCCAAGTGCGTGGCTGGAGGTGTCGCCGCCAGCAACCACCGCCCTTTTGAGCCCGGCACCCGAGACAAGAGCCGCCTGGATGCGGCCGAGGGCCCGACCGAGACGGTGGCGCGCACCGCTCGACAGATCGAGTTCGCCCCCCCTGTCCGCCGCCGGCCCGAGCGCGGTGTACAAGATGACGCTCCGCCCGTCCTTCAACACGCTCAGTGCAGTTTCCACGGCTACTGATATCCCTTGACCGTCAATTTCACCTGACAATGCCAGCGGATCGAGCGCGATGCCCTCGAAACCGTTCCCAAGGGCGTGTCGGATCTGCCGCTCGGTCGTGGGCGAAACGCTACCGGAAACGACCGCAATACGATCGACTGGGCCGGCCGCCGGATAGACCGACGCGGCACCAATGGTTCCTTCGCCTCGCCAAGTCGGGATTAGGGCGTATTCGACGCCTGAGGAACCGCAGACAAAACGGTTCTCCCGACGCAATTCGTTCCACAGGAGTGAACCGGCGGCGGCTTGAGTTGCCTGGTCGATCACATCGAGGAGCAGGATATCGGCCTTCCCCGGAACGGGCTGGGCAAGCAGCGAAACAACGTCGACGAGTGTCGTTGACAGCTTCGTCTGACGGGAAAGGTGCTGCAGCAGATCGGCCTCGTCCATCGGCGTGACCGGATGGCGTGACATCACAGGGTGGCGATCGATGCGATAGTTTACACCCTGGTACGCGGCAAAGAGCTCGCCGAACGCCGTGTAGCGACGGATCTGCGGAGCGCCGACAATGAGCGGCACGGTCCCTGCACCGAAGACGCTGCGACCAATCTCGATTGCACGGCCGATACTGCCAACATGCGGAGCGGAATCGAAGGTCGAGCAGACTTTGTAATGGCAAAGCTCGGCATCTAACGTCTTCAGCCACTCGAAGGCTTCACGCAGGTGCACGTTCATCCATTCCGGCGTTTCGCTTCGGCTCGTGCCGGCGAGCCCGAAAGCACCTGCTCCAGAGAAACGTGACCACAGCGCCTTGTCCGGAATCTTCAGAAACAACACGGTCTCGATGCCGTTGGAAGAAAGTGCCTCCATGACATCCGTCGAACCGGTAAAGTCGTCGCCATAGTAGCTGATCAACGGTCGCGTCATCTCAGGCTGCCCTGCCATCGGCAAATTTCTCGATTGATTGCGCAAGCTCCCGATGGTCCTTCGCATAGGTCTCAAGCGGAACACCGGCGACGGCCGCTTCCCAGGCCTGCTTGACCGCTTTCACACCGGCGCCCGGACCACCGGGATGACTGACGATACCGCCACCACAAAGATAGAGAAGATCGGTGGAGCCTTCTGTGGCCGCAAACGTCTCCGGCGCCTGTCCGCCCCACTGGCCCGAGCCGATAACCGGCAGCGCCACATCTTTATCGGAAAAGAGCGGCGCGCTGACGGCCTGATAGGAGCGTACGAAACTATCATCCGGCTCCCAATATTTCACGCGAATGCCATTGATCTGGAACTGGTCGACGCCGAGCAAACGCCAGAATTGCTGCCATACGGAAAACTCGAATCCAAGGCCTGCATGGCGCGTCAGGATATCCCAGCCATTGCGATGGGCATGGAGCACGAGACCCGAACGTTTACGCAGGAAGGCAAGCCCGCCGAAGCCGACAGAGTTGATATTGACCACGGCGCAATTGCCGCCGGCTTCCAGCACCATGTCATGATTGCGCATCATTTCGTCGGGATCGGCGTGGCTGATACCGAAGGCGTACATGACTTTCTTGCCGGTCCTCTGCTCGTGATCAAGAATGCGCGGCATGATCTCCGCCACGCGCTCCTTGAGAGAAGAATAGGCTGGGCTCATCAACTTTTCGTCGTCCTTGATGAAATCGACGCCCGCCTCGATCAACTCACCGACCATCGAGGCAGTCTCGTGCGGCCTGAGACCGAGCGCAGGCTTGACGATCGTTCCGATGATCGGACGATCCTTCACCCCTGTCAGCGCAAAGCTGCCGGGTACGCCGAACTGCGGGCCGGGATGTGCGGCGGCGAACTCTTCCGGCAACCTCATGTCGACGATCCGGATACCCGTCATGCCCTTGATCGAGAAGACGCCACCGATCGCGATGGTCATGAGCGCAGCCAGATCGGTGCCAACCGCAGCCATCGGGAAATCGATATCGACATCCGCGCGATTGAATAGCGCCGCCCCACCGGCTTCGTCGGGAAAGGAGGCGCGGTTCGATGACGGCAAGTGCCTGACTGCGACGACGCGCGCGGCCACGCGCGCCTTCAGTTCCTCCGTTTCTCCCGGCAGCGCAACGAAGGTGCCTGTCGACTGGTCGCTGGCAATCTTCGCCGCCATCGCTTCCACCGAACCGGCAGTCTCGATGCGATAGGTAATCCGGATCACGTTTGCTCCTCCCGTGTGAGGTATCCCGCTTGTGCACACTCAACAACTGGTATAATGAGTATTTATGTTATTGCAAGCCGATTACACTGAAGGCTGTTGCGACCAAGGCACTTGGTGCATATTCAAACCTGTTGAAATCAGGTGACTCATGAACGTTGTTTCCGAACCGATCGTCCGCAAGAAACTGTCCGATGAAGTCTTCGCGCGCCTGAAGCAGATGATCGAAACCGGCGAGCTCAAAGCCGGTGACGACATGCCCTCCGAGCGTGAACTGATGGAGCGTTACGGTGTCGGCCGCCCGGCCATCCGAGAAGCGATGCAAGCACTTGCCGGAAAAGGACTGGTCGAAATTTCTCAGGGCGAGCGCGCAAAGGTGCTGCGCATTACCGCCGAATCCATCATCAAACAGGTTGACCTGCCCGCAAAACTGATGCTGTCCGGCTCGTCGGACACGCTGGAGCATCTGAAGAACGCGCGCATTTTCTTCGAGCGCGGCGTGATCCGTGAGGCGGCGGCCAAAGCGACCCACACACACATCGCCGAGTTGCGTGCCCTCCTCGACAAGCAAAAGCAGAGCCTTGGCGACGCGGATGCTTTCATCGATGCGGACATGGAGTTCCATCAATGCATCGCCAGGATTTCTGGCAACCCGATCTTTGTGGCCGTCAGCGGCGCGATGCTGGGGTGGCTGAAGTCTTATCATACTGAAATGCTGATCTGGACCGGTCGCGAGAGCTTCACGCTTTCCGAACACGAGGAGATCATTCGCGCCATTGAAAGCCGCGATGCGGATCTCGCCGAGCAGGCGATGGTCAAGCACCTTGAACGTTCGCGCGCACTTTACGCTCTCAGGAGCCAGGGATAACGCTCAAAGAGCGATATCCACACAGGCGTAAGGCGCCAGTGTGACGTGCTGTTGCGCAGCAAGCTCGCCCCCATCCACGATCGCTGAAACCTTCCGCGGCTTTGCGGGCAACACGACTGTCTGCTCATCGCAGGTGATGTTCGCCAGCAGCAGCCGCCTCTGCGAGCCAAGTCCCAACACGGCATCGGGCCGGGACGTCTCAACGGCAGACAGAAGCTCGCGTGACAAGGCAGCAAGACGGGTTAGGACGTGTGCGAGCGGTCGCAACTCTCCGCTGACCGTGACCTCCCTCCCGCCGGCCAACAGGCCGAAAGGACCGACAAGAGTCGAAAGGGTGAGGACTTCCAGCGCCGCCGGGGCCACCGTTGCCGCATAGGCCAGCGTCCACGCCGCACCGAACTGGCCATTGTGCCGTGGGTCGACATTCGCCATGGGAATACGCGCCCCCGCCGGATTGTCCTTCGTGGTGCTGCCGTACGGATTTTGACGCATAGCGATTGTCGAAGGCCCAATGCGGTACGCCTTGTTGCCGTAGATAGCGCGCGTGGAATTGACGACATGACGCAGCGCCTCGAACGTCTGCATGACCGATAGATCATCCGCAGCATGCACGATCGGGTTCGTTGAATGGCTGATATAGTCGATCTGATCCGGGGGCACACGCTTGCGATTGAGCTCGGTGAAATAGCTCATCATTCCGCCGCCAAGCCGAAGGCCGGGAAAGGCAACGCGCGCAGCGGCGTAGATGTCACCAAGCGCCGGGCACTGCGGCCAATTGCTGCCCGGCGGTGTCGACTGGCGATCCACCGACGGGCAGACGAAGAGCGTATCGAGCTGAAGACCGGCCTCGTCGACCATCGCTGCGAACTGCGCCATCTCCTCTTCCAGAGGCCTCAGGCAAGGCACCGCAAGCTCCAGCGTCACCTTGAGCTCGGACTGGGCCGCTATCGCCGCATAGCCTTTCAATGCCTCGATGCCATGTCCCGCTGCGGGATCGAAATGGGCGATCAGATGTTCCGCGCCGATGGCCTTCAAGACATCAAGCGAAGCCAACTCTTCCTGAAGGCACTCGGGTCGCAGCCCCACGCCAATAGCCGGAAGTCTGACATTCGTTGGGATGAGCCTGACAGAGATCGCATCCGAGCGATCGGCTGCCCGAGCCGCATTGTTCTCGGCAAGAATCTCCACGGCGATTTGCTGACGGAAGCGTTCCCCCTGCGGTACGAGATAGGGCCAAGGCAGAGCCAGCGGCCGTACGTAGGTCTTGTAGGAGGCATCGGTCCAGTTGCGTTGATCCTCCATCTCGAAGACATCGCCAACGAACCTCGTTGTCGCCATGATACCGGGCGCCACGCGATGGGTGATCTGCGCGATGTTCTTGAAAGGTTGCCAGGGGGCGATCGTGTCAGGCCAGCGCGCCTCTTCCACCGAGCCATCGCCATGGGTGATTGCCACCGGTTCTCCCGCTACACCGATGACCGGGTGCAAGACCACGAAGCCGGCGCGGGCGGTTTCAAAATCCGCATCGCTCACATAGTCAGCAGAGAAGCTCACACTCGTGGCCGTGCCGGAGATTGCGATCTGGCAATCAAGATTGGCTCCGGTCGGGGCTGTAAAGTGCGCGGCATAGGCGAGTGAGAAACCCCGCTCGTTTTCCTCTATTCTCAGATCGCTCAACCGAGCGCGGCAGGTACCCCAATCCTTGTCGCGCACGAGGAAGGAAATCGCACGCAACACCTCGTGACCGCCGAACCGCAAACTGCGCAGGTTACCGTCCTGAAAGTCCATGCTCAGATTGCCGACGACCAGCGATCGGCTTTCCGGCTCGTGCTCCGCCGTGCCATAGAGCCGGAGACCGTCGTCCCTCATCGCAACAGGTCTCCAACGACAATCGTCTCTCCACGTTCGGCGCTGAGATAGGCGGCCTCGACCAAGGCAAAAGTCTGAAGGTTATCGCGCCCGGAAGTATCGGGCTCGCGGCCGGAGCCCAACCGTTCGATCCAGTGTCTCTGGATAAGAGCCACGCTTTCCTGAATGTTGTGCCAAGGCCGTGAGGCCCACGGCAGGAGGGTCGGCGAGACGTCGCGTTCGACCGTTCCGGCCGGCCCGTGAACGGCAAGCTTGTAGTCGAGGCCCAGGCGCAGGGTCCCTCTGGTTCCGTCGACCTCGATCAAGGTTTGCGGGAACGGCTCCTCTGAAAGTCTCGTCGCATAGCTCACGTCGACGATCGAGGTGATGCCGTTATTGTGGTCGAGCATCATGGTCGCGACATCTTCGCCGGCGATCTCGGGATTGATCCGGCGCGTGCGGGCAGTCATGCGGCCGGCATCGCCGAAGAGGAACCGTGCGATGTCGAGCGAATGGATGCCGAGATCCTCGATGATGAAGCGCTTGCCCTTGGCAAGATAGGGTTGGCCGGAAAACACGTCGAAGCCGGAGCGGAACGACACGCGCCCCCAGAAAGGGGTACCGATTTCACTTCTGTCGATGACCGCCTTGACCGCAAGAATGGGCGTTTGCCAGCGGAAGTTTTCGTGGATCATCAGCGCGATCCCCGCCCTATCGGCTGCAGCCACCATTGCTTTGGCATCTTCCAGCGTCAGCGCAAATGGCTTCTGGCAAATCGCCGGCACTTTGTGGAGTGCGGCGAGTTCGACGAGGGGCCGATGACTGCCCACAGTGGTGGCAATGTCGACGAAATCGAATCCGCCATCGGCGAACATCGCTTCCGACGACGCGTATCGCCTCGCCACCGCGAATTGATCGCCGACTACTCTTAACCGCTCGGGGTCGCGATCGCAGATCGCCACGATCTCGACATCGGGCAAATCGCGCCAGCCATGCATCTGGTTGATGGCGAAGAAGCCGCAACCGATCAACGCGCCTTTGATGGTCGCCACGATCAGCCTGCCTTCGCCATTTGCATGAGGGTCACGCGCTGCTGCAGGCGGCGTTGCGCCTGGTCCACCACGACGGCCACGATGATTACGAGCCCCTTGATCACCATCTGCCAGAATGAACTCACACCCATCATCACCAACCCGTCCGAGAGAATGCCGATCACGAAAGCACCGATGATCGTGCCCCCGATCGTGCCACGCCCGCCAGACATCGATGTACCACCAAGGACGGCCGCCGCAATGGCATTGAGTTCGAGATTGGTGCCAGTCGCGGGATGTGAAGCCATGAGTTCCGAGGAGATGACAAGACCTACGATCGCGGCACAGAAACCGGAGAACATGTAGACGAACATCTTTACCCGGTTGACCCGGATGCCCGACATGCGCGCGGCGCGCTCGTTTCCGCCGACGGCGAAGATATGCCGGCCGAGCGGTACGAAGCGGGCGAAATATGTGGCACCAGCAGCCACTGCGATCAGGATCCACACGGACACGGGTAGCCCGAGGATCGTGCCGGAACCAAGATAGCTGAAACCTTGATTGCCGAGGTCTTCGCGTCCGGTGAGATTGGGCAAGGTCTGTCCGTCGGAGTAGAGCAGCGCCATGCCACGCGCGACATACAAGGTGCCAAGTGTCGCGATGAAGGGGGCTACGTTCAATCGGGTGATCAAGAGGCCGTTAATCGCGCCGATCAGAATACCAACGACAGCCACGATGAACGCCACCTCGACCACATTGAAATACATGGTGTAGCCGAGCGGTAGGGCTACACCATACATGATCAGCCCGCCGGCGATCATGCCGCACAGGCCGACGATTGAGCCAACCGACAGGTCGATGCCGCCGGTGATGATGACGAAGGTCATACCGATCGCCAGGAACGCGTTTTGCGTCGCGTGCTTCGTCATCAGGATCATGTTGGCGGTTGAAAGAAAGTTCGGCGCGGCTATCGAGAAGAAGATGATCACCGCGAAGAGCGCGATAAATGTCCTCAGCTTCATGAGGGTGAGGAGAGCCGATCCGCTGGAGAAGCTGTCGGCGGCGGCAGTTTGCGTTGCTGTCGTCATCACGCATGCATCCTTTTGGTTTTATGTCCCTCTGCCGAGGCCGAAACGATCAATTCTTCGGTCGCGTCCTTACGGTCGACAACCGTCACCAGCCGGCCGTTGCTCATCACGGCGATACGATCGGAAAGCGCCATGACTTCTTCGAGATCGGACGTGGAAAAGAGGATCGCCAGTCCCTCGCCCGCCAGCCGGCGCATGGTGAGGAAGACATCGGCCTTGGCGCCGACATCGATGCCCCGGCTCGGCTCGTCCATGAGAAGTACTTTCGGCCCGGTCATGAGTGCCTTGCCGATCACGACCTTCTGCTGATTTCCACCCGACATCGACGTCACCTCGAAATCCGGGTTCTTCGCCTTGATCGAGAGATTGCGGATAGCCTCGGCGATCGCCTTTGCTTCGCGCGTGAGATCGATGTGAAAACCTGCCTTCAGGAACTGGCTCAGGCTAGCCATCGTCAGGTTGTCGGCAATCGACAAGGACTGCACAAGTCCCTCACGCTGCCGATCCTCGGGGATAAGGGCCAATCCTTCACGAATGCGTCGTGTGGTATCGCCGCCCTTGAGCTCCCTGCCTTCAATACAGATCTTGCCGGTGGAGTGCTCGTGGCGCGCCATGATGCATTCGAAGAGTTCCGAGCGACCGGCGCCCATCAGCCCGTAAATGCCGAGGATCTCGCCTTTGCGCACACCGATCGAGACGTGGTCGACGGCAAAGCCGCCCTGTGCTCTCGGCAGGCAGATGTTTTCGGTGCGGAAGATCTCCTCGCCTGGATTGTGATCGACCTTCTTTGCAAAATCCTTGGCGTCCGAACCGATCATCGAGCGGACGATCCAGCGCGTGTCGATATCCTTGACCATGGCGTGACCGGTGATCTGGCCGTCCTTCAATACGGTGATGTAGTCGCCAATTCGCATGAGTTCTTCCAGCCGATGCGAAATGTAGACGATGGCGACGCCACGTGCCTTGAGATCGGCGATGACACGGAAGAGCACATCGACTTCAGCGGCGCTGAGTGCCGATGTCGGCTCATCCATGATGAGGATACGTGTGTCGAGCGAGACAGCCCGGGCGATTTCGACGAGCTGTTGCTGGCCAATCGGCAAATCTTCGGCAAGCGTCTCGGCGGAGATTCCCGCCTCCAGGCGGTTCAGGAACGCGTTGGCCTTCTCGACCTGCGCCTTGTGATCGATGCCACGAAGGCCGCGGGTGATCTCACGGGTGGCAAAGATGTTTTCGGCGACGGAAAGATTGCCGAAAAGGTTCAGTTCCTGGAACACGATGCCTATACCATGACGCACTGCGTCGGCTGGGCTGTCGAGGTGTATGCGCTGACCGTCCAACCAGATTTCGCCGAGCGTCGGCCGCTCGACACCGGCGATGATGCGCATCATCGTCGACTTGCCAGCACCGTTTTCACCGACGAGCACGTTCACGGCTCCGCGCCGGAGTTTCAGGTCCGCCTTCTTCAGCGCCACGATTCCGGAATAGGCCTTGGTGATGTCCTTCAGTTCAAGGATGACGTCTCCGTCCTCGATGCTGCTCATGTCAGCCTCCGATGGTTATGGTGGCAGGCACGAACTGTGGCAGCTGACCCTTGGTCGGCAGGGGATAGGCCCCGGTTGCCTTGATCGTCTTACCCGTCAGGCCGTCGCGCGGGAGCTTTTCGAGCAGCGTGCCGTTCACATGGGTGTTGAACGATTTGCCATATTGCGCCCACTCGATCTGGTTCTTGAACTCGTTGAAGTTCACGAACTCGAGGCTGTCGCGCAGCGCCGTGCCGCGAATGGCCGGACCTATCGAAACACGAACATCCGCCTTGCCGTCACCGTCGACATCCACGTCGACGTAGGCCGCCCGCGATTTCGTTTCCTGGGCGACGATCACACCGTCGATCTTGGCGGCAAAGGTCCAAGGCGCATTGCCCTGTTTTTCCTTGTTTCCATATTTCTGCGCTGCGGCGTCGAGGTCGCGGACGGCAAGCGTCGAGACCACCTGGAAGACACCGGCCCGCTGCTCGAGATAGGGCACGATCTTCGAATCCCAGGTATCGGCAACCAGCTTGTCGGGATTGAACGCACCTGCCGCTGCCTGCCTTTGTTCGTCTTCCGTTTTGACGAGCTTGCAGCCGCCAAGCGCGAGAGCGCCGGCAAGCATGAGTGCGCATGCAGCCTGAAACCTCAGCATTCCCATTCTCCGTCATGAACAGTGGACGCAAGGCGGGATCGGTCCGCCTTGCGCAGTCTCGGGAAGATTACTGGGAGAGCGCGAATGTCTCGAGCTTGTCGGCGTTTTCAGCAGTGATCAGCACGCAATCCATGAGCTGCTTCTCTTCGGCAGGAGCCTTGCCGGTGGTGATGTAATCGTGCGCCTGTTGAACCGCGAGCTGGGCCTGCGCGTAAGCGGGCTGCATGACGGTCGCCTTGATGCCGCCGGCATTGATCGAATCGCGCACGTCGTTCGAGCCGTCGAAGCCGACGACGATGACATCCTTGCGACCTGCCGCCTGGAGCGCTGCAATCGCCCCCATGGCCATCGTATCATTGCCGGCGATCACGCCCTGGATGTCGGGATTGGCCTGAAGGATCGTCTCCATCTTGGAGTAGCCTTCGGTCTGGCTCCAATTGGCCGACTGTTGAGCGACCATCTTCATCTCCGGAAACTCGTCGATGACATCGTGGTAGCCCTTGGAGCGGATGCCCGCGTTGAGATCGGCTTCACGGCCGAGCAACTCGACGTAGTTCCCCTTCTCACCCATCAGCCGGACGAATTCTTCCGCACCGAGCTGAGCGCCCTGGTAGTTGTTCGAGACGATCTGCGAGACGGCAATGCCGGTCGCATTGATCTCGCGGTCGATCAGGAAGGAGGGAACGCCGGCATCCTTCGCCTTCTTCACGGCAGCGATTGACGCCTCGGAGCCGGCGTTGTCGAGAATGATCGCTTTTGCGCCGCGGCCGATGGCGGTGTCGATGAGCTGCGACTGCTTGTTGGCGTCGTCGTCGTGAACCAGCACCAACGTTTCGTAGCCAAGTTCTTTTGCCTTGGCCTCCGCCCCGACCGCTTCAGCCTTGAAGAACGGGTTGTCATGGCTCGGCGTGATGATGGCGATAAGATCGGCCGCGAAGGCCGGCATCGCCGAGCTTGCGGCCATGACGGCGACGAAGCCGACGGTGATCAATCTACGGGTAACGTTCATATTCTCCTCCCAGTTAGGCACAGGACTTCCTCGACCACCCCTCCATTGAAAGTGGCCTCCAGTGCGATCGCTTGTTTCGGGCAGCCAAGCGCGGCTACACGGTGGGCTGCCCGTCAGTTGTCATGTGATGCGATGGATGCTGGCCGCGATTTCCGCAGGCTCGAACACTCGCCGCCAGTCGTCCCTCATGAGTACGGGTTTGCCAAACTCGATTGCCTTGTTGCAGGCGTCAGAGAAGACACCCGGCGTCTCCTCGAAAATGACAGCGCCAAGCACGTTCATGTGGCCAAGCAGAAAGTCGCGGGCTGCGTCCTTCGGAACCCCGCGGCGGACGCATTCGTCCATGGCTTCACGCATGACGACGAGCAGCGAAGCACAGACCGTCTCGGAGAGGCCAGGCTCCAGGAGCGCCATCTGTTCGACCGTCACGCGGTGCGAGCGCATTACCGGCGCCCAGATGACCTTGGCGATCTCTTCCCCGAGAGCATAGGCGGCTTCCGGCCCCTGCATTAGCGCCGACACGATATGCTGCTTTGCGGCGATGCCTCCAAAGAAGTCGCGCTTCGCATCCGGGTCTGTTTCGTCGTTGAAGATGGGCGGATGGCAGGGATGGGTAACGAAATAGGTCAGATCGGCGCGCGCTGGCAGATGACCGGCAAAGGGCGCTGCCGCGTCTAGCGCTACGACCATCGTTCCGGGAGCCAGCTTGCCAACGATACCAGTCGCAACCTTGCCTATCGCGGTGTCAGGCACCGCAAGGATGACGACATCGGCGCCGTCGAGACCCTCTTCGACCGATACGCACACAATACCGAGCTCGTTCGCAAGCCGCTCTTTTCCTGCCTCACTGACTTCAACATGCCGGACATCAAAGCGCGAATCTTTAAGGTTCTTGGCGAGCCGATAGCCCATTTTACCACCGGCACCGAACAGCGCGATCGATGTCATCGAGACCTCCTCAATTTCCTCAGGCCCGACCGCATGGGACGGGTGCATTTTGCCCACGCCGTTCACCAGGCGTCAGAGATGTATTCATCAACTGGTATAACATGTCAATAACTATCCTTGATGATATGTAATACCCACATCGCCGACTCCGCGGCGGGCGCAATCACGATCCCCCAATACAGCGCCGACGGACAGGAGCCGAAAGTGACCACGACGCATTGATCGGGTCACTGGTCTCTGCCCAAAGTGCAGGCAGATCACCGCCGCGACACACGTTTCACGCAAGCGCGAGCGCCTATGATTGGAGATGCGCAGACCGAGGCGAATTATGATTCCAGACGAAATTGCAGGAACAGCCTGGCGTGTTGCGGCCCGCCACTTGGCTCGCGGACAGCGTGACCCAGTAAAGATGGTTGCAGAGGCAATTGCGACCGAAAGACAGCGCTGCCTTGACATCGCCATGGAACGCTGCGGAGAGAAAAGCAAAGTTGCCCAAGCGATACGAGCCGGCGAGAAGTAGCTGCTTTTTTCAGTCCAGAGTTCATCCCGTCGAGCTCGCGCCACCAGCGCAAAAAGCGGCTTCAGTTGCCATCACCTACGATTTTTTGAAGAAGTGCTCGATCTGAATAAGAAGCGCTCCGAGATGGAAACTCTGGCACGCCAACTTTACAGGGATCACAAGAAGACACTTGACCTCATCAAGGAGCACGGTACCCGCTCGGGGTTTGAACCTGCAGCTCACGGTCTTCTTGGAGGCAACATCCAAGCAGGGAATGCCGTGAGGTTCGGCAATCATGAGTTCATCTATTCGGAACTTACGAACAGCCACATCAGCGTTCTGCCCATGCAATGGCAGCAGGCCTTGGGCTCAAAGCCATGCGCGCAACGCACGTTCTCCCCCTGCTGCCACTAACTTGAGATGCCGGACGGGGAACACCGCGCCAATCGGGCCAGGCGTCGACCGGGCGGATGAAGCCGAGATTGATCTGGCGTTCTCAAGCCGCGGATGATGTCGTTAGCCAACCCACTTACAGTGACGCCGCTTCCAGGTGAGCGCCCTCAAAACGCTCGTTCATCGCAAGGATCGATCCTAGATCCGGCATCAGGCATGCGGCTGTCGCCAGTGCGTCGGCTATGGCGGCGGATGGCGCCGAGACCGACACAGAGCGCCAGTTTGCCGGCGCGGGCATTCCGGTCACGGGGTCGAGAATATGTCCGTCTCTGGCTGCCTGATCGAAGGTTGTGCCCAGAGGGGCGGAGGTAGCCAGCGCGCGCTGGCGCAGCGGCAGGCGCTCGCCCGATTCCAATCGGACCGGCCATCCTCCACCGCCCGGCTGTCCACCGAGCGCGCGGAACTCGCCGGTGTCGATCAGAATGTCCGTCAGGCCCTCAGCATCGAGCAATACCGCTACCCTGTCGGCAACATATCCTTGGCCGATGCCGTTCAACGTCAGCGCCATGCCCGGATGCAGTGTGATCGCTGCTGCTTCAAGCCTTACCTTGCCCCAGCCGACGTTGGTAAGCACTCGATCAACTTCTGCCGAGCCGGGTCGCGTGCCGTTTGCGGCCGATTCTGCCCAGAGCGTCCAGAGCGGCTGCACCGTCGGATCGAAGCGCCCGCCGCTCGCTCGTTGGACTGCGTCGGCCAGTGACAAACATTCCAAAAGCTCGAACGGCGGGTCTTGAAGATGACCATCGCGGTTCAACCGCGAAAGTGCGCTGTGCGGACGGTAAAGGCTGAGGATGTCTTCCAGGCGGTTGATCTCCGCCATGACCCGGGCGACGATGGTGTCGGCCTCAGGATGTTCAATCCGGATCGAGGCGCGCGCGCCAAGAGCCTGACCTGTCCAGAAGCGGGTTGCCGCGTTGGCGTGGGCGATCGCGGGCGCTGTTGCCAGAACTGCAGAAATTGCGATCAGGCGGCGTCGGGTCAGCATCATGGGATCAACCTCCGGCTGGATGGGGCAGCGTGCGCAGACGGCCGAGATAATCGTCGTCGTCCGCTCCCTGTTCCGAGCCGGTCTCCACCGGGGTCAGAACCATGGCATCGGTAACATCAGCGAGTGCGAGCACCTGGCCGCCCTCGGCAAGGACGAAGGCCGCAGCCCCTTCGCGGCTTGAAAAGGGAACGGCTTCCGGCGCACCCATGCCACCCCGCCGGGTGGATCCAACGACGTAGAACGCCTTGTCTGCGGCAATCCAGTTGCCGTCACCGGGCTGGTCCCAGGTTGCCCCTGCGGCACCCATGTCATTGACATAGATGACGAGGATCGGCGCAATCTGCTCCGGCCCGCGGGCATAGGCGATGGCATCGCGCACCTGACTGAAGAAGAGCGGCGCCGGGCTTCCTTCAAGAAAGATCTGGGCCTTCGGGCCGGGGTGCTCCAGAAGGTTCATCTGACAATAGTGACCGAGGGTCTCGGGCGTCATGTCCTGCGGCACTATGCTTTGGGCTACGTCCTCCTTGCAGGAGGAAAGTAGCGCCAAGGCGGCAGCGAGCAGCACGAAGCGAAGTCGGTTCCTCACGGGGTCACCTTTCGGAAAGCAGCAACAGCAAGTGCGATGGCAACGGGTGGCCAGAGGAAAAGGGAGGCCGCTGACTGCCAGAGCGGGATCGTGCCCGCGGCACCACCCAGTCCGCCGGCGGCGGAAACAGCTTGTGCGGCCGAGAGATTGAAAACGCGAAAGGCATCGGCCGGGTTGGCGAGCAGCGCAACGGGCAATGCCTGTGTGGTGAAAGCACCGCCTCCATCCGTCACGATAAGCGCCAACAAAGCGAGGTCGTAGAGCACCACCGCCACCAGCCAGAGGGCGATGGCCAACCCCGCCGCCCCCGACGGCCGTCGCGCCAAGGCCGAGAGTGCGTAGCCTGTGCCAAGAAATGTCGCGCCCAGCAGCACCGAGGACCAGATCAGCCGCCACAACGCGCCGAGCCCCTTGGTCGCACCAGGATCGAACCAGACGGCTGCGAGCGCAGCCACGCCATAGCCGAGTGTCACTGCAAGACCGAGGATTGCGAGATGCGCCAGAAGTTTGCCAAGCAGGATCTGCAGGCGCGAGACGGGATAGGTGAGAAGCAGTGGCAGCGTGCCGCGCTCCACCTCGCCCGCCACCGCGTCAAAACTCATCAGCAATGCCAGCAACGGAACCAGATACACCGCAAGCGACGTAAGCGAGGCGACCGTCACGGAGAGCCGGTCGATGCCGACATCGCCCGTCGGGGCAGAGCCGGCTGCGGCCAGCACCAGAGCGAACAGCACCATCATGCCCGTGGCGATAGAGACCCACCGATTGCGGAAAGCGATGCGGAATTCGCTGACGGCGGTGGCGAGGATGCGGTTCATTGCCCGTCCCTCCGGCTGAAATGACTGTAGATATCCTCGAGGCTGGGTGGAATGACATCGAGATCGGCAACGGTGCTCCCGAGTGCCGCGATCCGGGCAAGGAGCGGCAGTTTTTCCGACTGCGAGCCGCTAAGGCGCAAGAGACCATCCGCCCCCTGCACGCCCTCGGGGAAGGTTGCTGCCAGCGCCGGCGCATGGCCCTGCGCAGGGCGGACGGAAAAGGCGACCGGAAGTGCCGCACGGGTGCGAAGCTCGGCAAGCGTGCCCTCGGCCACCAGTTCCCCACCGGAAAGGATGAGGATGCGGTCCGTGCGGGCCTCCACCTCGGTCAAAACGTGGGAGGAGAGCAGGATGGCGGTTCCCTCGGCGGCCAACCCGTCGAGCAGGTCATAGAAGTCCCGTCGCGACACAGGGTCGAGGCCCGAGGTTGGTTCATCCAGCACCAGGAGACGAGGGCGACCGATCAGGGTCTGGGCCAGGCCCACGCGCTGGCGCATGCCCTTGGAATAGGTGCCGATCCGCCGCCGCGCCGCGTGACCAAGCCCGACCCGGGCAAGAAGCTCTGTGGCCAGCCTCGGGCTTTCGCCACGCAATGCAAGATATTGGCGAAGCTGCTCCTCTCCCGTCAGAGCCGGGTGAAAGGCGACATTTTCCGGCAGATACGCCACCTGCGTCCGCGCGGCGGGCGAACCGGGGGCCGTGCCGCAGACCGAGACCTCGCCGCTGTCGAAGGGGATGAGACCAAGCACAATCTTCATCATCGTCGATTTGCCGGCGCCGTTATGGCCGAGCAGTGCCGCGCGCCGTCCCGGCTCCAGCGCCAGGGAAACGGACTTCAGCGCTTCCACGGATTGGAAGCGCTTAGTGAGCCTGGAGATTGTCAGCGTCGGTGTCATCGTAATTTCCTTCAGTCCAGCGCCCTTCGGCCTCCGCTTCGTAGGCAAGAATGTCGAGGGGGACAGGGATGGTCAGGGGGCGCATCAGCGGCGCGCTATCGCGCACGCCTCCGGGAAGCGTGGCGGGAAAATCCCGCTGGCTCCAGCGAACGAGCTGAACGGCGGGCGAGCCGGTGAGCAGGCTTGCCGCCGGCTGCGACCAGAGGATCTGGTCCATCAGATCGTTGGGGCGATAGAAACTGTCGGCAATGCCGTCGCCGTTGAGGTCGAAGGCCGGATGATCGGACCAGAAATTCCCCCGGCCTTCATGGCTCCATTCCATATTGCGGGTGCCGACATATTTTACCTGCTCGCGGTTGGCGACGAAGGCGTTGCCTGTCAGCACATTCTTCTCCGAACCGGCGGTGAAATGAATGCCGATGCCGCAGCTCTCGAAGCGGTTTCCCCAGATCAGGTTCTTGTGGGCATTGTAGATGAAGAGGCATTTCTTCGTGCCTCCGCGCACCAGATTGCCTGACACGTCGGCATTGTTGGCATAGTTCAGCATCAGCCCGTGCTCACGGTCGCCGAGGCTGAGATTATTCAGGATCTTCGCGCGATTGGAGAACATGATCGCGAAGCCGAGATGGTTCCCGATCGAGATGTTGTCGGAAACCTCGGTGTTGCGGGTGTACATGAAGTGCACGGCAAAGCGCAGGTCGCGCATGATGTTGCGGCGATAGATGCTATCTGCGCTGGCGTTGGAAAAGATGCCGTCGCGACCGTAGCGGATGACGTTGTCTTCGAGCAGCGCACCGGGGCTGTTCCAGACATAGATGCCGTTGCCACGCTCGTTCATGCGGGGGCTGCGCGTACCGACGATCTCGTTCGCCGCGACAACAGCGCCGCGGCCGCCATGGACGTCAATTCCGTGCATATTGTCGGTGACAAGCAGTTTTTCGACGCGGGCGCGATCGGCGCCTTGAACGATTTTGACCCCGGCGTCGAGATCCTGGTTGATGCGGCCCGAACCGGTAACGGTGAAACCGGTCAAGGTTACATCCGGCGCGGTAATCGTCACCACGCTGCCCTGTCCGCGCCCATTCACCACCGCTCCGCGCGGACCGGTCACCGTCAGTGGCCGGTCGATGGTGACGGGGCCGGCGTAGACCCCGTCGGTCAGTATCAGCACATCGCCGGGTTGAGCCCCGGCGATGGCTTCGGCAAGACTGCCCGCACCCGGCACGACTGCGCGCTCCGCCGCGCAGAGCGGAGAGGCAAGAAGAAAGCCGACCAGGAGAACGGACAGCCGCATCGATCAGGCGCCCTTCGGTTCCACGAACATGCGGCCGCGCATTTCCATATGCAGGGCATGGCAGAACCATTGGCAATAGTACCAGTAGACGCCAGGGTTGGCCGCGACGAAGGTGACGGAACTCGTCTGCTGCGGCCCGATCTCCATCGCCACACCGTGATTGCCCATGGTGAAGCCATGGGTAAGGTCATCGATCTCATCGAGATTGGTGACGATAACCGTGACCTCGTCGCCCTCCTTCACCGTGAAGCTCGGCTGGCTGAAGCTGGGCGCGACCGAGGTCATGTAGACGCGAACCTTGTTGCCGTCACGGATCACGGCCTCGGTCCATTCGTCGATGTTGACCTCATCGGCCTCGGCCTGCTTGCGCGTTTCGGCCCACAGCGGATCCTTGCGATCCCAGACCGAGCGGATGTTCGGCAGGATCGAGGGGGCGACGGCGATTGCGTCATGCGGCTCGGCGAAGGTCGGGCCGTCATGCACCAGCACCATCTTGTCACCGGAAATGTCGATCAACTGATCGTTTTCCGGCTTTAGCGGGCCGACATTCAGGAACCGGTCCTTCGAGAATTTGCACAGGCAAACGAGCCAGTCGCTAGCAGCATCCAACGTCTCGCCCATCACCGTCTTCAAATGGCCGGGCTGATACTGAACGTCGAGCTTGTCCTTGATCGGATTGATCTTCTCACCGGCGTAGGCGCGGATGGCCTCATCGATGTTCCACTTCACCACCTGGCTGTCGAGGAAGAGCGAGGTATAGGCGTTGCCGCGTCCGTCGAAAGCCGTGTGCAACGGGCCGAGGCCCAGTTCAGGTTCCGCCACCACGGCGCTGCGCGGCTCGGCATTGTCGTAGAACAGGGCATCGAACTTCGTCACGTCCAGCACGGTGACGGTGGGCGAGAGTTTGCCGGCGACGCACAGATGCTTCCTGTCCGGCGCCATGTTGCAGCCGTGCGGATTGTTGGCGATCGGGATGTAGCGCGTGAAAAGCGACTTGGCCTCCTTGCGCCCGTCCACCACCTTGACGCCGTTGATTTCCTCATATTGCCCGGCCGCAATCGCCTTCTCGATTTCGGCGAGATTGAAGACGACGACATGGTCCATCTCGGACTTGGTCATCTCTTCCAGCGACATGCCCATTTCGGAATTGTAGCTGGTGGAGAACGCCCACTTGCCCTCGTAGTCGGCATCGCAATTGTCGAGGTTGCCCGATACCTTCACCTGCCAGGCGACCTCCCACTTGTCGGCATCGACAGCGGTGAAGATGTTCACGTAGGTCGCCACGTCCGTCATCGTCGAGCCGTCATTGACGAGCGGCGCCTCGTCCTCACCGTTGCAGAACACATAGTTCGAACGCGGCCATTTCTGCGGACGCATGCCGTGGATACCCTTGGCGTTGGGAATCTCCAGGATGGCATCGGTTTTCATCACGTCGCAGCGCACGCGCGCAACGCGCGTATTGGCCTTGTCGTTCATGAACAGGTAACGGCCGTCATATTTGCCGTCGGTGAAGGACATGTGGACGTGGTGCAGGTCGCCGTTGTCGTGAATTTTCTTGCCGTTCGCGGCAAGCTGCTTCTTCGTCTTCTCCGTCATCGTGCGCTGATGGATCCGGATCGATTCATTGGTCTGCCCCCAACCGGTGGCCGAGCAACGGTTGAACACCGGTACGCGCATCAGTTCGCGCATCGAGGGAATGCCGAGTATGCGCATCTCACCGCTCTGACCGGAGGACCAGAAGCCGTAATAGTCGTCCAGCTTGCCCGGTGCGACCGCGCCGTCGGCACCTGTCGCCGCACGGGCCGGTGTCGCCAACCCTGCAGCACCGAGGCTGAGTGCAGCCGGCCCTACAGTGCCCGCCAGGATGGCGCTGCCTGCAGTCGCGCTAAAAAGCGCTCGGCGGCTTAGTCCCTTGTGTTCCTTTGATTCCATGATCTGGTTCCTTTTTGCTTGAACCTTGGCTTCGGTTAAACTTTGGCTGCGGGTTGATGGGTCGGCACGCCGCCCGGGCTTGCCGCAAGCTTCGCCCGCGACTTCATCTTCTTGATCACGACGGGGCAGACGGTTTCGGACTGATAGAGCACCTGGCAGTGCAGACAGTTGATGCACTCGTTCGGATTGATCTCGCCGGTCCGGTGGATCGCCTGCACCGGGCACTGGTGGGCGCAGGTCTGGCAGGGGTTCCCGCATTCATGGTAGCGCTTCAGCCAGTCGAACATGCGCATCCGCGCCGGAATCGCCAGCGCTGCGCCCAGCGGGCAGAGGTAGCGGCAATAGAACCGCTCGACGAAGAGCCCGGCGACGAGAAGTGCGACGGCATAGGCCACGAACGGCCAGGCGCGGATGAACTTCAGGATGATCGCTGTCTTGAATGGCTCGATCTCGGCCAGGTGTTCTGCCTGCTCGACACTGATCAGCGAGATCCCGAAAAGACCGAGGAAGATCATGTATTTGATCGGCCAGAGCCGCTCGTGCAGACCCCAGGGCAATGTCCATTGCGGGATACGAAGCTTGCGCGCGATCTGGTTGGTCAATTCCTGCAGCGCGCCGAACGGGCAGAGCCAGCCGCAATAGGCGCCGCGTCCCCAGAACAGGAGGGCCGCGGCAACGGCAAACCACAGGATGAAGGTAAGCGGATCGAGCAGGAAAGCCTGCCAGCTGAAGCCGTTGACGAGACTCCCGAAGAGCGCCATCAGATTGACGACCGAAAGCTGCGCGTTGGCATACCAGCCAAGGAAGACCAGCGTCACCGTCAGGAAGATTATGCGGAAAATGTAGAACGCCCTCGCGTTCCTCACCGCAAAGGTCTGGAAGAAGAATACCCCCGTCAGCACGACCAGCATGGCGCCCAGAACGACAATCTTCAGCTTCGAGTCGTCCCAGATGCGTTTCCACAGGTCGGCCTGTGCAGTCCCCTCGTCACGATCGGTAGCAGCGGCAACGTCCTTCACCGGTGGCGCGACAGCACGCAGATACTGCTGCGGAAGCTGGTAACCCAGATCGAAGGTATGAAAGACCTTTTCGACCGGTCCAACCTCGCGCTGCGCCAGGAGTTGTATGCGGAAAGGTTTTGTCGGGTCGAAGCCGAGGCCTGCTGGAATGCGGAACAGGTCCATCTCGTTGAATTCCGGCGCGCCGGCAAGCGCGATTGCCCCCAGGCGACGATGGTCGCGATCACGGAAACGAACGGAAACATCGTCCTGGATCAGCACGATGCGATCAAAGATGCCGCCGCGCACATAGCCTGAGCCCTTGAAGGAATAGAGCCCCCGCGCCACCACGGCGATGGCGTGTTCGCCTTCGCCGAGCCAGGCCTCAAGGTTTTTCTCCTCCGCTGACCCGAGAAGGGCCTTGCCGATTGCGGGAACCGAAACCAGTGCCGCCTGCATCTCGATGAACGTGGTTTCCGGCGCTTGTCCAATCGCGCGCTCGCGGGCGCGCTCATCGGGATGGCCGGCGAAAGCAGCATTGACCTGCGCAACGTCGAGCGACAGGCGGCGCAACGTGCCGTCACCCTCTGCCGCGGTCCAGTCGGCAGGCGCGGCAGCCGCGGGATCGATCTCAAAGCGCGGGCCGGCATTGTCCGCTTCCGGCTTCAATCCACCGAGGCCGAGCGCACGCGCGACCTTAAGCCCGGATCGGACGATCGAGTCGTCGATGACCATTACGGTCACCGTCGCGCCGGAGATGATATCCACGTCATGGGTCGTGCCGCCGGATTTCGCCTCGGCGACGAGATCGAGGCCGGCGTAACCGGCTACAAGCGCCTTTACCTTGGCATCCGGAATGCCGATGAGGACGATGGGCTCCGAATGTTTCACCAGCCGGACGCCGACGATCTTCGCATCCTTGTCCACCGCCACGAGGGTATGGATGGGCTTGCCGGAATAACCGGTCGTTCCGACGAAATCCGAGGTGACAAAGACCCACGCCACGGTCTGGCCGCCCTTAAGCACTGGGGCCACCGCCACATCATCACGTACAGCGCCGAAACCGTCCGCACCCGGCACAAGATCCGAGGCTGTCGCGGCAGGCAGATACTTCTGTAACACCGACGCCGCGCTGGCCGGGGCCGCAAGGTACAGGCTGACACAGAGCAGAAGGACAAGACGGAAGAGTTTCATTCCAAGGCGTTTTCCCGCAAATCGTTGCCGGAGGATTGGAACGTTGGCGCGGGACATTCGTTGATCTAGCTCAAACAAACACAACAACTCATGCACGCAGTGATTTTCGGGTGGACCTGGGGAGGGTTGGCGTCATCCCGTCAACCGGCTGGCGCGAGAACAAAACCTTCAAAGTCGGATGGGTCGGCTATGGCCTGCCCTCTCCGCGATATCTGCCAGAGGATAGCTGGGGCCCGTCGACCACAACATTTGCGCGAGTGTGATAAAGTTCTGCCATCGGCTCGGCTCGTGGCGGGCAGATTGATCGCCGCCACGCCTCGTGAGGACACGGCGGCGCCACCTTCGAACCGTGAACGAGTGTCCAGCACCGAGCGACGGGTCGGATTGCGTGCGCAAATCTATCTGAAACTCCGCTTCCTCCCGTAGGGCAAAGCGATGCCGGACAGATCTGTCGGGGCCTCACCCCACCGAACGCGCAACAGCGGCGCCATCGGATGCATCAATGCCGGAGAAACGCGGGAACAGAACGCTGTTTTCCAGATGCATATGCGTGACGAGATCATCGCAGAATTTTTGGACACCGACATAGAGCGCCGTCCAGGACCTGCACGCACCGTCCGGAAGCGCAAATCCATGCGTCAAATGCTCTATCACGGCGAGGCTCCGGCTTTCGCATGCATGATCGTCCCGCATGCCGGCAATCAAATGTTCGATATCCGGATCGGGCTCATGGCGCATCATCGGAAAGAGAGCGAGCTCTTCTCGTGCCATGTGGGGAAGAAGGTGATCCTTGAGGTCGACCAGCGCGTCTGCAAGACCCAGTGGCGCGGAGTGATGCGCACCGTGGACGTGCTCCACCTTTTGCGCAAGCGGGATCAACCATTCCAGATCGGTACGGTGCGTCTGGTGATAACGTTCCAGAATGTGAGCGATGAGTTCGCCCGTACCATCCGGGGCGTCGCGCCTTGCGGCAAGCTCCAGCGCCTGAAGCCGTGCAAGCAGATCAGCGGCCTCTATGCCGGCATCCGCAGCCGCTTCTGCAAGCGGTACGTCGCCGCCACAGCAAAATCCGATACCGTGCTGCCTGAACAGTTCGGCAGCACCGGGAAGCTCGCACGCAATCACTCCGACGGTGGTGTCCAATTCGTACTCGGCCAATGTGCTCTCCTTGACGCCTATAATCGATGTTGAAGCGGGACCGTTTCTGGCCCGTTGATCAAGGGAGAAGCTGGGGCAGTTTTTCCAATCGTTCTTTGTCGAAACGCAACTTCAATCTGGCGAGATCGCAACCGTTGACGATCTGAACGGCACCCAAGGGCCCTAGCCGGTATTGCGGTGACGACGGCGCCAGTTCGCCAGGCGCTCGCGATCGAACGAAAAAACTTCGTCGATCAGCCAGCCAAGCCGTGCGAGCCTGAGCGACGACAGCACCGGGCTCAGGGTTCCCAACGATACTTTATGCGATCCTGACTGCACGACGCGCCCGCACACGACGATCGCATGGCGGGGGCGCCGGCAAGCACCAGCCAGTTACTTCAGAACTTTATTCTGGCGCCGCCAAGAACAGCAAAGCTGTCCTGGAGATCGGCGGTTTCCTGATCTAAGGAGTAGGTCCGGGCCCCAAGGTAGAGTTCCGTCTGCAGATAGTCGAGGTTCTGGACAACCTGCGCCCCAAAGGAATCGCTTTTGCTGCCCCTTCCCGCAATGTCCTTGCCGAAATAGGCATCAACGGAAAATGCTGTCTTGCCGACGTCGAAAATATCGGCCTGATAGCCGACCTTCACGTAGCCATAGTGCCCATCGACCGTCTCCTTGTCGGAATAGGCCGCTGCGAGGGTGAGGCTGAGACCGGTATCGAGATGCAGAACGGAAACGGACGCGTCGTAAATCGAGTTGCCGTCACCTGGCCTCGAAAAGGCAATTGCGGCACCGACCTTGAAGGCATCGTAGGTCTCGTCATAACGAACCGCCATGTCCCAAACGGTGACGTCGGTTTCTTCCGGGACGACCTGCGTGCCGACCGACGTCGCAAAACTGAACCCGCCGAATGAAGGGGTGTCGTAGCGGACGCGGAGCTTTCGGCTGAGGCCGTCATAGTTGGTGAACGCGTCCTTGACTTTGACCGTTGACAATGTCCCGTCATCGTTGCGGAAAAACGGTCCACCGGCCATATCGGAAACAAGCGAATAGCCGACCACGCTTGTTCCAGACAGGTCGACCTCGGCCGTCGTATCCGAGGCCATGCTGCCCTGGCCGAACCAGAATTTGCCATAGTCCTTCGATTCGAGATAGATTTCCGCCTTGCGCAGCAGGTCGGTTCCCCAATCGAAGTGATCCTCGTTCAACTGGTTCACGTTGGTTGTCGAGTAGGGGTTCCATTCCCATTCGAGATTGGCGCCGGACGACCAGCCTTTTTCCATGAGCGTGTAGATGCGAAAGCCCGCACGCGAGGACGAGTTACCGTTGTCGACCGGAAAGTAATTCTCCGTTGTCCCGCCATCATCGTAGACCAGCAGGCCCTTGTTGATCTGACCGTAGAATTCGAAATAGGCATTGTCGTCGCCGACCCGCAGCTTGGGGATCCAATGCTCTTGCGCCTTGCTCGTCTCAGTATTCTGCGTCGCAGGTTTTGACGGTTCCTGCGCCGCCACTGACCCGGCGGCGGCCAGTGCGGCGATGAAGAGCACGGGCGGAGCGATGTATGGTGTCTGTCGCATCTAAAGCACCTTTCAGGTCACTGTCGGCTGGCATCGTCGAATCGCAGTCAGTATTTTCCTTTTTACTGTATAAGTCTGTTGCTAAATCTAACCGCGCAGAACTTTTGCCGCCGCTTGATGGGACCTGCACCTTTTCATCCTGCGATTATACCGACGATCACAGTTCCCCAGGTCGTCAGCAGGATGTGGCCGATGGGGACCGCGGGCGTGTAGCCGAGGACCGCAACGGTGCTCCCGGACCTGTCCTGAACGGCTGCCATGCCGGCTGTCATCGTCTGCGCCCCGGCGAGCCCGCCCAGTAGCAAGATGGGGTTCATTCCAAGCACGTAGCGCCCGAAGTACAGGCCAACAATCATGGGAACCGTGGTGACGATCATGCCGCCGAAGAGCAGCCCGATCCCTGCCTCGGCGATTGCCGAGGCAAACACCGGTCCGGCATGAAGACCGGTCATCGCGACAAAGGCGGCAAGACCAAGCGACGTCATGAGTGATACCGCGGCATCCGGTATTCGGCCGAAGAGTGGGAAGCGCGTACGCAGATGCCCAACGACCAACCCGGCGAGCAGCGTGCCCACGCTGGTGCTGAGGGAAATCCGCATGTCGCCGATGGGAAACGTGACGAGAACACCGACAAGCCCGCCAAGGAAAATTGCAAGGCCGAGCACCAAGAAGTCGGTCGCCGCCGGCGGCGCGACCACGACGCCAATGCGCTTGGCGGCGCTCGAAACAACGGCCTCCGGCCCCACGAGGCGCAGGATATCGCCGCGTTCGACCGTGATCCCTGGCGCTATCGGAATATCCTGGCTCCCACGCGTAATGGCGCGCAGATAAAGGCTACGGGTCCAGCTTTCCTTGGCGACATCGGCGATGCTTCGACCCTTGAGATCAGGGCTCGTCAGCAGCACATCGCAGATCGATACCGGGACATCGAGCAGTTCGCGGTCCTCGATCTCTTCGGCGCGCGGCCCAAGGACACTTACCAACGCTTCCCTCGTCCCGGAGACAGCCACTATATCACCGGGCTCGATCACGATATCCGGAGCCGCCTCGATGATCGTGCCGCCGCGGCGCAGACGCTGAATGAAGAGTCGGTGTTCCGGAAACGTCGCCTCGGCATTGGCTATCGACAGGCCGGCGACTGGTGCGCCATCGGCGATCTGGTAGGCGCGAATCTCGAACCTGTGCCATGCGGAGGAGACACCAGCCGCCTTGCGGGTAATGCCATACTCCTTCTCCAGCTTCAGCGCTTCGGCAACAAGATCGATGCCAAGCAGCCGGGGCCCGACGACGCTACAGAAGAGAATGACGCCAACCGCGCCGAAGACGTAGCAGACAGCGTCAGCCACAGCGATGTGCGCTACGAACCGTGCGCGATCTGCCTCGGGGAGCGGTAGCGCATTGATCGCTTCCGTTGCCGTGCCCATCGCTGGGCTTTCGGTGAGAGAGCCGGAAAGAAGCCCGGCCGCAAAACCGGGATCCAGTCCGAGGAGTTTGGCAACGACGACGGACATGAGCAGCCCGGTGACACAGACGACGACCGCGAGCAGTACGGGTTTCATTCCGTCCCGCTTCAATGCCTGCAAGAATTGTGGCCCGACCGAGTAGCCGATACCGAAGAGGAACAACAGGAACAGGAACGATTTTGCCATGCCGGCAATCGGGACATCGGCGAACTGGCCGATCAAGATGCCAGCAAATAGCGAGCCGGTGACCGGCCCGAGGCTGAAGCCACCGAATTTGAGGCCGCCGATCAGATATCCGATGCTGATAGCCAGGAATACGGCAAGCTCGGGATACCTGTTCAGGAATTGCTCGACCCAAATCATGTCCAGACTAGCCCCCTCGCCCCCGATCCGAAGCCATCACTCGTTCGCTGCCATCCCCAAACCGTCATGCAAAATCGGTACGTCGTCGCGAACCGCGGCGACCAACGGGGTGTCAGTCACCACGCCAATTCGCTCCGGCAGCACCACTCCCCAGAAAGCGCCAGATCGCCATGCGGATAGCCACGCAAAAACAATCGAGCGTCGCCGCATTCCGACGCTACCGTGCTTTTGACTGACGCTTCGCCTTGGCCGCAACTGCATCGGGCTTGACCAGCTTCAGTCCGCGCGCCTTCTCGTAGCCATGGATCTCTTTCACATCCAGTTTGCGCATGAAGTCGATCGTCTCCTGCGTCAGCACCTGACCCGGCACCATGATCGGGAACCCGGGAGGATAGGGAATGACGAAGTTGGCCGAGACCATTTCCGGACCTTCCTTCAGCCTCTTGTCGCACTCGGCTCCGATCAGCGGCACGTATTCGCAAACAGACGCGTCATAGGCGTGGAAGAAGGCGGCACGCATATCGCCCTCCGGCGTCGTCCGGCCCGCATCGCCGCGGTACACCTCATGGAAGTGACTGAAGTTGGGAAGGTCGGGCACATCCGTCATCAGCGACTTCACGCGCGCGGCAAAAGCAGCACGCTCGCCCTCTCCGCCGTCGGCGAGCCGCTCTTCGATACCATTGCAGATCTCCACCAGCACGCGAACGAGGTGTGCAATATCGCTGCGGGTATTGTTGATGTTGGATTGCAGCAACACACTGTTGCGCGACGTCTTGTTCAGCTGGATATCATACTCGTTCGCCAGCAGCCCCTTGAACTGCGTCCCGTCGAAACCAGCCGTTCCGCACACCAGGGTCATGCGCGTAGGATCAAGATAGAACTCATCCTCCTTCATCGCCTTGACCGCCGTGGCCCAAGTAGAGCCGGGCGCCAGGTAGTCCTTAAACCCTGACTGGCGATACTGCGCCGGGATCATCTGATCGGCGCCAAGGACGCGGAAGTATTTCGAGATCAGCGGGTGCTCGTTGACCGCCCGGCGGATCTTCAGCGCGATCTCGATCGCGTTCATCACCAGCCCATAGCCGTCGAGTTCCATCTGCCTGCGTGCAACATCGAGACTGGCGATCAGCTGCTGGTTCGGGCTGGTCGAGGCATGGGTGAAAACCGCCTCGTGGAACTGAGCCTCGACATTGTGAAAATCCACATCCTTGACCAGCAGCATGGATCCCTGACGGATTGCTGACATGGATTTATGCGTGGAGTTGGTCTGGTAGACCCGAAGGCGGACAAGACGCGGATCTGGGATCAGGCGAGCGGCAAGCAGCGCTTCGTCGGAGGGGTTCTTGCCAAGGTCGGCGCGCTGCTTTTCATAGGCGTCGATCGAGGCCGGATCGTGCAGCCAGTCTTCGATATCGGCCGCCGCCCCCATGGCCGTGCGCGGACGCAGGAAGGGCGAAAACCGGGCAAATCCCGACCACGCTTCGTCCCAGAGAAAGATGAGGTCGGGTTTGATGGCGAGGCATTCCTCCATCACCCGCCTGACATTGTACATATGGCCGTCGAAAGTGCAGTTGGTAAGGTCAAGCAGCTTCAAACGTTCGAGGCGACCTTCAGCCTTCAGCGCCAGCAGCGCGCGCTTGATCGTTGCAAGCGGCACGGCGCCATACATCGAATATTCCGTCATCGGGAACGCTTCGACGTAGTAGGGTTGAGCACCCGTCAACACCATGCCGTAGTGGTGGGACTTATGGCAGTTGCGGTCGACCACCGCGATGTCGCCTGGCGCCAGAAGCGCTTGCACGGCCATCTTGTTGGAGGTGGACGTACCGTTGGTCACGAAGAAGACGTGGTCTGCGCCAAAGGCACGGGCGGCCAATTCCTGGGACCGCTTGATGGTTCCGGTTGGCTCCAACAGGCTATCGAGGCCACCGGTCGTCGCGCTGCTTTCCGCGAGGAACAGGTTGAGCCCGTAGAATTCCCCCATGTCGCGGATCCAGTCCGACTTGAAGACGGATTTGCCGCGGGCGATGGGCAAGGCATGAAATGTACCGATCGGCCTGCGCGCATATTTCTTCAGGTTGTCGAAGAAGGGGGTTTCGTAGCGTTCCTGCACTCCCTCAAGGATGGCGAGATGCAGTTCCAGTGGTTCCTCAACCGCGTAGAACACGCGCCTGATGGCATCGGCTGTCGGATCGCCGGCAATCTTCTCGACCTGACGGTCGGAGAGCAAATAGACGTCGAGCTCCGGCCGGATACGCTTCAATCCGCGCGCCAGGCGAAGCGCCGACATGTCCGGCCCCTCGGTTTCTCCGAGCGGATCAAGCACCGAGCGAAGCACCGGCGCGTCGTGGCGCGAGCGGTACGGGAATCCTTCCGCGAGGACGACGGCTATGATGTCGGGGTTCATTGCAGCTGCGCAGAAGGCATCCTCGAACGAACCGACCAAAACGGGCTCGTAGATGAACCCATCCTCCGGCCGGCGCAACCTGCGGATCTCGGTTGCGAAGGCGTCCCATCGGGCGGCCGGCTGGCTGTTGACGAACAGAACTTCGAAATAGGGCCGGCGCCCGCCCGCCTCACCGGTTCCGGGCGGCATGATGTCGGTCACCTCGGTCGCCGACATCTCGTCGTGGACGTCCCACTCGCCCGGGCGGCCTCGATAGGAATGGGTGAGCAACCCGTTGGAGATTCGTCGCGCAAGCTTTGCTGCTCCAACGGCATCATCGGTGGCGATCCGCTCTGCCAGTGCCGAAAGCAATCGCCCCCCCGGATAGGCGTGGTACTCCTCGGCCGCCCTTGCCGCGGCGATGGCCGCCTCCAGCGCTGCCCGCTCGCCACGCTTGGCGGCCCAGGCATCCGCGAGTGTCGTGATCTCGCGCCAATTGTCTGCACGGCCCGAATGGATAAGCAGAAACTGATCAACATGTGCGGTCTTGTTCGGCATAACACGCTCCCAATGCTGTTCCGAAAGGCCTGTCCGCTGCCACCAGTCCGCGGTTCCGGCTCTGAGGCAGCGACAATTCAAATTGCGAAAACCGCGCTCGGCATTGCATCCGTGGAAAGATCCGCAACGCCGCGAAACCGGCCGCCGCGGCGTTTCCGATTGAAATGGTGCCGTAGAGACTAACTATCTGTTTTTACATGCATTATTTAGGAAGGACGCCAAGCGTTCTTCCTGGAGATGCTCTAGGTCATCATCATCACAAGCACCATGCCCCAGATCGTCAGCAGGGTATTGCCGACGGCATAAGTCACGGTGTAGCCGAGCCCAGGGATCTGGCTCTTGGCCCGATCGTTGATCATGCCCAACGAGGCAGTCGTCGTACGTGCGCCGGAGCAGCATCCCAGGAGAATGGCGGGATGAAACCGGAACACGTATTTCCCGACATACATTGCCAGCACCAATGGCACCGTCGTTGCGAAAATCCCCCAAAGGAACAGGCTGAAACCAAGCTGCTGCAGGCCGGCAACAAAACCCGGGCCCGATGATATGCCAACCACGGCAATGAACACGTTGAGGCCGACCGAATTCATGAACCAGACCGTCGAGGTCGGTATGCGCCCGAATTTCGGCCGCACGGAGCGCAGCCAGCCGAAGAAGAGCCCGGAGATCAACGCTCCCCCTGAGGTGGACAACGTAAACGGCACATCGCCGACCTTGTAGACGAGCGCACCGATCAAGCCGCCGATGGCAATTGCAGCACCGATGAAGGCAACGTCGGCAACGTCGCTCGGGCGGTCGGCCACACCCAGTGCTTTGGCGGCAGCCGCCGTGTCCTGCGTTCGCCCGACGATTGTCAGGATATCGCCGCGATGGATCTGCGTGTTCGGAAGGATCGGAATTTCCGTCGCCGTGGCGCCACGGGCGATCCGGCGCAGGAATACACCACGGGACGTCGGCCATTGTGCCAGCTCCGCCAGCGTCTTGCCGTTCGCCTCCTTGGTCGTGACAAGCACATCGACGCCTTCGACCGGCACGGCCAGCAACTCGCGGTCGTCGACTTCCTCTGCCGCTTGACCGATCACGCTTACCAGCACTTCGCGCCGACCGGCCACAGCAACGACGTCGCCTGCCTGGATCACCGTGTCTGCCGTGGCATCCTCGATCTTTCCCCCGCGACGAATACGCTCGATGAAAATCCGCTGCTCAGGGATCATCGATTCGGCTTCGCGTGCGGTCTTGCCGACGACTGGCCCGCCCTCGCGGACGCGATAGGCGCGCAGCTCGTAGTGGTGCCAGGCGGTTCCAGCGCCCCCCGCTTCCTTCTTGCCACCTTGCTCCGCCTCGTAGCGTTTGCATTCCGCCTCCAGGTCGATACGCATGAGCGCAGGACCGATCAACGCCAGCACAATCGCCGATCCGATCGTGCCGAAAATATAGGTGACGGCATAGGCGACGGGCATGGCGTCCAGAAGACGTTTGGTTTCTTCCGGCGCCAGTCCAAGTCGATTGATGGCATCCGTTCCCAGGCCCATTGACGCTGAGATGGTCTGCGAACCTGCATAAAGCCCCAGTGCGGATCCCACGTCGTAACCGGCTATCTTGGCAGCGATGTAGGGCGCTCCGAGGCAAAAGACGCACACAACCGCAGCGAACAACGCCTGCGGAAGGCCATCCTTCGCGATGCCCCGAACGAACTGCGGCCCGACGCCGTAGCCGATCGCAAACAGGAACATCAGAAAGAACGTGGCCTTGAGCGGTGGTGAAATGGTGATCCCGAGCTGGCCGATGATGACGGCAGCAATCAGCGTCGCTGTCACCGCACCGAGGCCGAGGCCTTTGTAGGTGAACGATCCGAAGTAATATCCAAGCGCCAATGAGAGAAATATTGCAATTTCAGGATAAGTGCGAAGCGTGTTTACGAACCAGTCAACCATAGTGCTTCCCCCATTACTCGGAAATCGGGAACCAGATCTGACTAAATGCTGATCGCTATTTTAACGAGAATACACCCTTATCCACTCGTTTCAAGGCGTCATTAGAATAAAATAATATTATATCCGGGACTTTAACGGACGACGGCAGACCAAGGAAAACATAATGCTTTTGCTTTACAAGATTTTGAACGAGATCTCTGCGGCGTTTACCTTCCTGCATGCGGTCGAGGACTGACTACACTCGCTGAAGTCCTACACCGGCTGGAATGCTCCGCTATGGCGACACTCGATAAATTCTCGCCCAAGCTGCGAAAGATGATGGGGCCTGCGTCGTGATCGAAGAGCGGGTTGCGGCTCGCTATCGATCATGCGGGTGTCGTTTGTCGGGGTTGCGCGAAAGCGACAAAAAGCGCGCGCAGAGTTGTAGCCTTATATTCAGCGTTGGGAATATACTGATCACCCAAGTCCGGTGGAAAAAAGGACGAGCACGTGCACGAATATAGCGTCGAAGATACCCCCGGGGGCACGAACTCCCCGGCCGAACTCCAACACCTTGCGCAAAAGCTTGCGGCTCTGGCCCAACAGATCAAGACTATCGCTGCGACCCCGATCGGCGAGCCTGTCTATCTCAACGGAAACAGCGAAGGGTCTCGGCAGGCGTCGCTCGAATAGCCTGGAAGCGCCTGCGGCCCGCACAGGTAAATGCACTACACGCCGGGGTTCCGGTTCTAACGGGACGGTGAAGCGCCATCACCACGGACGGACACACTGACGCGTGACCGCTCTGAGAGTGCGAGAACAGCCACGCAATCGGGAACCAAGGAGTTCTCTAAAAAACCAAGCGTGTGCCAACGGTTCCGCTGTGGGACGTCAGTTCCATATGCCGCGCGCAAAGGTCTTAATTTCGTGGCCGCCGCGCCTCCTTGCGCTATCTCGTCCTTAATGGGTTGCGCTTCGAAGTAAAAGCCGAAGTCGACTGCCTCTGAAGGGGTTTCGCATGGCGTACGTGATGCCATGCGCGTGTATTCTACTTGAACGCTGAAACGACCACTTCGATCAGCGTATCTCCACCGAGATCGGCAACGCCCACGGTTGCGCGGGTCGGCAGATCTTCCGGGCCAGCCCAAGCCTTCCACACTGCATCCATGTCCGGCTTCTTGCCGAGGTCGGTAACAAAGATCGTGGCCGTCAGGAGCTTCGTCTTGTCGGTCCCAGCTTCCGCGAGATAGCGATCGATCCTGGCCAAAATCTCGCGCGTTTGACCGGCCATGTCGAGGCTTTCGTCGTCGCAGGTCGTGCCGCCGACATAGACGACGCCGTTGTGTTCGACGACGCGATGCATGATGGGCGTGCGGAGATGACGTTCTGCCATTTTATTTCCTTCCTGTTGAGGGGTCAGCTTCTGTCGGAGTGGTCGCCGGTAACGGCCCGGACGGCATCCAGCGTGAGGGGGAGCGAGGCGAACTCGCGCAAGGGAACAGGCTTTATCGGTGTGCGAAGCCTGTAGGTGCCGACATCGGCGGGGGACCGCTGTTGCACGTCAGCCAGGATGTCGGTGATGGTTGCCGTGCACATGCGCCCCTGGCACGGCCCCATGCCACAGCGCAGCATCGTCTTGAGCTGGTTGGGGCCGACGACGTTGCGTGCGGCGGCGTCGCGGATGGCACCTACCGTCACCTCTTCACAGCGGCATACGATCGTCTCCCGATCGGTCGGCGCGCGAAACGACGGGGCAGGCTGATAGAGCATGTCGATGAAGGCGCGCCCGCGGGTCAACGTCCCGCGCTGCCTTTCGTGTTTCTTCAGAAGCGGTTCGATTTGCCGCGCCTTCTCGGGAAAGAGATCGAGACAAGCGGCCAGCGCCGCTATCCGGCCGCCGGCCTCCGCGACGAGCGCGCCGCCAATGCCGCCGCCGTCACCGGCGATGAAGATCGCCGGCAGCGACGATCTCCCGCGTGCGTCCAGTTGCGGCTGAAAACACTTCTGCCGGTCGTTCCATTCGAGGAGGCATCCCGTCGCGTTTGCCAGACTGTTACTCGGGACCACGCCCTGATGCAGGAAGATACCCTCGACGCCGAGCTCTTCGATCCGGCCCCTGGTCTTGAAGCGGATGGCCCTGGCACGGTCATCGCCGATGATTTCGATCGCGGCGACGGCGGTGAAAACCGGGACCGACCGACGAACCTTGGTCAGCAGAGACAGGCCTTTCAACAGATAGGGAGAAGCCAGAAACGACGGCAGGCAAGGGAGGGCCTTCGTCCAGTTTGAGTGCGGCGTGGTATCGAGCACCGCAACGAGCTTTCCACCTGCCTGCCGCAATTGGTCCGCGAAAAGATAGAGCAGCGGGCCACTGCCTGCCAGGACAATGCGGCCATCGGGCACCAGTCCGGAGGATTTGAGCGCAATCTGGGCCGCGCCGATGGTCATTACGCCGGGAAGCGTCCAACCCCGAACAGGCATCGGGCGTTCCATCGCGCCGGTCGCGAACACAACCCGTTGCGCATGAACGACGCCGCTCTTGCCGCCGGCAGAAATGCGAAGTTCGACCGATGTCTTCGCATCGGTTTCCTTTTGCTCGACGTTCCACGCAAGCGCCTGGGGTACATAGGTGGCTTCCGATCGCAGGAACGCCTGCAGGACTTCCTTTCCCTTCCAGTAGTCCTTGCCGAGGAAGCCACGCCTTGCCGGCGCGTTCTGTTCAATCGCCCGGTAGATCTGGCCACCGGGGGCGGGGTTTTCATCGAAAAGGATCGTTCGCGCGCCGGTCGCCGCAGCTTTCACTGCGGCCGCCATTCCTGCCGGTCCCGCGCCGATGATCGCGAGATCGTATTCGTGGTCGAGATGATGAAGATTGCTGATTTTGCGAAGCGCCATCGTCAGCACCCTTCGTCCAGAGCGCGCGCGCCGCTCTGCGATGAGATGGCCATGCCGTCACGCAGAACCGTCATGCAGGCCTGCCGGTTTTGAATGCCGTCTATGGTTACCAAGCATTCGAAGCAGACGCCCATCAAGCAATAGGGCGCGCGTGGGCGGTTGCCGACGACGCTGCTGCGCAGCGTCGCGATGCCCTGCCCAAGGAGCGCCGCGGCCACCGTCTGCTCGGCGGCGACGCACATGGGGATACCGTCGAACGTGATGGTGACGGTCTCCCCAGCTCTATCAATTCTGCGAAACATGAAACCTCCGGCCGGGGAATGTGTTGCCGGCAAGTGCAGACTGTTGGATGGCGATCTCGCCAGCAACGACGAGCGCGTGGACGGCGGCAAGCGTCACCCCGGAATGGCACATCGCCACGTAGGCGCCGGGATGGGCGGCCGAGTGTTCGTAAATGGGCAGTCCGTCCGGCGTCTTGACGCGAAAGCCCGCCCAGGAGCGCAGAACATTGACACCACCGAGACACGGAAACGTCCGGATGGCCCGATCCGCCAGAACCGCACTGATATCCTGGTTGGTGGCGATCGAGTCCGTGCCGGTTTCCTGGCTATCTCCGATCATCACACCGCCCTCGTCGGCTTGTCTGAGCGTGGCCGAGGTATACGGGAAAAACGGCCGGCACTTTTCGGTGACGAGGATCTGCCCCTTGCTGCGCACCGAGGGAGCGTGAATGCCGACCATGGCCGCGAGCCGGCTGTTGCCGACACCGGCTGCCAGAACGACGCGTTTGGCGAAAACCTCGCCCCAGGCACCTTTCATGAGGAAACCGCCAGGGCGGGGATCGATCTCATCGATCTCGCAATGCGGTTCGTATCGCGCGCCGAGATTTGTCATGCCGGTGTGGAGCGCGCGCAGGAGCCGCAACGAATTCACGTCACCATCCATCGGGGAATAGATCGAGCCGACGACGTCCCGGCCGATCGCCGGCACCATCTTGGCGGTCTGCGCATGATCGAGAAGCGTATGTTCCGGGGCGTCATCGCCGAGTTCGCGCGCGACTGTCAGGACTTCTTCATGGATCCGCTCCAGCTCCGTTTCGCTGAGCGCGAAGGTGAAGCCACCTCTCTGCCTCAGGGCGACGTCCACACCGGAAGTTTCATGCAAGGCGGATGCGAATTCCGGCCAGAGACGGGCCGAACGCATCGACCAGCGCGCATAATGAGGCGCACCGAGACCCTTGCCCTGAATCCAGATCAGCGCAAAATTGGCGCGTGAAGCCCGCAGCGACAGATCCTCCCCGTCGAGCAGCAGTGGGCGCTCACCCGCCCGCGCCAGGCCCCAGGCAAGGGCGGCGCCGACGAGGCCGGCTCCGATAATGACGATGTCCTGATCTGGCAGTCTGCGCATTCTGTTTGGTCCGTATGTCGGTGGCGTAGGCCCGTCCGAAGCTCGGGCGGGCCTGTTGTCGAGGCTTACTCTTGGGGGCTCACGTCCACCTTGAACCACTTTTCCGAGAGCGCCTTCACCGTGCCATCGGCAACCGCAGCCTTGATGACCTCGTCGAAACGGGCCTTCAACGCGGTGTCTTCCTTGCGCAGGCCAACGCCGATCAAGCCGAACACCTTGCCCGAGAAGAGCGGGCCGGTCAGCTTGGCCCCCTTCATGTCGTCCTTCTCGAGTGCCGCGGCGAGAACGGTCGCATTGGCAACGACAGCGTCAAGGCGTGCACTGGCGAGATCGAAGTTGTGTTCTTCGGTGGTCTTGTACTCACGAACGTCGGCGCCATCGCGGAAGTATTGCTCCATGAATGCAGATGCCGTGGTCGAACCCTGCACGCCGACGGCCTTGCCCTGGATCTTCCTGGCGATTTCCGCCAGCACGGGCTTGGCGGCTTCGGAATCGACCGAGAGCGGCTTGCCCGTATCCGGCAGGTCGGCAAGGTCGCTGCCTTCCATCGCGGCAAAGGAGTTGATTGCCGCAGCGTAAGGTGCTGAGAACGCCATTACCTCTTCGCGCTTGGGCGTGATGCTCATGGCGGCCATGATCGCGTCATACTTGCCGGCGGTGAGCGAAGGGATGATACCGTCCCAGTTCTGTGCGATGATTTCGCACTTGGCTTTCATCCGCCCGCACAGTTCGTTCGCCAGGTCGATTTCGAAGCCTTCGAGCACGTTGTTGGGGCCGGAAAAATTCCAGGGAGCATAGGCACCTTCCGTGGCGATGCGGATGACATCCTGCGCTTGCGCGACATGGGCCGTTGCCAGCAAGCTGACGGCGGACAATACGATCTTCAGTTTCATGCGTTCTCCTCTCTTCGTTTTTTTGGAAGTTGGTTTCAGGCGTTCTGCTTGGAAATGAACTGGCGGAACCGATCGCTTTTCGGGTTCGAGAAAACCTCCTCGGGGCGACCGTCCTCTTCGATCAGCCCCTTGTGCAGGAACAGAACCCGGCTCGAGACGTCGCGGGCAAAGCCCATCTCATGGGTGACGACGAGCATGGTGCGGCCCTCGGCTGCGAGATCGCGCATAACCTTCAGCACTTCAGCAACCAGTTCCGGATCGATCGCCGAAGTCGGTTCATCGAACAGCATGATCTTGGGCCGCATGGCGAGCGCCCGCGCGATGGCCGCGCGTTGCTGCTGCCCCCCGGAGAGATGGGCCGGATAGAAGTTGCGCTTGTCGGCGATGCCAACGCGCTCGAGCAGGGCTTCGGCCTCGGCGACACATTCGGCCCGGTTACGCCTTTGCACATGGACCGGCGCCTCGATGAGATTTTCCAGGATCGTCAGGTGAGACCAGAGATTGAAGGACTGGAACACCATCGTCGCTTGCGATCGGAGCCGCAGCAGTTGCTTCTGATCGGCGACACGTGGGCCAAAGTCAGGGCGCTGCGTAAGTCTGTAACTCTCACCGTGGATCGAGATTTCGCCCGCATCCGGCACTTCCAGCATGTTGATGCAGCGAAGCAGCGTGGACTTGCCGGATCCCGAGGACCCGAGGATCGAGACGACTTCGCCCTGGTTGGCACTGAGCGAGATGGAATGCAGCACCTTGTAGGCACCGTAGCTTTTCTCGAGCCCGGCGATTTTCACGGCCGGAACGACGGGCGCGTTCATCATGCATGTTCTCCTGCGACACGTCGGTAAAGGGGTTGGCGCTGCGCGGCCGAGAGCCGGTATTCGATCAGCTTGAACATCCGGCTGACGATGAAGTTGAGCAGCAGATAGATCGCTCCGGCGGCGATGAAGATCTCCACGGGCCGGTAGGTCGCCGAGATGAGTTTCGCCGCAAGCCCCGTGACTTCCATCATGGTGATGGTCGAGGCCAGCGCGGTCGACTTCACCATCAGGATCACTTCGTTGGAGTAGGCAGGCAGCATTTGCCTGAGCGCCTGTGGGGCAATGATGCGGCGCATGAGGGTGAAACCGCTCATCCCATAGGCGCGCGCCGCTTCGATCTGCCCCGCCGGAACGGAAAGTACGCCGCCGCGGATGATTTCAGCGCTGTAAGCGGCTGTGTTGAGCGCGAGCGCCAGCGCCGCACACCAATACGCTTCCCGCAGGAAGGGCCACAAAAAGGTTTGGCGCATGTCAGGAAACTGGCTGAGGCCGTAGTAGATCAGATAGAGTTGCACGAGCAGCGGCGTGCCGCGAAAGATGAAGATGTAGAAACGCGCCAAGAGATCGAGCGGCGGCCAGTTCGATAGTCTCATCGCCGCAAGACCGGTCGCAAGGACCGCCCCGGCAATCACCGGCAACGCCATCAGCTGCAGCGTCAATGGAATGCCGCCGCAAAGCCTCACGAAGGCGTCATACATGAAGGGAAGTTCGATCATATTGCCCGCCTGATTCCGCGCATGGCGCGCTTCTCTGCGATGCGAAACAGGTAGCTCGAGACGAAACTGATCAGCAGGTAAAGGACCGCAGCCGTCAGGAAGAAGGTGAACGGTTTGCGGGTCGAGCCTGCGCCGATCTGGGCCTGCCGCATCAACTCGATCAGCCCCACCACCGAGATGAGTGCGGATTCCTTCAGCACCAGTTGCCAGACGTTGCCGACGCCCGGGATTGCAAACCGTGTCGCCTGGGGCAGGATTATCCGTCGAAACAGAAGGCCGCTCGGCATGCCGTAAGCCTTTGCCGCTTCGATCTCGCCCTTGGACAGAGCAAGCACCGCGCCGCGATAGACCTCGGCCTGATAGGCACCTGACACAACCCCGATCGCCAAGGCTCCGGTCAGGAAGACCGGTGCGCTGATGAAGCCTTCGGAGCCGAATAGAGCGCCGAGCTGGCTCAAAACCGCGCTGCTGCCGAAATAGAAAAGATAGATCACGAGCAGGTCGGGAAGGCCGCGCAGGATCGTGGTGTAACAGTCGACCAAGATCCTCACAGCGCGCAGCGAAGAGAAGGAAGCCGCCGCGGCAAGGCTGCCGAAGACTGCCCCGGCGGCAAAGCCGCTGACTGCAACGCAAAGCGTAACGCCCGTCGCCCTGAGCATGTCGATGCCCCAGGCTCCTTCGGCGAACCCCATCAGATCGAGATACGCGTTCAAAGCACCCACCAGTTTGTTCCCTTGGTGCAGCGCCGGTTCGAGCCAGACGCCACCGTTTGTTGTCAGTGGGTTTGACAGCTTGCTTCAATACCGTCAAATTCGTAATCAGGCCACGAGCATAACCAAATATTATGGTGACCCATGAACTTGCGTCAGGTGGAGGCGTTCCGAACCGTCATGTTGACCGGAAAAATGACGGCGGCTGCGGAGTTGATGTCGATCACCCAGCCGGCGGTGAGCCGGCTGATCCGCGACTTCGAAATCGACACGAAACTGAAGCTGTTCGATCGGCGCGGAAACCAACTGACGCCCACCCGGGAAGCATTGACGTTGCTGCAGGAGGTGGAGCGCGCCTATGTCGGCTTGTCGCGCATCAAGGCGTTTGCGGAGGAGATCAGTCGGCAGAACGCCGGCATGCTCCGCATTGCCGCCATGCCTGCCCTGGCCAACGGGATCATGCCACGGTTTCTCGCGCGGTTCCTGCGCAACCGCCCGAACGTTCATGCGTCGTTGAACGGCATTCCGTCGTCTCTGGTGATCGAAGCTGTAGCATCGGGGCAGGTCGACCTTGGTTTTGCCGACGGTCCACTCGACCGTCCCGGGTTCCTGATCGAGACCCGCCCGATACCTGCGGTCGTTGCAGTTCCGACTGGCCACAGGCTTGCCGACTGCGAAACCATCATGCCCGCCGATCTCGCCAACGAGCGCATGATCACTCTGGAACCGGGCACATTGTTTGCCATGCGGGTAGAGGTAGCCTTGGCGGGGGTTCCGCGGTCATCGACATTGGAAACGCGCCTTTCCCACACCGCTCTGACGCTGGTTTCCGAGGGAGCGGGCATAGCGATCATCGATCCTTCGTCCGCCACCGAATTCCGGGGACGCGGCGTTGTCGTCAAGCCATTCGGCATTTTCGTCGACGCTGGATTCCTTGCGATCCGACGGAACCAGGGTTCAGACAGCGTGCTCGCCGAACGGTTCGTGAGCGAGTTCTGGAAATATCACGAGGCTCTGCTGAACGGAGCGGAAGCCGACACCGCACCGAGATGACGCTACGCAAGGCGAGTTGTCAGCTACCGCCATTTCGGGGGGCCTGAACGTTATGGTTTTCCCCGACGCATTGACAGTCCTCCAGGCGCGCTACTCGAGCACATTCATTCTCGGCGTGGGAACAAATGAGGCAAACGCAATCCGTCGCTTTTTGGAAGCTCAGTTTCGCCGTCCTCACATCATACGAGCGGTTGGAAAACTACGTTAGAGTCAATCTGACAATTTCAGTTGATCTGCGACTTCAGAAGCAAAAAACTAGAACATTCAGCGACGCTACCTAACTATTTTTCGCCTGTCCCCGCCTTCCTGATTGAAGTTCGAATATTCAATCCAAGAGGCTCGCCACAGTATTGCTGCGTTGATCCGAAGTCGCACTGGGGCCTCACGAAGCCGCTGGCGAAATCGTCGAAGCCTTGGCCGTGGTCATGGCTTGGCGCCAGGCGCTTGCACCTTGCTCCTGTCTGTCGGACTGAAGCCCAGTTTCGAGAGCACCGTTTTCGAGATGCCGCCGCCAGCGAGCCCGTACCATGCACGCCAGGGGACAACGGACCGGACGCGGCATCGCACTAACAAAACTCGACACCTAATCGGGCGACGACACCGGTTGGCGTCCCCGCCGCGTTTGGGGTAAAGTTCCTGATCTCCACGGAGGGTGAATTCCATGAGCCATCGCGGTGAAGACGTGTTGAGAATGGCGCGCCGCAATATGCTTCTCGGCATGTGGGCCGCGAAAAAACTGAACCTCGACGGGGAACGTGCGAAAGCATACTCAGACGATCTGGCGATGGGCACGCTCGATTTTGAACGGAGCGATGTGCTGCGCAAAATCCGCGACGACTTCAAGGCTGCGGGCGTCGTCCAGTCCGACGAGGATATCCTGCGCGTCATGACCGAGTCATGGCTTCAAGCCTCAAGCCCAAAGACGGCAACACGAGGAGACGCAACAGACGCCGCAGTTGTACAGATTGCGCGCAATTTCATATCGAAGTGATACCACGCCTCGCCTGGCTGCAAGCCCCCAAGAACGTAGCGGGCCTTGGGGGCACTTGGCTGGAGGGCAATCAGTGGCTGAGGGATCAAAGTTGCCGTCCGACCCGCCTTAGTTACGAACGGTTCAGACGATTTACCTTCAAGGAGCGCACCCTTTTCGGCCGCCGAGCCTTTCAATGTCGCGGGGTCTATTCCATTCGATACGAAAAGAACGCTCTATTTTCAAAAAGAACTGCCCCCTTTAAACGCCAACATCCCCGGTGATCAGACGGGGATGGCGATGGATTTAAGCTGAAATTGAGTGCGGGGCACGACGGCGACCCTCAGCGGGGCTCTGCCGTCAGCCTTCGCGGCCCGCTGCAAATGCCGCGTGATGCCTGGCGAGCAACTCGGCGACCTCGTCGATGAAGGCGGGATCGACGTCGACAGCAAACTCGATGCGGGCGTTCTTGCCGTCGCGCTTGAGCTTGGCGAAGGCCCGTCCGCCGGCGTCGACCAGCGTCTCCGGCTTCACCGTTTCCGGCTTCGGCTTGCGCGACAGCCGGCTGAAGAGGATCTGGAAGCGGTGATCGCTTTCGGCTTCGAGGAAGCGGCGGGAGCGGCATTCCTCCAGGGCCACCTGGACCGCGGCCTCGTCTTCAAGCAGCGCGCCAAATGCCATCCAGCGCTCGCGGCCAACCTTGGGCGCCGGGCCGATGGCGCGGGCGATGACCGGCGGCACGCCTTCGGCTACCTGTAGCAGACGCGACAGCTCGCTTTTCTGCACGGCAAGCGCCTCGCCGATCACCTTGCGGTCGAAGCCACGGTCGGCAAGTGCTGAGGCGAACATCGCGCGCTCGATAAAGGAGAGATTGCGCCGTTCGGCATTTTCCTTGCCCTGGGCCAACACCAGTTCGTCGTCGGTCAGTGGCCGGACGATCGCCTTGACCTTGATCCCGAGGCTGCGGACGGCGTTGAGACGACGATGGCCGTAGGCCGTCTGGTAGCGGCCCTGCTTCTCCGGATGCGGGCGCACCAGGATCGGCGACTGCTGGCCGCTGTCGCGAATGCTGTCGGCAAGGGCCAGGAAATCCGGGTCGTCGGTTTCACCGTCGGTCAGGCGGTCCTCGACGAAGGATGCATCGATCAGATCCGGATCGAGTTCGACAACACGCTCGCCCTGCATCAGGGCTTCGCGCAGCGCGCGCGCCTCTTCCGCCTCACGGGTGATGCTGCCGAGCGAAAGGCCCATGGCCTTGATCGCGCCGGAGGCGGCGCGCGGCACTTCAGCGAGCGGCGCCTTGGTCGCCGCCAGCGCGGCGGGTTGGGCACTCGTTACTGTGGCGGGCTGCTTTTCGTCAGCCGGCGTGGCCGACCCCGACGCCGGGACGTTGCCGGAGAAAAGGGCGCGCAGTTCGTTCTTGCGGTTACCAGCCATGTCGATCAGCGCCCCCATGCCGCATGAATGAGTGCCTCGATCTCGCCGTTGACGGCGTTCAGCGACTCGACCGCGCGGTCGTAGGTGGCGCGCGTGAAGTTTTCGCGCCCGACCTCGTAGAGTGTCTGTTTCGTTAGGCCGGCGTCCGAGACCGCAGTCGATTTCACCATGGCCGAGGTCAGAACCCGCTCGCCGAAGAGCGAACGCATGAAGCCGACGATCTGCGCCTGCGGTCCGTCGTTCGGCTCGAAACGAGTGACGAGGTAGCGCAGGAAGTCGAAGTTCAGTTCACCGCCCGCCTCGCGCACGACGCTCAGGAGGTCTGACGTCATGTAGAGGAACTGGTTCATCGAGGCGACGTCGAGCATCTGCGGATGCACGGTGACGATGACGGAGGTCGACGCGCAAAGGGCCGAGAGCGTCAGGTAGCCGAGCTGCGGCGGGCAATCGATGATGACGACATCGTAGTCGTCGGCGACACTGGCGAGCGCTGTCTGCACGCGGGCGAAGAACAACGGGCCGGCATCGCTGCCGTTGTGGCGCGCGCTCAGCGCCTGCGGCGTCGTGTGCTCGAACTCCTGAAGCTCGAGATTGCCGGGCACGAGATCGAGACCGTCGAAATAGGTCTTGCGGATGATGTCGCGCAGCGGCCGCGCTTCGGCGTCGTAGCGGATCGCACCATAGAGCGTGTCGTTGCCGGTGAGATCGAGCTCGGGCTGGTAACCGAAGAGGGCGGAAAGCGATGCCTGCGGATCGAGATCAACGGCCAGCACGCGGTGGCCGGTCATGGCAAGATATTGCGCGATATGCACCGACGAGGTGGTCTTGCCGGAGCCGCCCTTGAAGTTGGTGACCGAGATCACCTGCAGATGCTCACCCGCCTCGGCATCGCGCCATTTGAGGTAGCTGCGGGCCTTGGCCGCGTTGCCCTTGGCGAGCGCCTGTTCGGCCAGATGCCGGCGAAGCGCATTGATGTCGGAGAGCGAATAGGACCGGCGCCCGCCAAGCCCCGTGTCGGGCTGCGGACCTTCGCCGGCAAGCGAGAGCTGGCGCAGATAGCCATCGGATACGCCGATCAGCTTGGCCGCCTCGCCGGAGGTGAAGCTTCGCAGCGTCTTCATCGCCGTCGGCGGGAAGAGCCGCTCGCGCATCGCCTTCAGCTGTTCGGAAAGAGCGCGCGCATCCGCGGCGATCGCCTCATCGGCCGGACGGCGAGCCTGGGAGTGGTCCGCGTCCTGCCTTGCCTGGGTTGCCGTCATATTCATTCCGCCATACTCCTTGCATGCACCTGACAGCCCGACGCGGCCGGAGGGCATTAACAGAGATTCAATTCAAATACGGCCAATCGGCACTTATTCGGAAAAATCCGTAACAGAGATGCCCGAGCTTATGATTCGCGTCAAGACGCTGACCACGACCCAATACAAAGGCCAGCGGCCTGCTGATGGGGCAATCCGGCAAAGGAAAACGCCCGCGGCAGCGGCGCGGGCGTTCGATAAAGCCATCTGATCGGCAATCAGAGCTTGGGGCCGATATGATCCGGGATCGGGCACTGGTAGGGTTTATCCTCGGTTTTTTCACGCCACTCCGCCTTTGCGCGCTCCAGCAGATCGGCATCGAGGATCAGATCGAGACCCGTTGCGGCCAGTGATTTCGCCGCGTGGGCGAAAGCCTTGTGGGCGGCCGGGCTCTTGCCCTGCGCGACGACCTGCCAGGTGTGCGGCGCGGTGCCGATCGCCCAGGCAGGCGCCCAGCATTGCGCGGTCGGCGTGATCCAGCTGACATCGCCGACATCGGTCGAGCCGGCACGGAAATGCGATTGCCCCTCGAAATCGCGAAGGCCGCGATGCAGGCCGGTCGAACCGTCCATACGGCCGTTGGCGAAGACGTCGCCCTTGATCTGGTAGAGGCGGATGCTGCTGGAAATCGCCTCCGGCGTCAGCGTTTTCTGGATTTCCCTGGCGAAGGCGATGTCCGCCTCGTCGAAAGGCACCGGGCCAAGCGCCACCATGTTCTGATGGATCGCCGTTTCCAGGGCGATATTCGGCAGAAGATTGGTCGCGGCGCGATCAAAGACGATCTCGACCTCGGTCTCCGTCATCATGGCAGCACCCTTGGCGATCTTGTCGATGCGGGCGGCAAGCGCCAGCGCTTCGGGCATCTGCGGCGCGCGCACGAGATAGAGCGCCTCCGCGCGGGCCTGGACGACGTTTGCCGCCTTGCCGCCGGCATCGGTGATCGCGTAGTGCACGCGGCAATCCTGCGGCATGTGCTCACGCAGGAAATTGACGCCGACATTCATCAGCTCCAGTGCGTCGAGCGCGCTGCGGCCGAGATGGGCGCCGTTCGACGCATGCGCCGCGACACCCTTGAAACGATAATAAATCTCCAGAACAGCGAGATTGTTGGTCGAGCGGACGCCGTTGAATGGTGCGGGGTGCCAGGTCAGCGCAGTATCGACGTCGGCGAAGATGCCGGCGCGCGCCATAAAGGTCTTGCCGGAACCGCCCTCCTCGCCGGGGCAGCCGTAGTAGCGCACGGTTCCCGGCAGCTTTTGCTCCCTGAGGTAGCCGGCGAGCGCGACGGCGGCCAGCAACGAACCTGTTCCAAGCAGATTGTGGCCGCAGCCGTGGCCGGTAGCACCCTCGACCTCTGCCTGCGCCTCGGCGACGCCTGCGACCTGGCTCAAACCCGCCAGCGCATCGAACTCGCCAAGGAAGGCGATGACCGGGCCGCCCTCACCCGCCTCGCCGACAAAGGCGGTGTCGATCTCGGCGAGCCCGCGAGTCACCTGGAACCCGTGCTTCTCCAGCATGGAAATCTGGGCGGCCGCCGATTTCTCCTCGTGAAAGCTCAATTCCGCGTGCCCCCAGATCGCATCGCTCATCGCGGCAAACTCGGGCTTCAGCGCCTCGATGGTTTCGACAAGGGCGGACAGTGCGGGTGGCTTGGGCATGAATCTTCCTTTTGCGACGCGCGGGCGCGATCGCATCGGCATTTCTGTCATTGGGATGGAGATGGCGGCGGTTCCGCCGCCATCGATTTCGAGCGGCTACGGCCGCATCAGTCGTCGAGCGTCACTTCCCAGAGGCGGGTGTTGGACTGCCACACCGGCTCGCCATGCAGCTTCTTGGTGGCGCCCCAGATGTCGACCATGTCGTACATGAAGATGCCGGGGACCTCGTCGAGCATCAGCTGGTGGAACTCGTCGAAAATCGCCTGGCGCTTGGCCTGGTCGGCCTCGACATAGGCCGCCTTCATCAGCTCGATTGCCTTCGGATTATCCCACATCAGGGAGGCGTTCTTGTCCTTGTTGCCGACATAGAAGCTGTACATCAGCGCCGGGTCGAGGCGCGGCGAGACCGACTGCGAGATCACCTGGTAGTTTCCGGAGCGGCGGCGATCGACCTGGGTGGCATAGTCGAGCACCTCGATCTGCACGTTGAGACCGACCTGCTGCATCATCGCCTGGGCGACGACGGCGGCCGGGAAGCTCGGTACGTTGCCGCGCTTGTTGGCAATGATGGTGATCGGCTCGCCGTTGTAGCCGGCTTCCGCGAGGTCCTTCTTCGCCTTTTCGAGATCCATCGGGATCTTCTTCTTCTGGACATCCGAGTAGAAGATCGAGTCGGCCGAAACCATCGACGCGTTGGCTTCGCCCGTGCCGTTGGAGACCGCGGCGACCAGCTGATCGAGGTCGAGCGCCTCGGCCATGGCACGGCGGACCGCGACGTTGCTTAAGGTCTTGTCGCGGGTCTGGAAGTAGAGCAGGTTCTTGCCGTTGTTACGCTTGACGATGAGTTGCATCGTGTCGCTGTCCTTGAACTCGGCAATGAGATCGGCGGAGACTTCAGCGGTATCAAGCGCGCCTGAAAGCAGGCCCGTCTTCACCGTCGAGGCGTCCGGGATCACCATGAACTTGATGCCGTCGACCAGCGGCCGCTTCGAGCCGACCATGCCATCCGGCTTGCCGTCATTGGCGGGCGAAACGTAGTCGGCGTTCTTTTCCAGCCGCACATATTCGCCCTTCTTCCACTCCGCCCACTTGAACGGACCCGTGCCGATCGGGGCGACGAAGGCGCCGTCAGCGCCGAGGGAGTCCTGCGAGACGATACCGGTGTAACCGCATTCCGGACGCGCCATCAGGCCGAGGAAGACGGCCGACGGCTTTTCGATGCTCATGGTGACAGTGGAGGCATCGGTTGCGGCAACATTCGTCACCTTGATCGACTTGCTGCCGTCGAAGTCGCCGGCGCAGGTCCACTTCGTCTCCGGCTTGATGTAGCGGTTCCAGTTCCAGACCACGTCCTCGGCAGTCAGCGCCTTGCCGTTGTGGAACTTCACGTCGTCGCGCAGCTTGAAGGTATAGGTCAGGCCATCAGGCGAAACCTCGAAGCTCTTTGCGAGCAGCGGCTTCACTTCGCCGTTTTCGGCGTAGCCGACGAGGCCTTCGACGATATGAAAGATCACCGAGTCGGTGTTGCCGTCGCGGTTGACGCCGGGCTCATTGCTGCGGATGTCCGAGCTTTGCGCCACCGTGAGATCGCGTGCGTGGCCGAGCGCGATCGCGCTCATCAGCATGGTTCCGGCGAGCAGTATGGTTTTCATGGTTCCTCTCTCTTTTCTCATTGTTGGGTGTCGGTTCAAAAGGCGCGCCAGCAGGCCTGTGACAGCTTGCCGATGGTTTCGAGCGCAATCGTGTAGCCGGGCGTGCCGTCGGACATCAGCGCCGGCACGCCATCGGTAAAGGCGGCAATCGCGTAGAGCGGTTTGCCGTCACGATAGACGACGCCGGCATCCATGCGGCCGCGTTTTCCGCGGCCGCCCTTGCAGGCCGCCACCGTATCGAAGGGCAGCCGCGAGCGCAGGCCGTAGCGCAGCACCTGGCTCTTCAGCGTCTTCAGGGCGAAGTCGGCGAGCTCCAAGGAGATGCCGAGCTTGGCAGCTGCCGCTGTGTCGTCCTGAGCGGCAAGGATCAGTTCCAGCAGCATCACCTGGTCGGCAGCCGTCGTCGTGGTCACGTCAGCGAGCGAATGATCGGGCTTCAGCGCCAGCGGCGGAATGAGGAAGCGGTGGTGCGTTCCCGCCATGCCGAGCGCCTTGCAGTACTGATCAACCTCTTCGAGCGTCAGCCGTTCGAACACCATCTTGGTGCAGACATTGTCGCTCAACACCATCATGCCGACGATCGCGTCGCGCAGCGAAATGACGATGCCCGGCGTCAGGTAGCGGAACATGCCGCTCGCCACTTCCTCCGCGAAACGCGCCTCATAGGTGATGCGCTCATCGAGATCGAGGCGTCCCTCGGCCACCGCCTTCAGTGCCGCCATCATGATCGAGGTCTTGCGGGTGCTGGCGGACGGGGTTTCTTCGCGCTCGCCGCGGCCGATCGTTTCGCCGGTCGCAAGGTTGCGCACGAGGAAGCGCGTGATGAAAGGCTGGCTGTCCGCAATCGCGTTGAGTTCTGCCGCGACCACTCCGGGCTTGAGTTCGTTCATCATCTCAGGCCTCCAGCCGCCATTTGAGGGTCACGCCGCCGGTCTGGTTGAGGTCGAGCGCCGGGATCGCCGACAGAAGCTTGCGGGTATAGGCTTCCTTCGGCGCGTCGAAGATGCGGTCGCGGTCGCCCTGCTCGACGATGCGGCCGTCCTGCATGACGATCACGCGATCGGCGACCTGCTCGACAACCCCGAGGTCGTGGCTGATGAACAGGCAGGAGAAGCCATAGCGCTTCTGCAGGCTGGAGAAGAGCTCCAGAACCTGCGCGCGAACCGTGACGTCGAGGGCCGAGACCGGCTCGTCGGCGATCAGGAACTTCGGACGGCGCGCGATGGCACGCGCAATCGCCACGCGCTGGCGCTGGCCGCCGGACAGTTCGTGTGGGTAGCGATTGGCGAAATCGGCACTGAGCCCGACCTCCTCCAGGGTCTCGATCGCACGGAGGCGCTTGGCCGGCGTATCGAGATCCGGAACCAGCCGCAGGGCTTCCTCGACCAGCGCCTGGATGGTCATGCGCGGATCGAGCGACGAATAGGGATCCTGAAACACCATCTGGCAGTTCAGCCGATAGTCGCGCCAGTCGGCGCTGCGCTCGCGGCCCTGGAACAGGATCTCGCCCTGGGTCTGCTCGACGAGGCCGGCAATCGTGCGGCCAAGCGTCGTCTTGCCGGAGCCGGAGCCGCCGACCAGCGCCACCACCTCGCCGACGTGAATGTCAACGCTGACGCCGTGCAGCGCCCGCTTTGGCTCGTGCTTGCGAAACAGCCCCTTGCGACCGGGATAATCGACGACGATGTTGCGGGCCGAAACCATCGGCGTGCGCGTCATGTCGAGTTCGCGGGCCGCGCCACGATAAGGCAGCGACGACAGCAACTTTCGGGTATAGGCATGCTGCGGGGCCTGCAGGATCTCTTCGGTCAACCCCTGCTCGACGACCACGCCCTTTTCCATCACGACGAAACGGTTGGTGTAGCGGGCGACCATCGGCAGGTCGTGGCTGATCAGGAGCACCGCTGTGCCTTCGGCCTTTGTCAGCTCGACCATCAGCTCCATGACGTCGCGTTGGACGACGGCATCGAGTGCCGTCGTCGGCTCGTCGGCGATCAGCAAGGCGGGTTTAAGCAGCATGACCGAGGCGAGCATGATGCGCTGGCGCATGCCGCCCGAGAACTCGTGCGGATAGGCCGTCAGCGCCCGCTCGGGCTCGCGGATACCGACACGCTTCAGCATCGACAGGATTGCCGTGCGACGCTCCTCCACCGTCATCTTGGTGTGAAGGACCAGACCTTCCTCGAGCTGACGGCCGATCGTCATCGACGGGTTGAGCGAGGTCATCGGCTCCTGGAAGACGACGCCGATCTCACCGCCACGTAGCTGCCGCAGATCGCGATCCTTCATGGCGAGCACGTCTCGGCCCCGGTAGAGGATCGTGCCGCCGGCATGACGGACGGCCGGCGGGATGAGGCCGATGATTGCCCGTGTCGCGAGCGTCTTGCCGGAGCCGCTCTCGCCGACGATGCCGACGATCTCGCCGGGTGCGACGTCGAAGCTGACGTTCCTGACCACCTGGTTGCCGGAATGGGTCACGGCAAGCGAAAGGCCCTGAACGCTGAGAAGAGTGTTGCCGGTCATTTCAGGCCTCGCATGCGGGGGTCGAGCCGGTCGCGCAGCGCATCGCCAAGCAGATTGATGCCGAGCAAAGTGAGCGCGATGCAAAGACCGGGGAAGAAACCGAGCCAGACGGCCTGTTCGATGAAGGGGCGGCCGGCGGCGAGCATATTGCCCCAGGTGGGTGCCGGTGGCGGCACGCCGAGGCCGAGGAAGGAAAGCGCGCTTTCCGACAGGATCGCCCAGCCGAACATCGAGGTCGCAAGCACGGTGATCGGCGCCACGCAGTTCGGCAGGATATGGCGCAGCATCGTATAGATCTCGCCATTGCCCATGACCCGCGAGGCTTCGATGAACTCGCGTTCGCGCAGCGACAGCACGGCGCCGCGCACCACGCGAGCCATCGACGGCGTATAGGCGATGCCGAGCGCGAAGATGATACCGTACTGGTTGGCGCCGAAGACGGCGAGAAGGCCAAGCGCGAGCAGGATGCCGGGGAAGGCAAGCAGCGCGTTGTTGACCGCCATGATCACGCCATCGACCCAGCCGCGGGCATAGCCACTGATGATGCCTATGAAGGTGCCGCAAACGACGGCAAAGGTGACGGTCAGGAAGCCGATCCAGACGCTGGCGCGGGCGCCGACCATCAACCGGCTTGCAACGTCACGACCGAACTCGTCGGTGCCGAGCCAGTGCGCGGCACCGGGAGCAGCGAGGCGCGCTGTGAAGCCGAGCGCCATCGGATCATAGGGCGTCCAGATGAGGCCGATGAGGGCGATGAGAACAAGCAACCCGATCAGGCTGCCGCCGATGACACCGTTGAAAGTGAACTTTCTCATTCTGCCACCACCCGCGGATCGAAGAGAGGATAGAGAAGGTCGACCACGAGGTTGACGACGACATAGGAGAAGGCGACGAGCAGCAGGCAGCCCTGGATGACCGGATAGTCGCGCTGGAAGATCGCATCGACCATCAGGCGACCGAGACCGGGGATGGTGAAGACCGTCTCGATGACGGCGATGCCGCCAAGCAGGTTGCCGAGGATCAGGCCGATCATCGTCCAGGTCGGGCCAAAGGCGTTCTTGAAGGCATGGCGCCAGAGGACCGCGCTTTCGGAGAGGCCTTTGGCGCGGGCATGGGTGATGTAGTCGAGCCTCAGCACTTCGAGCGTCGAGGCGCGCGCCATGCGGATGATCACGCCCATCTCGTGGATGACGAGGGTCATGACCGGCAGCACAAGATAGAGAAGCCCAGCTTTCCAGTTCTCGGTGATCGGCACATAGCCGAGCACCGGCAGCCAGCCGAGCTTGAGGCCGAAGGCGAGCAGCAAGAGCAGACCGAGCCAGAAGGTCGGGATCGACAGGAGCACGGTCGCCGTGCCGACAAGCGCAAGATCAGTCAGGCTGTTCTGCCGCCAAGCGGCGACGACGCCGGCCGGCACCGCAATCAGGCTTGCGAGGAACACGGCGATGACGACGATTTCGGCGCTGACCATGAAGCGGCTGAGAACCAAGTGCAGCACCGGCTCGCCGGTGACGATCGACGTACCGAAATCGCCGGAAAGGATGTTGCCGGCCCATACGACGAACTGCTCCGGGATGCTGCGGTCGAGACCGAGCGTGGTGCGCATCTCGGCGATCTGATGCGGCTCGGCCATATCGCCGAGCATCAGCGCTGCCGGATCGCCGGGTATGAGGCGGATAAGCGTGAAGACGGCCACCGAGACGATAAAGATCGTCGGTATCGCCATCACGAGGCGATTGAGAATGAACTTGATCATGGGTTCCCCGTACTGAGGCTGGCCGCACGCGTTACCGCGATTCTCCTGCCTGTCGGCTCTTGTTGGGGGAACTATGATCGAATGAAAAAAATCGCGCAATATTATGAGTAAACGTCATACGTCTATGACAATGGGATGACACGCCAGACGGGCATCGCTCGATCGCTCCCAGAGAATAATACGAATATAAAACAAGGCATTAGCACTTGCCGCAAGCCGAGATGACCGAATTTCTAGAGGTCATGGACGGCGGCGACCTGACGCTTCAGGCAATCGATCATCGCCTGGGCCGCAAGCGACAAGGGAACACCGGACGCAGTTGCAACGCCGAAATCCTGGGTCAGGTGCGGAGAAAATGGCCGGATCTCGATCGGCAGATGGCGATGCAGGTTGGCGAAGAAACTGCTGATGACGGCAACGCCGAGGCCATAGGCCGCATAGGCACAGGCCGAACTGTTGCTGTGGGTCTCGATCTTGACCTTTTGCGGCACGCCGGCCTTGCGGAAGATCTCGTCGAGCATGACCCGCGTCGGCCGGCGGCGGCCGATCAGGATCAGCGGGACGCCGCGCAATTCCTTGGGCGTGACAGTTTCGAGGCTTGAGAGGGCATGTCCCTTTTCCATCACACAGACGCTGACGCCAGTCGCGACCGGCTGCATTTCGATGCTGGCGCTGAGCTGCCCCTCGTACCGCAAGAAGCCGAAGTCGATGATGCGCTGTTCGACCAGGCGGGCGATCGCCACGGTCGTATCGAAGAAGGTCTCGATCCGCACACCCGGAAAATCCTTGGCATAGTCGGCAAGCATCGCCGGCGCGAAGGTTTCGGACATGCTGTTCGGTAGACCGATGCGCACGACCTCAGGGCCGACGGCGCCGCTGCGCAGGTCCTGCGCCAGATTGGTGAAACGGTCGATGCCAAGCAAGATATGCTCCGCATCCTCGGCAAGCTTCATCGCCTCAGGCGTCGGTATCAACCGGCCCTTGTCGCGCGCAAAGAGCGTCAGCGACAGGTCTTCCTCGAGCTGCTGCAACAACCGGCTGACGCCGGACTGGCTGAGGCCCATGGTCTTGGCGGCAGCGATTGTCGATCCGGTCGCAAGAAGCGTGCGCAGCACTTCCAATTGTCGAAAATTCACGCTGCCCCCGGTCCGTTCGAACATCCGCTAGCTCCCGTGTTTACGGGAAGGCGATGCGGCAAGAAAGGGGTGCGACACGGCGCGTGGCAAAATCGATCGCCGAGCGAGTCTTCATTGTCGAGGAGCGCGCGAACGCGCCCCTCAGGGATCACCGATCAGGCGTTGGCGCGTACCGGATGGTTGAAGCGCTCGGCAAAGACCTCGATCGAGCCACGACCGAAGCTGCGCAGCTGTCGCCGCGTCAGAACGGCCATCACGCGTGCCGCGGTGGAGACGGTCATCGCATCGAGTGGACCTTCACCCTTCCAAGGCTTGTTCAGCCGGTCCGTGACGATGCCGATAAGGTTCGTCGGCATGATGTCGGTACAAGGTTTCATCCATTCGAAAACATCGCTGATTGCAATCAGCTTGCCTTCGAACGCAACGAGCGGCTCGGGCAAATTTGCGCCCCAGTCGTCATAGGCTTCCAGAGCATCGCGAAACAGGTTCTGCAGCGTGATGGAGGCGTGCCCTTCATGTAGAGCAGGCAGGAAATTCGTCATTTGTGTCTCCTTCAGTGTTCAAGGCCGGGAAACGCGAATGGCCAATTCTGTCAGCATGTATTTGTGTTCGTGCCGGGTGGCCGATACTCTGTGGCCACGCGACTGGTTAAACTGCAGGCGATGACGCAATGCGCAAATCGGGTGATAGTTCCCTGAGCCGCAGTCAATTTTGGCGGGAAATCGGCACGCATACGCGTCGCGTGCCTCGACCAAGGTGTTGTTCCACGGTCTCCCCCCGACTCGATATTAACGATCCAGCCCCGAAGGTAAACACCGGGCCGCCATCGCGGTAGAAACGAAAATCTCAAATCGATAATTTCTATAGAATATACTATCTTACCCGGCTCTGCCAGATAATTCACTGATATGCACCTCAATCGACAGGGAGCAGTCACATGGGAACGATCTCGCGGCTTTCCGAGAAAACACGAGCCCCGGCGCACCGGATCGAGAGCGAGGAGGAAGCGCTGTCGATCGCCCGCGAACTGGCCGCGGAATTCGCGAGGAGTGCCAATGAGCGGGATACGGATCGCATCCTGCCCTTCGACGAACTCGATGCGCTGGCTCAGTCCGGCCTGCTCGCGATCACCGTGCCGCCGGAATATGACGGCATCGACGTCTCCAATGCGGTCCTCGCCGAGATCACAGCCATCCTCTCGGAAGCGGACTCCTCGATCGGCCAGATCCCGCAAAACCACTTCTACATTCTGGAAGCGCTGCGCACCGACGGCACCGAAGAGCAGAAGGCCTTCTTCTTCGGCCGTGCGCTTGCCGGCGACCGTTTCGGCAACGCGCTTTCCGAACGCGGCACGAAGACCGTCGGCGATTATGCGACGCGGTTGACGCCCGATGGACCCGGTTTCCGGCTGAACGGGCGCAAGTATTATTCGACCGGCGTGCTGTTTGCAGAATGGATCGTAGTCTTCGCGCTTGATCCGAACGACAAGCTGACCATGTCGTTCTTGCCGCGTGGCGCCGAAGGCTTGCAGATCATCGACGACTGGGACGGCTTCGGCCAGCGCACGACCGGCAGCGGTACGACCGTGCTGCAGAATGTCTATGTCACGGCCGATGCGGTGGTACGCCATCATCGCGGCTTCGAGCGCCCGACGACGATCGGCTCCGTCGGCCAGATCATCCATGCCGGCATCGATCTCGGCATTGCCCGCGCTGCCTTTGCCGAAACCCTCAATTTCGTACGCGATCATGCGCGGCCGTGGATGGACAGCGGCGTCGAGCGCGCTGCCGATGATCCGCTGACCATCGCCCGCATCGGTCAACTCGCCATCCGCCTGGAGGCGGCGACCGCAACCGTCGAACGGGCGGGCAAGAAGGTCGATGTCGCCCAGATCAACGGCACCGAGGAAAGCGTCGTCGAGGCAACGCTTGCCGTTGCCGCAGCGAAGGCTCTGACAACCGAGATCGCCTTGGAAGCCAGCAACACGCTCTTCGAGCTCGCCGGAACCGCTTCGACGAAGATTGGACTCAACCTCGACCGGCACTGGCGCAACGCCCGCACTCACACCCTGCACGACCCGGTGCGATGGAAGCATCACGTCGTCGGCAACTATCACCTGAACGGCGTCAAGCCGCCGAAGAACGGCGCGCTTTGATCCCACCGACCGCGCACGAACGCCCCGGAGCGTAACCGCAGCTTCGGGCATTCCCCAACCTTGCCCGAAGGAGAAGCCCATGAGCCGCGAAATCCGGCTGAATGCCTTTGACATGAACTGCGTCGGCCATCAGTCGCCGGGCCTCTGGACCCATCCGCGAGACCAGTCCTGGCGCTACAAGGAGCTCGACTACTGGGTACATCTGGCAAAAACGCTCGAGCGCGGCAAGTTCGACGGCCTGTTCATCGCCGATGTGCTCGGCGTCTACGACGTGCTGAACGGCAACGCAGACGCGGCCCTTCGCCATTCGGCCCAGGTTCCGGTCAACGACCCCCTACAACTGGTGCCGACGATGGCCTACGAAACCGAGCACCTGGGTTTCGGCCTGACCGCCTCGCTTTCCTTCGAGCATCCCTATACCTTCGCGCGACGCATCTCGACACTCGATCATCTGACCAAGGGGCGCATCGGCTGGAACATCGTCACCTCCTACCTCAACAGCGGCGCGCTTAATGTTGGCCAGGCGCAGCAGGCGCGTCACGACGACCGGTATGATCTCGCAGAGGAGTATCTCGAGGTCTGCTACAAGCTGTGGGAAGGCAGCTGGGAAGACGGCGCGGTCGTCCGTGACCGGGCAACCGGCATCTTCACCCATCCCGACAAGGTGCACCCGATCAACCATCGCGGCCATCATTTCACGGTCCCGGGCATCCATCTGAGCGAGCCTTCGGCGCAGCGCACGCCTGTGCTCTACCAGGCGGGCTCTTCGAGCAGAGGCAAGGACTTTGCCGGCCAGCACGCCGAATGCATCTTCGTCGCCGCGCCGTCCAAGACCGTATTGAAACGCTATGTCGCCAACGTCCGGGAGGCGGCAGAGCGCGCCGGCCGCAACCCGCGCGAAATCCTCGCCTTCAATCTGCAGACGGTGATCCTCGGCGAAACCGATGCCGAGGCGAAAAGGAAGTTCGACGAGTACCGCAAGCACGTCTCCTACGAAGGCGCTCTGGCGCTGATCTCCGGCTGGACTGGCATCGACTTTGGCCAGTTCGCACCGGACGAACCGCTGCGCCACCGCCACACCAATGCGGTACAATCCGCCGTCGAAACCTTCACGACAATCGATCAGGATCGTGTGTGGACTGTACGCGAGATGGCCGACTGGGTGGGCATCGGGGGTTTCGGGCCGGTCTTCGTCGGCTCGCCATCGACGGTTGCCGACCTGATGCAGGAGTGGGTCGAGGATACGGATGTCGACGGCTTCAACCTCGCCTATGCGGTGACGCCCGAGACCTTCGAGGATGCCGTCGACCTGCTGATACCGGAACTGCAGAAGCGCGGCGTCTACAAGACCGATTATCGCCAGGGCACGCTTAGGGAAAAGCTGTTTGCCGCCGGGCCGAGGCTTGCGGCGCCGCATCCGGGGGCTGGCTATCGCGACCTCTTGGGACAACGGCAAGCGATCGCAGCTTCCGCCTAAGGCTTAAGCATCCAAGAAATGCCGCCGGGACCTGGTCCAGGCGGCATTTATCTTTCAGGCAAAGGCGATCGCGGCTCCGGGATTGGGTTCAGCTATAAAGGCTTACTGGCGGTATCCGCCCGTTCAGCACGAAGTCGCCGACCTCGCGCGCCTTGTAAGCGACGGGATCGTGCAGCGTGTGGGTACGGACATTGCGCCAGTAGCGGTCGAAGCGATAGTGCCCCGCCGTGGCGCGTGCGCCCATCAGTTCGAAGACCTTCGCCGTCACGTCTAGCGAGACATGGGTCGAATGAACCTTGGCGGCATAGGCCTCGATCGCGGCTGCGCCACGCGCCTCCGGCGTCACTGATCGGCCCCGCGTCAAAGCTGCTTCCACGGATGCCGCCGCCACATCGGCGAGTGCCACCGACGCCTTCAACGCAGCCTGAAGGTCTCCGATGCGTTCGAGAATGTGGGGGTCCTCATTGGCGCTCGCGACGCCTGAAGTGACCCAGGGACGTGTCGTCGTGCGCACGTAGTCGAGAGCCGATGCAAGTGCACCTTCGGCCGTGCCGAGGTAGAAGTTGACGAAGACGAGCTGGATCAGTGGCGTGTTGAACGTCGCCTGCACCGAAGGCGGATCGGCGGGGTCGGCAAGTGGCAGAATGAAATCACGCTCGTAGACCGGGAAATCGCGGAATTCGACGCTGCCGCTGTCGGACAGGCGCTGGCCGATATTGTCCCAGTCGTCGTTGGTGATGTAACCCGGCCGATCGGTGGGCACGACGAAGTTGGCGATCTTGCCCTCGAGCGCAGCGTTGACGTTGATGCGGTCAGAGACATGGGCGCCGGTCGAAAACGTCTTGCGGCCGTTCAGCACATAGTGACCGCCACGCCGCTCCAATGTGAGGCCGGGATCGCGCGGGTTGACCGCAGCACCCCAATAAAGCTGACGCTCGACGGTCTCCGCCCCGAGCACCCAGGCCTGTTTGGGATCGGCAGCGGCCCAGTAAACATACTGGCTGTTGACGTAGTGGTAGCCAAGCAATTGGCCAATCGAGCTCTCGCCGCGCGCAATGATACGCACCAGCCGCAGCCCGTCGACCCAGCTCAGGCCCGCACCGCCAACCTCGGGTGAATGCAGCGCCGTCAGCAGGCCGGCCTGGCGGAGAGCCTCGATCTCTTCCCGCGGCGGCGCGCCGGCACGGTCGAGCTCGGCGCCGCGGCGGGCGAGGTCCTGGGACAGCGCCTCCGCGCGGGCAAACAGCTCCCGCCGCTTTTCATCCTGTTCGGCGCTGGTGCCGGCCGGTGTCTGTTCCCTGAGGAAATGTACGTTGCTCATCCGCCTCTCTCCATTGGTGGAGGCGAAATAGTGCATTTATTCTATCGATAATAACAGCAAATGATTTTCGACTCGGTTCGGCTGCAGGGAAAGTCCTACTACCGCGCCCTCGCCCATGCTGTTCGCACGTCGTTCCCGGCGCAGTCGGCGTCATACCTGCCTCCGCCCGATGCGATAGACGCTGGCAGGTGGCAGGTTGAACGGAACCCAGCGCCGAAAGGACGCCTTGAGGCCAAGGTCAGCAAGCACCTGGGGCGAAATCGGGCACCGCGGTCCGTAGGTAAACTGGAACAGGCTCGCATCCTCTTCGAGGTGATGAAAGACAGCCGAAAAGATGGCTCGAACGGATTGCGTTGGCATCGGTGCTTTCGAACAGCAAAAATCGCCGCGCCTTGTCCGCCGTGCTGCCGGTTGTCGACACCTCGATGACGGCTGGACGGGGACGCGGCAAGATCAGCGCCACCGATGCGGTAAAGGCAATCCTTGACGCGCTCGAACAGGGTCCAAGCCGCATACATGTCGGCAAGGCGCGATTGCTGCGCCTGCTCGAGATCGTAGCACCACCCGTCGCCGCCGCGATCGTCAGGAGGCTGTGAAGGCCATTGCCTCCGACGGCCAATCGGTCAACCGGCCTCGGCGTCCCTCAAAGCGACGATCTCGGATGCATTGTCGTTGGCTGCAAACTGCTCCAGCGTCATGTTGTCGAGGATGGAGGCGATCGCGTCGCGGACATTGCTCATCGACTTGCGCACATGACAGTTGACCGGGTCGGCGCAATCATCGCAGGCCTCAAACGCGGTGCGGCTGGCGCAGCGGATCGGCGCCAGCGGCCCATCCAACGTGCGGATGACCTGGCCGATGCGGATGTCGGAGGCGGGACGAGACAGAGAATAGCCGCCGCCCGGGCCCTTCTTCGAGCGAAGGATGCCGGCATTGCGCAATTCGAGAAGGATCGCGTCCAGGAACTTCTTCGGAATATTGTTTCGCGTGGCGATCTCGGTGATGAAGGCGGTCTCTCCGGGCTCAAGTTGAGCCAGGTCGACAAGGGCCTTGAGCCCGTATTTTCCTTTTTTGGTCAACATGTCACTTCGCTTTCGTGAACAAGAAAGCCGCCACAAGGCCGCTCCTCAGGCATTTGCCGGAGGCAACGGGTTGTGACGGCCGCACTCTTTCGCTTAGGATGTCCTACACCCAAACCGCACCATTCTCAAGAAATTACGCAAGTTACTGCATAGATTTAGTGCGTTTTCTTGGCGCTTTCATGGCAGAGACGATGATTTCTCAGAAATAGGCGGTCGGCGGATGAGGCTCAGTGCGCGGTGCCAGCACCTGCGCACGCGGACGGCGCCCCCGCAGAGCACCTGACAGCGGATATGCGCTAGCGGGCGATCAAACCGTGAGATGCCGCCGAGCCTCGGCCGTATCCAACGTCTCCGGCGGCCCCTCGTGCACCACGGCACCGCGGTCCAGGATGTAGACGTGATCGGCGAGTTCCCGGCAGAAATCCAGATATTGCTCGACGAGCAGGATCGCCATGCCCGTCGAGTCCCTGAGATAGCGGATCGCCCGTCCGATATCCTTGATGATCGAAGGCTGGATGCCTTCGGTCGGCTCGTCGAGCACCAGGATTTTGGGCCGTGTCACCAGCGCCCGGCCGATCGCCAGTTGCTGCTGCTGGCCGCCGGAGAGGTCGCCCCCACGGCGCCCGAGCATCGAGCGAAGAACGGGAAAGAGATTGAAGACATCCTCCGGTATGGAGCGATCGCCCCGCTTCAACGGCGCATAGCCTGTCTCAAGGTTTTCCCTCACCGTCAGCAACGGAAAGATTTCACGGCCCTGCGGCACGTAGCCGATGCCTTCCTTGGCACGGCGGTAGGGCGCCATGCCCGCGAGCGCTACGCCGTTGAAGCCGATCGCGCCGGCGCTGACCGGATGCTGGCCGGTAACGGCGCGAAGCAGGCTCGACTTGCCGACACCGTTGCGCCCAAGCACGCATGTGATCCTGCCCATCTCGGCGGTGATCGACACGTTTCGCAGCGCCTGCGCGGCACCGTAGTGAAGATTGACGTTTTCGACGCTCAGCATGGCGCGCCCTCCTGTGACGGTTGCTGGATGGGGCATTACCGGCCGAGATAGTTCTCGATGACCTTCGGGTCGCTGCTGACGAAGTCGATCGAGCCTTCTGCCAGCACAGCACCTTCGGCAAGGCAGGTGACCTTGACCCCCAATTCGCGGATGAAGCCCATGTCGTGCTCGACGACAACGACCGAACGGGTCTTTGCGATCTCCTTGAGCAGGATGGCGGTCTCGGCCGTCTCCGCATCCGTCATGCCGGCGACCGGCTCGTCGACGAGCAGCAATTCCGGCTCCTGGGCCAGGAGCATGCCGATCTCCAGCCATTGCTTCTGGCCGTGCGAGAGGCTGGCAGCGAGATCGTCGCGACGCGCCGAAAGCCGGACGGTCGAAAGGATCTCCTCGATCCGAGCCTTGTCCTCGGCCGCCAGCCGATAGAACAGTGTCGGGAACACGCCGCGCTTGCGGTTCAAGGCGAGCTCGAGATTGTCCCACACCGTGTGGCTTTCGAAGACCGTCGGCTTCTGGAACTTGCGGCCGATGCCGAGCGAGGCGATCTCGGCCTCGTCCTTCTTGGTCAGATCGATCTCGCCCTTGAGGAACACCTGCCCTTCGTCGGGCCGGGTCTTGCCGGTAATGATGTCCATCATCGTCGTCTTGCCGGCGCCGTTCGGGCCGATGATTGCTCTGAGTTCCCCGGGTTCGATGACGAAGGAGAGCGCGTTCAGCGCCTTGAAACCGTCGAAGGAGACGGAGACGCCATCAAGGTAAAGAAGGCTGGTCGGTTTGGTTTGACCGATCGTCTGGTTCATGTCGCCTACTCCGCCGCCATGGGTTCAACAGCCAGATTGTCCGCCGCTTCGTCCGCCCGCACCCTACGCTCGGCCCGCCGGCGGGCAAAATAAGCGCCGACCGTTCCGACGACGCCCTTCGGCAGGAACAGGGTGACGAGCACGAACAGACCGCCAAGCGCGAACAGCCAGAATTCCGGGAAGGCTGCCGTGAAAATGCTCTTTCCCCCATTGACGAGGATGGCGCCGACGATCGGGCCGATCAGCGTGCCGCGCCCGCCAACCGCCGTCCAGATCACCACTTCGATCGAATTGCCGGGTTCGAATTCGCCGGGATTGATGATGCCGACTTGCGGCACATAGAGCGCGCCAGCGATGCCCGCCATCATCGCCGAGACGGTGAAGGCGAAGAGCTTGATGTGTTCCACCCGATAGCCGAGGAAGCGGGTCCTGCTTTCGGCGTCGCGCACCGCCACAAGCACCTTGCCGTACTTGGAACGCACGATTGCTGAAGTGAGGATCAGGCAAAGCGCCAGCACGAGTGCAGATGTGGCAAAGAGTGCCGCGCGCGTGCCATCCGCCTGGATGTTGAAGCCGAGGATGTCCTTGAAATCAGTCAGCCCGTTGTTGCCGCCAAAACCCATGTCGTTGCGGAAGAAGGCAAGCAGCAGCGCATATGTCATCGCCTGGGTGATGATCGAGAGATAGACGCCGTTGACGCGCGAGCGGAAGGCGAACCAGCCGAAGACGAAGGCAAGCAAGCCCGGAACCAGCACCACCATGAGTGCCGCAAACCAGAACATGTCGAAGCCGTGCCAGAACCAAGGCAGTTCCTTCCAGTTTAGGAACACCATGAAATCCGGCAGCAGCGGATTGCCGTAGGAACCGCGCGCGCCGATCTGGCGCATGAGATACATGCCCATGGCATAACCGCCGAGTGCGAAGAAGGCGGCATGCCCAAGCGAAAGGATGCCGCAGAAGCCCCAGACGAGATCGAGCGCCAGCGCCAGCAGCGCATAGGTGAGATACTTGCCGAACAGCGAGACCAGGTAGGTCGGCACATGCAGCGGGTGATCGGGCGCAGTCAAAAGGTTGAGCGCCGGGACGAAGATGGCGAGGCCGAAGAGGATCGCCACGACGGCGATGATGCTGCGATCCAGCGATTTCATCAGAAACGAGGTGATCATGCTTCGACTGCCCTTCCCTTGAGCGCGAAGAGCCCACGCGGTTTCTTCTGGATAAAGAGGATGATCAGCACCAGCACGAGGATCTTGCCGAGCACGGCGCCGGCATAGGGCTCGAGAAACTTGTTCAGGATGCCGAGCGAGAAGGCGCCGACGAGCGTGCCCCAGAGATTGCCGACCCCACCGAAGACGACGACCATGAAGCTGTCGATGATGTAGCCCTGACCGAGGTTCGGCGAGACGTTGTCGATCTGCGAGAGCGCGACGCCGGCCATGCCGGCGATGCCGGACCCGAGCGCGAAGGTGAGCGCATCGACCCAGGGCGTGCGGATGCCCATGGAGGAGGCCATGCGCCGATTCTGCGTGACGGCCCGCATACGAAGCCCCATCGGCGTTTTCTTGAGCAGAAACAGGAGCCCCGCAAACACTGTCAGCGCGAAGACGATGATCCAAAGGCGGTTCCAGGTGATCGTCAGCCCGCCGAGATCGAAGGCACCGGCCATCCAGGACGGGTTGCCGACCTCGCGGTTGGTCGGCCCGAAGATCGAGCGCACCGCCTGTTGCAGGATCAGCGAAATGCCCCAGGTGGCAAGCAAGGTTTCCAGCGGGCGGCCATAGAGAAAGCGAATGACGCCGCGTTCGATTGCAAGCCCGACGGCCCCGGTGACGAGAAAGGCAAGCGGCAAGGCGATCGCCAGCGACCAGTCGAAAAGCTCAGGGTAGGAATTGCGCACGACCTCCTGCACCATGAAGGTCGTATAGGCGCCGAGCATGACCATCTCGCCATGGGCCATGTTGATGATGCCCATGACGCCGAAGGTGATGGCAAGCCCAATCGCCGCCAGCAGCAGGACGGAGCCGAGCGAAAGACCGTACCAGACGTTCTGGCCGGCGTTCCAGAACGCCTGGGTCTGTTCGATACGGGCGATCGCCGCTTCGATGTCGGGTTTGAGGGAAGCATCGGCGGTGGCCAATGCGGAGGTCAGCACCGCAAGGCCAGTGCGTCCATTGCCTGCGGCAAGCAGCGCGATCGCCTGGCGCTTCTGATCATCGGCGCGATCCGAGACGAGTAGCGTCACCGCCCGCGCTTCGTCGAGAACCATACGCACGGCCCCGTCCTTCTCGGCAGCGATCGCCGTTTCGATGGCCCCCAGGGCATCCGCGTTCGGCGTCTGCAACATGGATTGCGCTGCCTTCATCCGCGCGGCTGCGTCATCGCTGAACAGCGTCAACCCGCCAAGCGCACTGCGTACCGCGCGGCGAACCGCATTGTTGACCTTGACCTTCTGCATCTCCGCCTTCGATGCCTGCCCGGCATCGGCCCCGGTTACCGGGTCTACGAGCAGAAGGTTTGCGCCCTGTGTCTTGACCAGGAAGACCTTGCTGTCGGACTTGCGCTGGTAGAGCTCGCCCTCACTGAGGGCCTCCAGCACGGGAATTATCTTGGCGTCGCCGGTCTTGGCGAGCACCGAGATCTGCTCGTCCATATCGGAAAGTTTCGCGGTGCCGAGCTGGTCGACCAGCGCACCAAGATCATCCGCCGCACGAAGGCCAACCACATGGGTCGAAATCAGCAGGCAGAGCGCCACAAACAGGATCTGCAGAATTCGGAACATTACCCTCTCGCTCGGGTCTTGCGATGCCGCGTGTGCGACGGGCGCTTCGGTCGAGGTTTCACGTTGAGATCCCTCCGCCCGGCCGCATCTTCGGACGGAGGGATGCTCGCCCCCGGATTTCGTCATGCAAGGATTGGCCGGGCGGACGCCCCGCCCGGTCTATGACTAGGTGATGAAATCAGGAGCCTTTGCCGCCGCATTTGCCGGTGGCGACGTTGAAATTGCCGCAGGACATCGGCGCGCGCCAATCGGAAATCAGGTCCTTGGAGTCGGGCAGATAATCGGACCATTCGTCGCCGACGACGAGGCCGGGCGTTTCCCAGACAGTCTCGAACTGGCCATCGCCCTGGATCTCACCGATCAGTACGGGCTTGGTGATGTGATGGTTCGGCATCATCGTCGAGTAGCCGCCCGAAAGGTTCGGCACGGAAACGCCGATCATCGCGTCGAGAACCGCATCCGTATCGGTCGTGCCCGCCTTTTCAACCGCCTTCAGCCACATGTTGAAGCCGATGTAGTGCGCCTCCATCGGGTCGTTGGTCACGCGCTTGTCGTTCTTGGTATAGGCCTTCCAGGTCTTGATGAACTCGGCATTGGCCGGCGTGTCGACAGACTGGAAATAGTTCCAGGCGGCGAGATGGCCGACGAGCGGCGTGGTATCGAGGCCAGCGAGTTCCTCTTCGCCAACCGAGAAGGCGACGACCGGAATGTCCTCGGCCTTGACGCCCTGGTTCGCCAACTCCTTGTAGAAGGGAACGTTGGCGTCGCCGTTGATGGTCGACACGACGGCGGTCTTCTTGCCGGCCGAGCCGAACTTCTTGATGTCGGAGACGATCGTCTGCCAGTCGGAGTGACCGAATGGCGTGTAGTTGATCATGATGTCCTCGGGCTTCACGCCCTTGGAAATCAGATAGGCCTCGAGGATCTTGTTGGTCGTGCGCGGATAGACATAGTCGGTGCCGGCAAGCACCCAGCGCTCGACGCTTTCGTTTTCCATCAGGTAGTCGACGGCGGGAATTGCCTGCTGGTTCGGTGCGGCACCGGTGTAAAAGACGTTGCGCTGGCTCTCTTCGCCTTCGTACTGGACGGGATAGAAGAGGATCGAATTCAGCTCTTCGAAGACCGGCAGCACCGACTTGCGCGAAACCGAGGTCCAGCAGCCGAAGACGGCCGAAACCTTGTCGACCGAGATCAGCTCGCGTGCCTTCTCGGCAAAGAGCGGCCAGTCGGACGCCGGGTCGACGACGACGGCTTCGAGCTTCTTGCCGAGCAGGCCGCCTTTCTTGTTCTGCTCGTCGATCAGCATCAGCATGGCGTCCTTGAGCGTCGTCTCGGAGATCGCCATGGTGCCGGAGAGCGAATGCAGGATGCCGACCTTGATCGTGTCATCGGCAGCAAAAGCGCCGTTGAATGCCGTCGTCGACAGGACGGCTGCGAGGAATGCGCCGGTGACGCTTGCCCTGATAGTCATCTGATTGAACCCCTCTCGTTCTGGAGCAGCGCGGCTTTCGTGCTTTTTAGCCGTTGCTTGAGGGATCATCGGGCAGTCTCGCTGCACTGCACATACGTCATTCTACGTAGATGCCGGGGGCAAAGAGGAAGCGCTGGGGTCCCGGATACCGCACGCACAATCTCCTCTTCCCATCCCACGCTTGACCTTGCCATCGTTGGAAGCCCTAGAAGCGATACAACCCAAAGGCACCGGACCAAACGATCGCGCCACAGATTCGACGCGAATCGGCCGTCAGCAAAGCCGAAGAACGACGGTTATGGTTCGCGCGCAGGGCAGGATGTTTCAAATCTCGGGGCCGACAGGCATGACGTCTTCATTGCATCCCCATTGGGACTTCGCCCGCGAAATGCGGTCGATCCTGCTTCGTTTCGTCGCCTTCGCAATCCTGCTCGCCAACCTGCTGCTCGGCGCCAACGAGGGCGCCGAGCATATGCACTGGATCGTTGTCGTCAGCTATCTCGCGATCAGCATCGCCTCCGTAGCGATGGCCCGCTATCTGCCCGGCCGCTCGTGGCTGAAGACATTTTTCGTCGTTCTCGACGCGCTGCTGGTCGCACTGCTGCTCTCGGCGCACATCCTCGCCGGGCCGGTGACGGAAAACCACAACCTGACGACCACAAGCCTCGTCGTCGCCTTCATCCTGCTTGTCCATGTCGGTTTGAAGCTTGAACGGCGGCTCGTTCTCATCTTTTCAAGCATCGTGCTCGTTGCCTGGGTGGCGATGCTCGCGACGACCGCGGCCCGGCATCAGGCAGCCGGCACGCTGTCCCTGCTCGGATCGTTCTTCAACCAGGATCTCGGCCTGACCGTCAGCTTCGGCTTCACCGCCTTTGCCATCTACCTGCTCGCGCGCGACCATGACCGCACCCGCAAGGAGGCGCTGAAAGCAGACCAGCGACGCCAGAACCTCTCGCGGTTCTTCTCGCCGCTGGTGGTCTCGGCGCTGCAGGAAAAGGGCGATGCCCTTGGCCTGGAGCGCCGAGACGCGGCCATCATGTTTGTCGACCTGCGCGATTTCACCCTGTTTTCCGAGACAGCTCCGGCTCCGGAACTCGCCTTCGTTCTGGCCGAGTATCGCCAACTCGTTTCGCAGACGATCTTCGAGCACGGCGGCACGGTCGACAAGTTCATCGGCGACGGCGTGATGGCCGTCTTCGGCCAACCGAGGCCCATGGACGACGACGCAGACCGAGCGATGGCCTGCGCGCTTGATCTCGTCGACGCGCTCAACGACTGGAAGAACCACAATGCGCTAAACGGGCATCCTGCCCTCGATGCCGGCATCGGCCTGCATTACGGCAAGGTGGTCGGCGGCGTGCTGGACAGCGGTTGCCACAGCGAATTCACCGTCATCGGCGACGCGGTCAATGTCGCCCAGCGCCTGGAAAGCCTGTCCAAAGCTCTTGGTGCACCGCTGGTGGTATCGGCCGCACTAATGGGGTGCCTCAGGACTCCGGTTCCGCCCGCCAATTGGATGGCGCAGAATGACGTGGCCCTTCCCGGACGCAGGCTGCCTGTCGATGTCTGGTATCTGCCCCGCCACGCTGGCGACATATCCGGCGCCGTGACGTCGACTTACGAGACCGGCATCAAACAAACCGCCCTCCAGAGATCGGCCCTCCAGTCAACGGACGCGGACGCTCCCACCGGATAATCGACGCCTCGGACGGAGACTTTCGCAGGATCGCTACACTTCACCAGCGCACGGTGCTTTCCGGGGTCATTGTACACGCCCCCGTCGGCATCCCGTCGGGACGAGATCGAGATCAGTACGTCGTAGTCGTAACCGGGCAGCAGCGCCGCTCGGGTACCGGCGAGCGCCAGGCTGACGACGGTGTCGTCACTGAAATGTTCCGCATGGAAGACCGCCGGCTCTCCCGCGACGGCGCTTGTGACGCAGAGCCCGCCGACAACGATGGCGATGACAGGGCGACGCATTCCCACCTCCCATGGCTCGGCCGCCGGGCCATCCTATCATCGATGGCATGGCTCCGCACTCGGAATGCGCGCAATCGCCGCCCCAGCGTGCGTTACCTGTCGGTGAAACTGAGCTTGAAGCGCGTGGTGAAATCGCCGCCCCACCACATGGGGAAGTTGGTGCCCCATTTGTTGTTGTGGATGTTGAAACGAACCCCGGCGGAGTAATCGGGCAGAGCCTTGCAGAAGGCCATGAACGGCCATGCCTGGGGCGCCACCAGCGGCGTGTCGAGGTTCTCGACCATCAGCTCTGCTCCGGCTTCGGTTCGCCCGCGCACGCCCGTGACCGCCTGCAATTGGGCCCCTCCGCCCAGAGCGAAGTTATCGGTCCGGTGCCACAAAGCCATCTTGCGGACGCTCCACGCGGAGTGCCCCTCCGGCGTGAACGACAGGAAACTCGCCTCCGGCATGCGGTTGGCATTCTTGCCATAGAGCGTCAGCCGGATATCCAGTCCGTTCGCTCCCGCGGAGAATTCAAGTGCGATCTCGGCCGGTGCACCAAGCTGCTCGACTGCCTCGCCGGGCAGGGCAGAGATGATCGACGTGGCCGTCGTCCCCAGAAGCCGAGGACGATAGGATTGCGAGCGCGCCTCCGTCACCAGGGCCAGCCCCGGCTTGTCGTGGTCGAGCACGGCCCAGTCCATCCAATGAGTAAGGTAGGTATCCATGTGGCGGCGCACGTCGCCGGCGTCGTAGCTTTCGTAGCGATACGCGATCAATGAGCCGTTGGCGCCACGGATCGTCCGGCCATCGGGCGCGGTCAATGCAGCCACGTCGCCGCTGGCCGGATCGAGATCGATGACCCAGCCACCAACGTCGAGCCTCGTTGCAGCTTCGGCCGATTCAGGTCGCGGCGGAACGGTCAGTTCGGCGAGCGCCGCTTGGGCGCGGACGGCGTCGTCCGCATCCAGTTCGGCAACCGCCTGATCCAAATAAGCGCGCTGTTCGGCCCACGAGGCCTCGGTGTACTGGAAGCGCGGATCGGTCTTTCGCGCCGTCTCAAAGGACGGCCGCGCCCAGGCTCTTTCGTCCCGCAGGAAGGATTTGATGTCGACGCCGCAGGTATGCTCGGCAACCAGCGCCAGCTTGCGCCCGAAGGCTTGGCGGCTCGCGGTCATCCGCCCTTCGGCAAAGCTGCCGTAAAGCCGCTGGAGCGCGAGGTAACGGGCGATCTTCTCCGGATCGGTGCCGCTGCCATGGATCCAGCTGTCGCCGAGTTCCTTTTCCACGACCGGGAAGCGCTCGCGCGCCTCCCACATCAGCGCGCCGTAATCCTCGAGCGTCGCGGCGCGGACGCTTGCGCCCGGCTCGTGCTTCAGGATTTCGCGGTACGCCTCGGCGGTCTGGGAGACGCTCTGCGGGCCGATGTTGTCGCTCGTATGAGCGAAGCTCAGGCCATCGGAAAGACCTTCCGGAAAGTAAGTTTCGCCATAGGAACGCTGGTACATGACGACGATTTCCTCGCCGCCAGGTGCCCGCCAACGGAAAACGTCTGGGATTTCCGGCGGCGGCGAGGCCGAGTTGACGCCGATGTGCAGGAATCGAATGCCGGCTTCGGCAAGCAACGGCACCATGCCGAGCGTGTGACCGGGCACGTCGGTCATCTTGGCGGCAATCGTCTTCAGGCCAAAACGGCGATCGAGTTCCTGCGCATAGGACAGCCCCGCCTTGAAGAGGTCGGGCGACATCAGTTCCGTATGCGTCGTGAACGGCAGCGCATGCCAGCGGATCAGGCCCCGCTCGATCGCCTGCTCCAGCCGCGCGACCTCATCCTTCGAGCGTGAATTCAGGTGGTCCCAGATCAGCCAGGCGCCAGTCGTCCAGACGAACAGCGGTTCGTTCGGGTTCTCGGTGTAGAAGTGTGCGCCGGTGTCGATCGCCTGCGGAATAAAACGCTCGTGATACTGCTGCCGGATCTTCTCGGCGTGATCGGTGAAGCCGATATCGAGGTGCGTCTTGAAGACAACGTGAATGCGCTTTTCGGTCATGTTCGCTACCTTCAGCCAACGGTGCCCCGCACGATCAGGCGGGTATTGAGTGTCTCGGTGAGCGGCTCGGCATCAGGTGCACGAAGCCGCATAAGGATCAGGCGGACGAGCGCGCGCACGCGCTCCTCGAGGTCGATGCGCACGGTGGTGAGGTTGTAGCTTTTCCAGTGCGCCTGCGGGATGTCGTCGAAGCCGACGACCTTGACGTCTTCGGGCACCGACAGGCCAAGCTCGTGGCGTAGCGCATCGATCGCTCCGAAGGCGCCGACGTCATTGGCGGCGAAGATCGCGTCGGCTCCATCGCCGATCCGGAACAGGTCGAGCGTCGCCTGATAGGCGGTGTCATAGGTGTAGTCGCCCGTAAGCGCGATCGGCGCATCCATGCCGCGTTCGGCAAGCGTCTCCTTGAGAGTGCGCTCGCGCTCGGCGTTGGCAAGTGATTGCGCCTTGCCGCCGAGATAAGCGATGCGGCGGGCGCCATACCCCTGAAGCAGCGCCACCGCCTGCTCGATACCGTTTTTCTGTCGGACGAGCAGCCGGTCATAGAGCGTACCGGAAGCCGCTCCTGCAAACTGCTCGACGGCGTCATAAATGACGTAGATCGGCACCGCGCGATCCAGGAACCCGCAGAGCACATCCGGCAGGATGTTCTCGGTAAAAGCGATCACCGAATCCGGATTGAAGCCGCGCATATAGGTGAGCAGGCGCGGATCCATGCTGAAATCGGCCTTCGCCTTGAACAGCAAAGTCGCAAAACCCTCAGCCTGGAGTGCTGTGGTCAGTGCGTCGATTTCCTGGCTCTCCCAGGGGCTGCAGACGTCGGGCACGATCATGCCGACGAGATGCGAGCGACCGGTGACGAGCGAGCGGGCCGCCATGTCGGGCGTGTAGTTCAGCTCCCGCGCCACCTGCAGAATGCGGTCGCGCTTCTCCGGCTTCAGCGAGGCGTTCGGGTTGAAGGCCCGCGACACCGCCACGCGGGAAACATTGGCCTCGCGCGCCACCTGGTCTGCGGTGGCTCGGGCAGTCTTCTTGTCGGCGCGATCGTTCATTTATCCGTCACAAAATGAAAACGTGTTCACTAACAAAAGAAATCAACTCATCGATTTCGTCAAGCGGAATAAGAATTCCAGCGATTATTGTAGAAAGAACACCTGATCCATGTTGACAAAAATGAAAGCGTGTTCATTCTTGATCATCGTCGGGACACCGGACCCTGGAGGAGGGCCGGACTGTCGCAGCCAGACACATAGGTCTTTGAGAAGACCGCCCGGGAGGAGAAAACATGCGTACCAGGTTTCATTCCCTATTGCTCAGCGCAGCCGCGGCCGTTGCCTTTGCCGCGCCGGTGAGCGCCACCGAACTCAACATCACCTGCCGCTGCGTCGTCGGCGGCGTCAACAGCGGCATGGCCGAATGGATCGAGCAGAAGGTCATCCCGGCGTTTACCGAGAAGATGAAGGCCGAAGGCAAGGACGTGACCGTCAAACTCACCCAGTTCGGCGGTGAAGACGAGCAGTTGACGCAGCAGCTCGCCCTTGATTTCTCGACCGGCGCCGGCCCTGACGTCTCCGGCTTCGACGGCTTCCTGATCCCGAGTTTCGTCCAGGGCAATCTCTTGAAATCGCTCGAAGAAGTCGCCGGCGCAGACGTGCCGAAATGGGAAGGCTGGCAGCACATCTCGGACGGTACGAAGGCGCTGATGAGCTACCAGGGCAAGCCCTACGGCATCGCGCTCGGCACCGACGCCCGCATGATCTTCGTGCGTAAGGATCTGTTCAAATCGGCCGGGCTCGATGCCGACAACTGGCAGCCGAAATCCTGGGAGGAACTGCTGGAAGCTGCCCGCAAGATCAAGTCCGCAGCCCCCGAAAGCTTCCCGCTGCAGCTGAACGCCGGCGTCTCCATGGGCGAGGCGACGACGATGCAGGGCTACTGGATGGCGCTGCTTGGCACCGGCGAGCAGGTCACCGACGACAGCGGCAAATATATCGTCTCAAGCCAGGGCATCCTCGACACCCTGAAGCTCTACAAGACCATCTATGTCGACGAAAAGCTCGGTGACCAGCGCGCGCAACTGCTGGCAGACGGTCGCAACCGCACCTTCGCCAACTTCCGTGACGGCAAGACGGCAATGCTCGTCGAAGGCGATTGGTTCTATCGCTCGGTGACCAAGCCCGGCGCGGAATTTGCGGTGGCCGATCGCGACAACACGATGACCTGGAAGAAGATGCCGGCCTCCGCCCCGGGCAAGGGCCTGCGCGGGCAGGATTTCGTCACGGTTTCCGGCGGCACCGGTTTCGTCATCAATCCGCACACCGACGCTCCCGCCGAATCCTGGGCGCTGCTCTCCTTCATGAACAGCAAGGAACAGTTGACCGCCTTCCAGGACATTCAGCCTTCGATCCGCATCCGCAACGACGTGGCGATCCCCAATTCGCCGTTCCTGACAGAGACTGCGGCGGCCCTGCTGCCGATCACCACAGCGCGCCCGAACGACGCGAACTACAACAAGGTCTCGAGCGAGATCCAGCGCATGACCGAAAGTGTCGTCTCCGGCGAACTCTCACCTGAGGATGCGATGGCCCAATACAAGGCGGCCGTCATTGCCATCGTCGGCGAAGAAAACACCGTCAGCACGCTCTAAGAAGCGCGCGGGATAACGGCATCCCGCTCTGATCCACTGAACAGAACACCCGGCCGCCCGCACGCGGCCGGGTGACCGATCCGGGAAAAGGGCATGAAGAAATTCTCACTGCTTTCGACGCGCGCCGGCGCACTCTTTCTTGCGCCCGCGACGGCTCTCGTCGGGGTCTTCGTCATCATCCCCTTCTTCTGGGTGATCTTTGTTTCCTTCACCAACCGCACCCTGCTCGGGCGCACAGCGGTCGACCCCGACTTTGTCGGCCTGCAGAACTATTTCGCACTCTTCAATCCCACGACCTTCTTCACCCGCGGCCAGTTCGGCTTCTCGCTGATCCTGACGATCCAGTTCGTGCTGCTTTCGGCGCTCATCGGCCAGGCGCTTCTGGGCCTGCTGCTCGCCTGGCTCAGCCAGTCCGTGACGCCGACGCTCAAATCCTTCCTCCAAACCGCTGTTATCGCCGCCTGGATCCTGCCGGAAGTGGTGATCGGCTTCGCCTGGTTCGCCTTTCTCGACTATGACAACGGCACGCTCAACATGATCATGCGCGGCCTCGGCCTGCCGCCTGGCGACTGGTTGCTGCAACAGCCCTTCTGGGTGATCGTGTTCTTCAACACCTGGCGGGGTGCCGCCTTCTCGATGATGTTGTTCAACTCGGCCTTCCAGTCGATCCCGCCGAGCTACTTTCAAGCCGCCGACGTCGCCGGCGCCACCTCCTGGCAGAAGCTGCGCGACATTGCCCTCCCGCTGATCCGCGGCCATGTCGTAACGGATCTCATCCTCATCACCATGTGGACCTTCAACGTCTTCACGCCGTTCCTGCTGACCCATGGCGGGCCGTCCTACCGCACCGAGATTCTCTCGATCTACACCTACCGGATCGCTTTCAAGGATTTCGAGTTCGGCAAGGGTGCTGCCGTCGGCGTCGTCATCATGCTGATCAACCTGGCATTCGCGCTCGTCTATCTCCGCCTTGCCCACAAGAAGCCGATGGAGGCGGAATGATGCGCAAAGCTCCCAATATTTTCCTGCGGCGCACGATCTTTTCCGCTGCCGCCACCTTCCTCGGCACGGTCTTCGCGCTGCCGCTCGTCTGGTTTGTCTTCGCGCCCTTCAACGCGCGCGCCGAACTCGGGCTTGCTATCCCCTCGCCCTTCACGCTCTCGAATTTTGCGACCGTCTTCCAGAACACCTTCGCGATGCAGGCACTGTTGAACAGCCTCATCCAGGCAGCGGGTGGTGTGGTGCTGGTTGGCGCAGCAGCCACGCTTGCCGCCTACGCACTGTCGCGCTCGCCGATCCCCGGCAAGGGCGCCGTCACCTATATCCTGCTGCTCTTCTCCTCGGTGGTCTCAGGCTCGGCGGCGATGGTGCCGATCTTCCTGATCATCTCGGCCGCGGGCCTGATCGACACCCATCTCGCCGTCATTCTCGTCTTTGCCGGCGGGCTGCTGCCGACGGCAATGTTCATCCTCAGGGACTTCATCGACGCCATTCCGCGTTCCTACGAGGAAAGCGCCATGGTCGCCGGCGCCTCGCCGCTCCAGGCCTTCTTCGATGTCGCGCTGCCGGTCATCCGGCCGGGCATCGTCGTTGTCGTCGTCTGGGCCTTCGTCAATATCTGGGGCAGCTTCCTCATCCCCTTCATTCTCCTGCGCAGCGACAAGCTGATGCCCGCCTCCGTCGCCATCTACTCCTTCTATTCGGAAGCCGGCACGCCGATCGTCACGCTGCTTGCCGCCTATTCGCTGATCTACTCCCTGCCCGTCATCGCCCTTTATCTCTTCGTGAATTGGAAATTCGGTTTCCGGTTCTTCGGTGGCATCAAGTCGTAATCGGAAACCCGCCATGGCCTCTGTCGAATTCCAGAACATCTCCAAGACTTTCGGCGCCTTCGTCGCCGTGCCCGACATCAGCTTTTCGATCGCCGATGGCGAGTTCATCTGCCTGCTCGGCCCTTCCGGCTGCGGCAAGACGACGAGTCTCCGCATGATCGCCGGCCTCGAAACCCCGACGTCCGGCCGGGTAATGATCGGCGGCCGCGACGTCACTTATCTGCACCCGAAGGATCGCGGCATATCCATGGTCTTCCAGGACTATGCGCTCTACCCGCACATGAACATCGCCGACAACATCGCCTATCCGCTAAAGGTTCGCGGTGAGCAGGAGACCAAGCGCCACGCCCGCGCCAAGGAAGTCGCCGATGTCCTGAAGATCGGCGACCTCCTGAAGCGGTTGCCGAGCCAGATTTCCGGCGGCCAGCAGCAACGCACGTCGCTCGCGCGCGCACTGGTCTACCCAAGCGAGGTCTATCTTTTCGACGAGCCGCTCTCCAACCTCGATGCCAAGCTGCGCCTCGAAGCGCGCGGCTTCCTCAACCACCTGCAGCGCGACATGGGCATGACAGCCGTCTACGTCACCCACGACCAGGCGGAGGCCATGGCGCTCGCCACCCGCATCGCTGTCATGGACAAGGGCCGGATCGTGCAGTTCGCGCCGCCGATCGAGATCTACCGCCGGCCGGCAACCACCTTCGTCGCCAACTTCGTCGGCAACCCGCCGATGAACCTCGTCCCCGTAGAAGCCTCCATGGGAGAAGGAGCCCTGCACCTTCGCGCCGAAGGCCTGCAACTGGCACCCATCGCACCCACCGACGTCATCGCCAGGGCGGCGAAAGCAGGCAAAATGACGCTTGGCGTGCGCCCGGAGCACCTGCGCATAGCGGATGCAGGCGACCGGAACGTCGTTTCCGGCGAACTTTTCGCCAACGAAAACATGGGACCGGAAAGTCTCGTCACGCTCGAGCGCGGCGACAACGGCCGCGTGACGGCGCGTATCTTCACGGACGACGAGATCAAGGTCGGAACCTCCGTGCACCTCGCCTTCGACGCCAGGCACATCACCCTCTTCGACGACTCCGGCGCGCGCATACCCGCAGCCGACGAGCGTTGAGGCCACCATGCAGACCCTTAGCGTGCGGATCACCCGCGAGCATCAGGCCGTCGACCCCTATTTCTATGTGCCGTTCGACGTGCCCGAAGGCGCGACACGGATCGACGTGACGCTGAGTTATCCGAAATCGGAACAATGCATCATCGACCTCGGCGCGCTTGACCCGCGGGCCACCGACTACCCGACCGCCGAGGGCTTTCGCGGCTGGAGCGGCGGCGCGCGCGATCGCTTCTTCGTCGCCACCGACGACGCCACGCCAGGCTATGTCCATGGCGAGATGCCGTCTGGACGGTGGAAGGTCATGTTGGGCCTCTACAAGATCCCCGTAGACGGCGTCGAGGCGCTAGTGACCGTCGACTACAACATGAGCCCGCGTGCGATCGCGCCGCAACCGAAGCGCCAGTTTCCGGTCCGCAAGGGGGCCGGCTGGTATCGCGGCGACCTTCATTGCCACACGTTCCACTCGGACGCGGCCGGCGCGCCTGAACTGCTGCATGCTGCAGCGCGGCAGGCAGGGCTCGACTTCCTCGCGGTCGCCGACCACAACACCATCACCCAGCGGCGCTATTTCCACCCGCACTCTTCGCCCGATCTCGTCTTCGTCCGCGCCATGGAGATCACCACCGCCGTCGGACACGCCAATGTCTTCGGCGTCGACGACTGGATCGATTTCCGCATGACGAAGCCCGAGCACGCTCGTACGCTTGAGCGGCTGGTGCATGAGCGCGGCGGCCTGCTGTCGGTCAATCACGACAAGCCGACGATCCCCTGGGATTACGAGCTCCCCAAGATCGACTGCATGGAGGTCTGGCAATCCCACTGGCTCGCCTGGAACTGGGTGTCTCTGGAGCGCTACCAGCAGCGGCTTGCGTCGGGCCTGAAGATCTCGGCGATCGGCGGCAGCGATTTTCACCAGCCGGCGAGACTGATGCCCGAGGGACCGCTGGTGCTCGCCCGCCCAACGACCGTGCTCTTTCTCGAAGAACTATCCGAGGAGGCGGTGCTCGGCGCCATGAAAGCCGGTCGCGGCTATGTCACCGAAGGTCCAGCGGGACCTCATCTCGAACTGACCGCCAATGGAGCACCGATGGGATCGAGCGTCACCGGCCCCGTCACGGCGGAAGCGCTGGTTCGCGGCGCCAAGGGCGACAAGCTCGTGTGGTTGGATGCCTCCGGCATCGTTGGCGAACAAGCGATCGAAGCCGATGATTGGGTCGGCCGCTATGCCGGCTCGCCCGATCGTTTCCTTCGCACAGAGATCGTGGCCGTCGAGAGCCGGAAGGCGCTCGTCGATGCGTTCCTTGACGCGCTTCCCGGAAAGGGCCTGCCCTGGCAGCTCTCCGAGGACGATCTCTCAAGCCGGATCATCCGGCGTGCGATCAGCAATCCGATCTATTGCCAAGCAGCCTGACGGGCCCAGCGATCAGGCACCCGCAAGCTTCCAACGGAGCGCCCCGATTTCGGCAGCCGAACGAGCCAAAAACCGGGCGCGCCCATTTCTTTGCTGCGCCTGCACATTTTCTCCGTTGCAGCAATTTTAAGCAGAAAACTTCCGTGCTAAGAAAAAAGGCAGATACCCCTTCGACGGCACGTTAGGACCCCCATGGCGGCACGCCAGCGCATCATCCCCATCCGGCGTGAATACAACCGATGGGTCGCCAACCAGACGCTGGAAGACTATGCGCTGCGCTTCACCGCCAAGAGTGCCCGTCGTTTTTCATCCGAACGCATCTCCCAGACGGCCATCGGCGCGATCTCCTTCCTGGCGCTGGAGGCCATCGGTGGCGCCATCACCATGTCCTACGGTACGACCAACGCAATCGTCGCGATCGTAGTCGCGAGCCTGATGATCCTGACGGTTGGCTTGCCGATCAGCCGCTATGCCATCCGCCACGGCGTCGACATCGATCTTCTGACCCGCGGCGCCAGCTTCGGCTACATCGGCTCGACACTGACCTCGCTGATCTATGCGAGCTTCACCTTCATCCTGTTTGCGATCGAGGCCTCGATCATGTCGGGCGCACTCGAGCTGGCGCTCGGCATCCCCTTGTGGATCGGCTACATCGTCAGCGCCGTCATGGTCATCCCGCTCGTCACCCACGGCGTGCGGCTGATCAGCAAGTTCCAGCTTGTGACCCAACCCTTCTGGATCGTACTCAACATCCTGCCCTTCGTCTTTATCGCCTTTGCGGATTGGGAGAAGGTTGGCACCTGGCTCGCCTACTCGGGCATACACCACGCGTCCGGGCCACCCGGAACGATCGCGCCGTTCGATCTCGTCGAGTTCGGTGCGGCGTCGGCCGTGATCTTCGCGCTGATGGCTCAGATCGGCGAGCAGGTCGACTTCCTGCGCTTCCTGCCGCCGGACGGCCAGCGCAAGCTGCATCACCGTATCGCCGTCTTCCTCGCCGGCTCCGGTTGGGTGATCGTCGGCGCGCCGAAACTGCTCGCCGGTTCCTTCCTTGTCGTACTGGCGCTTTCGGCCGGTGTGCCCTCGACGAGAGCCGCCGATCCGGCACAGATGTACTACACCGCTTTCGGCTACATGATCCCGTCTGAAACGGCAGCGCTGCTTCTGATGGTCGCCTTCGTCGTCGTGTCGCAGCTGAAGATCAACGTCATGAACGCCTACGCCGGGTCACTCGCCTGGTCGAACTTCTTCTCGCGGCTGACGCACAGCCATCCGGGCCGCGTCGTCTGGCTGATCTTCAACGTCGCGATTGCGCTCCTTTTGATGGAGCTTGGCATCTACCGGCTTCTCGAGGAAACGCTCGGCGTCTTCTCGATCATCGCCATGGCCTGGCTCTGCACCATCTCCGCGGATCTCTTCATCAACAAGCCGCTTGGCCTGTCACCGCCCGGCATCGAGTTCAAGCGGGCGCATCTCTACGACATCAACCCGGTCGGGCTCGGCGCCATGGCGATCTCGGCGACGGTGGCGCTGACGGCGCATTTCGGCGCCTTCGGCGAGATCGCTGCGTCGCTTGCACCCTATATCGCCCTCGTCGTCGCCTTCATCGCCTCGCCGGCAATCGCCTGGTTGACCGACGGTAAATTCTACCTCGCCCGCAAACCGCGCCGAAGCTGGGCAAACCAGAGCGGGATTACCTGCTCGATCTGCGAGCATCCGTTCGAGCCGGAGGACATGGCCTGGTGCCCGGCCTATGCGGCACCGATCTGTTCACTTTGCTGCTCGCTCGACAGCCGCTGCCATGACATGTGCAAGCCCAAGGCGCGCTTCAACGCACAGGTCGCAACCGTCGCCAACAGCCTGCTTCCGCGCACGGTCACGGAAAAGCTTGCGACCCGCCTTGGCCGCTACGCGATCTCTGCCGTTCTGTCGATCGCTGGCATCGGCCTGATCCTCGCGATGATCGCGCATCAGACCGCCGGCGCGTCTCCGGAGACGGCGGCCGTCGTCGAGCGGACCATCGCCGTCGTCTTCTTCGTCTTTGCCGTGCTCGCCGGCATCGTCTCCTGGTTCTACGTGCTCGCGCACGACAGCCGCGTGGTGGCCGAGGAGGAATCGTCGCGCCAGAACACGCTGCTGCTCAAGGAAATCGCCGCCCACAAGAAGACCGATGCCGCGCTGCAGCAGGCAAAGGAGACGGCGGAGGCCGCCAACCGTGCAAAGAGCCGCTATGTCGTCGGGCTCAGCCATGAGCTCCGAACACCGCTCAATGCCGTGCTCGGTTATGCCCAGGTGCTGGAGCGCGACGAGACCATTCCGCCGGCGCGCCAGGGGGCGATCAAGGTGATCAAGCGCAGCGCCGACCATCTCTCCGGTCTGATCGACGGCCTCTTGGATATCTCGAAGATCGAGGCGGGCAAGCTGCAGGTCTATTCCAACGAGATCAACATTCACGACTTTCTCGACCAGATCATCGAGATGTTCCGGCCGCAGGCGCAAGCCAAGGGTATTACCTTCGAGCACCAGCGCGCCGCCGGCCTGCCGCGCTATGTGAAGACTGATGAGAAACGCCTGCGCCAGATCCTCGTCAATCTTCTTTCCAACGCACTGAAATTCACGGAGCGTGGCGGAATCCGCCTGGATGTCGCCTATCGAAGCCAAGTGGCGACCTTCACCATAGCCGACAGCGGTCGCGGCATTGCCGACAAGGACCTGCCGCGCATTTTCGACCCTTTCCAACGCGGCGAGGCGGAGCATCTCGGCAGCATGCCGGGCCTCGGCCTGGGGCTCACGATCACAAGGCTGCTGACCCAGACGCTGGGTGGCGAAATCGCCGTCACCAGCACCCTTGGCGAAGGCACCACCTTCCGCGTCCGGTTGATGCTTTCGGCTGTCGACCGACCCGCGCTTGCCGCCCCTGTGCGGCGTATCACCTCCTATCTCGGTTCACGGCGGACGATCGTCGTCGTCGACGACAATGTCGACCACCGCGACCTGATGCGCGAAATCCTCGTGCCCATGGATTTTACCGTCTTCGCCGTCCCATCCGGAGCCGATTGCCTGTCGCTCCTTGCAGACATCCGCCCTGACCTTTTCCTGATCGATATCTCGATGCCGGGCATGAACGGCTGGGAACTCACCGCCGGGCTGCGCGAGGCCGGACAAATGGCACCGATCATCATGCTTTCGGCCAATATCGGCGACGGCTCGACCACCGGCACCTTTGGCGACCACAACGACACGCTCGCCAAACCCTTCGTCGTCGGACAACTCGTCGACAAGCTCGCGGTACATCTCGGCCTGACCTGGATCCACGAAGACGAGGAACAGCCGCCGCATGCCGCACCGACAGCTCGGGCGATGACGCGTCCGGATCTTCACCATGTGCAGGAACTGATCCGCCTCGGCGAGATCGGTTACATCAGGGGCATCGTGGCCAAGTTGTCGGAGATCGCGCGCGCGCCCGAGCATCAGCCCTTTGTCGAGCAGGCCCGTTCCTATGTGCAGGCCTTCGATCTCTCCGGTTACGACGCCTTCCTCAAGAACAGCAGCCAAGAAGGAGGAGACGCCCGTGGCTGAGACCTATGACCGCCGCGACATCGTTCTGCTCGTCGACGATTCACCGGAAGCCCTCGGTTTCCTCACCGAGGCGCTGGAGCGATCGGGCTTTTCCGCGCTGATCGCCACGTCGGGCAATGCCGCGCTTTCGATCGCGGAGCGTATCACCCCTGACGTCATCCTGCTCGACGCGGTCATGCCGGGCATGGACGGCTTCGAGACCTGCCGGCGCCTCAAGGCCAACGCCGCCGTCGGCCAGACTCCGGTACTGTTCATGACCGGATTGACCGAGACCGAGCACGTGGTCCGCGCCCTTGAAGCCGGCGGCGTCGACTATCTGACAAAGCCGATCAACATCGACGAGCTCCGGGCACGCATCCGCGTCCACCTCTCCAACGCCCGCTCGGCCCAGAGCGCGCGGGTCGCGCTCGATGCCGCCGGCCGGCATCTTCTGGCCGTTCGCACCGACAGCAGCATATGCTGGTCGACCCCGCAGGCGACCCGCCTCGTCAATGCCGCAACCGGCCGCGACGATGGCTTGAGTACGGTCACGAAACGCATCGCCCGCTGGATGGAATGTCGCAATAGGGGGACGTCTTCTCACGAAGAAAGCTTCACGCTCGACCAGCCCGGCCAATCGGGCCTGCAGATATCCTATCTCGGCGGGATCGGCCCGAACGAGTATCTCTTCCGGCTGACGGCCGAGAACCGGCTGACGGACGACGAAATGCTGCGTCAGCACTTCGCGCTGACGCAGCGAGAATCCGAGGTGCTGCTGTGGATCGCCAAGGGCAAGGCGAACCGCGACATCGGGGAGATCCTGGGACTGAGCGCGCGTACCGTGACCAAGCATCTGGAACAGATCTATGTGAAGCTCGGCGTCGAGAACCGGGCGTCGGCCGCCGTCAAGGCAACACAGGTTCTGCACGGTCTATAGGCAGGCTGGGGGTTCGGTTTCCGGTCCGTTCTTGCCGTTTGAGGCGGGTCCAGCGCCATGGTGGGCAAATCCTGAAAGCGGCCGCGAGATCGCCTTACGCATCGCAACCTGGAGAGGCCTTAGTGCGCCAAGGTCGCTCTAGCACTTGTTTCTAGAACATCTTTCCGCTTTCACGCGATTCTGGACAGACTGCGCGCGCAGGCCGCCATGCCGTTCATTTCGCCTGCACCGTTGCCCAGGCGAAGGCATCATCGAGCGCCGCAAACTTGACCGCTTGCCAAAAACGGTAATCGTCGACCAGTCCACGCGAAATCCAGAGAGGGCCACGACTACCGAGGCTCTCCCAGCCGAGAAGACCGAGGTCACCGGCACGTGCGAAGACCCTTTGTGCATGGGTGCGCGAGATGATGTAGCGGTTGGTGATTTCGCCGAGCTTCAGGGGCCCGACCCAAATCCGATGATCGGGCAAAACGCCCGACGGCAGCCGGGCCATCAGATCGTGCAGAATGTTGCTTCCCGACTCCGTCAAGACGAAGGCGGCAATGCTTTCGGGTGGATCGCACCAGGCACGATCCGCGATAAGCCGCCGCGTCGCACGCGGCAATGCATGATGCATCAACGCCGACTGGCTTTGCGATTGCGCCAGCCGTGTTCCCTGGTCGAGCATGTCGAGCGACGAAAGATGCCCTTCGAACCACTGCCGGATCAGGCCTTCGGCGACATCGGAAACGATCAGAGGCCTGATCCGCTTGTTGCTGCCCTGTTCCGCATCGAGCAGCAGTCGATAGTTGCGCATTTCGGCCAGGTGCGCCGCCGCCGTGTTCTTGCTGGCAACACTGTTGGCGGCGATAAAGTCGATGAGCTTTGCCGTCGTCAGCGCAGGGCGTGATGGATCTGTCAGATGCTCGAAATGCAAAGCCAGGATGGCTTGGGTGAGGAGCCATTTTCTCAAGCTGGCGGTATAGCGCACGATACGCGGAGCGGCATCATGCATCGCGGCCATATGAAGGGCCGCCTGCCGTAACGCCTCGGCAAAGAGCGGTTCGCCGACGAGCCGCGCCGGCGTCAACAGCGCTCCGCCGTCCGGGGATGGGACGATTTCCAGTCGCGCCGTCACGGACAGCACCCTGAAAGGGCATCTGCTGTTTGTTGCTTGCCGCCGCCTGCAATGAAGCGGCTGTCAACGCGCGGCTTTATGCAGGATTGGCCACACTGAGTGGTTGAAGAAAGCAAAAAACATGTGACACTGAACATAAGACAGCTCCCCCTAGCCCCCCTTCGGACAATACCCAGTTCGCATAGGCAGTGAAGATTGAGATCTATACTTAGAAAGTGACGAAGTCTTTACCGGCTTATACGGGTCTGGAGCGCGAAGCGTGCTTCGGAGAACAACGTTGATACGGGGAATGAGGAACCAGCACCGGACCCGTGCGCAACCTGACAAAAGTGCGGCAGGGGTTCTGCCTTTGATTGCCGCCCGGATGCATTGATTGGTCGAGAGATCCGGCCGGATAAGAAACTTTGAGGAACTTCGCTGCCGCATGCTGCGTTGACGCTCGTGTGCAGCAGCGGGGTGTTGTAGCATCCACGCAAAACGGGAGGCGCGAGGCATGTGGCGATGGGTCCTGATGATTGCACTCACCTTGACGCCCACGAGTGGCCCACGGGCAGACGAGGGCGCGTTCCTGAAAACGCTTGGTGGCAATTGGGCAGGCACAGGAACCGTCCGCATTCGCGCCAACATGTCGCCGATCAATGTCTCCTGCAATTTCAGTTCACAGGCCAGTGGTCTCGCCCTGTCGATGGAGGGTGTTTGCCGCGGCTTGCTATTGATCTCGAAATCCGTCGACGCGAAGCTGCGCTATAGCGGTTCGACCTATAGCGGCTCCTATCTCGGCCCGCGCGGTGGCCGTGCCGGTCTCAACGGTAGCCGCCGCGGCGACGCGATCAATCTCACCATCCGCTGGGCCAAGGAGGTCAATGGCGACCGCAGCGCCGATCTCACCTTGCGCAAGATCGGCGCCAACGGCATGCAACTGACGACGGTTGATGTCGATCCCGCCTCGGGCAAGCGCATCGTGACGAGCGAGATCAACCTCAAACGAAAATGAGCTGGAACGTTGCCTCGTCCTGAAAAGGGCCTCGCGGCAGCTGGCGAGGCCCCACTGGAAGCGAGTGATCGTCAGGCTGCAGCCACGCTACGGACGTCATAGTCCGCCGTCCATTGCAGCGACGGCCGCGCGCCACAGCGTTCCACCCAGGCCTTGATGACGGCACTGTCCGGCGTTGCCGCTGGATACCAGGCAAAGGGCGAATGCAGCAGCAGGTCAATCGCCGTGTAGCGCTCGCCCATCAGGTAAGGGCCATCCTTCAGCGCGGCTTCAAGGCGCTCTGCCATCTGCTCCGGCCCGCGGAAGGTGAAATCGAGATAAGGATGGGAAAGTCCCGCGGCCTGCATGATCAGCACCGGCTCGACGACGCCCGCATACCAGGCAAGCCAGCTCAGATACCGGCCGCGCTGCGGATCGCCGGCAAGCGGCGCCAGGTTCTTTTCCGGGAAAAGATCCGTCAGGTACTGGATGATGGCTATGCTCTCCCAGAGCACGACGCCGTCATGAACGAGCAGCGGCACCTTGCCTTCCGGGTGCGGGTTTCTCGGATCCTTGCGGCCGCTGCCGTCACCGCGGGTGATGTCGACGATCTCGATCTCAACCTTGTCCAAGGCGTCGAGTTCGCGAAGCAGCGTGACAATGCGCGACGAGCGCGAGCGGGGGGCGTGAAAGAGCGTCAGCATGGTCTCAAGTCCTCGGTTGCGTTTGCGGATGGGGATCTTATACAGTCGCCCAACTGCCAGTTTTCGTCAGTAGGCTTCAGCTAATCTACAATCATGGCTCGCAGCGCTCGTCTCTTCCGCCTGCTCCAGGCGCTCCGCACTCTCCCCTCTCCCGTGACGGCTGCCCGTCTTGCCGAGGAGACCGGTGTATCCTTGCGTTCGCTCTATCGCGACATCGAAAGCCTGCGCGCCGCAGGCGCGGTGATCGATGGCGAGCGCGGCTTCGGCTACCGGCTCACCGAAGACATCGCCTTGCCGCCGCAGACCTTCACGCGGCTCGAAATCGAGGCGCTGGTGCTCGGCCTTGCCGAGGTCCAGCACATGGGCGAGCCGGATCTGGCCGCAGCGGCCGGGGCTGTTCTTTCCAAGATAACGGCGACACTGCCCGATCGGTTGCAGCGCCAGGCGCTTCATGCGGTGTCGCAGGTCTATCGCTTCGACAGGCGCGATCCGCCGCCCATCGACGTGTCTCTGCTACGCGAAGCTTCCTGGCAGGAACGCGCCGTAGTCATCGGCTATGTGGATGCAGACGGGCAGCGGACCGATCGACAGGTACTGCCCCTTGCGATCGTCTACCTGGAGCGGATGCTGGTGCTGCTTGCGTGGTGTGGCCTCAGAAAAGACTATCGCAAGTTCCGCGTCGACCGCATCGTCGACATCCGGATGACGGACGAGAGCTTCCGGCCTCGCCGGGTGCCGATGCTCAGGGATTTCGTCGCCTATCTGAACGCCGGCGCGCCCGACAAATCGAAGATGTCGTTGAGCGGTCAATAGACCCAAACGACGACGCGGCCCGTGTTGCCACGGGCCGCGTCCGGACTGCTTTCGCAATCATGCCTTGGGAGGCAACTTTATTCGGCCGGCTGCAGTGCCGGCTGCGGCAGCGCTTCCGGAGCGCGACCGCCAAGAACGGCTGCCATCTGCGCCTCGTCCAGTTCGCCTTCCCACTTCGCGACGACGATGGTTGCGACCGCATTGCCGATGAAGTTGGTGAGCGCCCGGCATTCCGACATGAAGCGGTCGATGCCGAGAATCAACGCCATGCCGGCGACCGGCACGGCCGGAACGACCGAGAGCGTTGCCGCCAGCGTGATGAAGCCGGCGCCCGTGATACCGGCGGCACCCTTGGAGCTCAGCATGGCGACGAGCAGCAGCAGTACCTGATCGCCGAGCGACAGCGGAATGTCCATCGCCTGGGCGATGAAGAGGGCGGCCAGCGTCATGTAGATATTGGTGCCGTCGAGGTTGAAGGAGTAGCCGGTCGGAATGACGAGGCCGACGACCGAGCGCTTGCAGCCGGCCTTTTCCATCTTGCTCATCAGGCCTGGAAGGGCTGCTTCCGACGAGGACGTGCCGAGAACCAGAAGCAGCTCTTCCTTGATGTAGCGGATGAGTGCGACGATCGAGAAGCCGTTGTAGCGGGCGACCGCGCCGAGAACGATGAACACAAACAGGAACGAAGTGATGTAGAAGGTGCCGATCAGCATCGCCAGATTGGCGATCGAGCCGACGCCGTATTTGCCGATGGTGAACGCCATGGCGCCGAAGGCGCCGATCGGGGCAGCCTTCATCAGGATGCCGACGAGCTTGAAGACCGGCAGCGTCAGCGCGTGCAGGAAGTCGACGACCGGTTCTGCCTTCTTGCCGACCATGGCGAGCGCGAGACCGAACAGCACCGAAATGAACAGCACCTGCAGGATGTCGCCATCGGCAAAGGCACCGACGAGCGTCGTCGGAATGATGTTCATGAGGAAGCCGGTGATCGTCTGCTCATGCGCCTTTTCGGCATAGGTCGTCACCGCCTTGACGTCGAGCGAGGCGGGATCGATGTGCATGCCGGCGCCCGGCTGCACAACATTGGCAACGATCAGGCCGATGACGAGCGCGAGCGTCGAGAACGTCAGGAAGTAAAGCATCGCCTTGCCCGCGACGCGGCCGACCTTGGCGAGATCGGTCATGCCGGCAATGCCGGTCGCGACCGTCAGGAAAATCACCGGCGCGATGATCATCTTGACGAGGCGGATAAAGGCGTCGCCGAGCGGCTTCAGCTGCGTGCCGATCTCCGGATAGAAATGGCCGAGCAGGATGCCGGCTGCGATTGCCGCCAGAACCTGGACATAGAGATGACGATAGAAAGGTGTCTTGCCGCGCGGTTCCGCGGATTGGTCGATAATCATGATATCCTCCACTGGACCCAGTCCGGCGTCATGCCGGGCCTCCCGGGTCAATTTCCGATGCGCGACAGCTCGGGCTGTCATGAGGATGTCATTTGCAACGGGCGTGCCAATTCTCTGCGGGGAGAGCCAAGCCTTTGAATCGATGAGAATGTTTCCTACGCCCGGCTCCACACGCACGAAGAGTTGAGCGGATTTCCGCACACCTGATCTGGAAGTCTGAGCGAAAAAATGCACAATTAGGCCATGTTCAATGCCCCATTCGCCCCCCTTAATCTGGCAGATCTCGACCGTTCGATGCGCCGCACCTGGCTTGTGTTCGCCGGCTTCGCCGTGGCCCTGCTCGTCGCCGCCCTCCTCCTTGCCGGCGAGTATGGACGCAGCCAGGCGCTCGAAACGGTCGACGCCCAAAGCCGGATCGATGCCAATCTGAAGGCGTCACTGTTGCGCGCCGTGCTCGAACGTCAACGCTCGACGCCGCTGGTTCTCGCCGACGATGTCGAAGTGAAGGCAGCGCTTTCGAGCCGCGATGGTCAGGCGCTGCAGCGGCTGAACGACAAACTGCAGGCACTTGCCGCCAACACGGACGCCGCCGTCATCTATGTGATCGGCACCGACGGCGTTGCGGTCGCTGCCAGCAATTGGCGCGAGCCGACGAGCTTCGTCGGCAACGACTACGCCTTCCGCGAATATTTCCGCATGGCGATGCGCGACGGCAAGGCCGAGCACTTCGCCATGGGCACCGTCAGCAAGCGGCCAGGTCTCTACATCTCACGTCGGGTCCAGGGGCCGGACGGCCCGATCGGCGTCGTCGTCGCCAAGCTTGAATTCGACGATGTAGAGGCTGAATGGCTCGCTTCGGGCAAGCCTGTCTATGTCACCGACCGGCGCGGCATCGTGCTGATCACCAGTTTCCCGTCCTGGCGCTTCATGACGACGAGAACCATTCCGCGAGACCGGGTGGCTGCCATCCGCGACAGTCTGCAGTTCGGCGATGCCTCGCTGCTGCCGCTACCGTTCCGGGATATCGAACCCACCAGCGACGGTTCCAGCGAATTGCGCGCGCTCCTGCCGGGCGACAGCGAGCGACGGTTCCTGCGCGTCGAAACCATGGTTCCGACCACGAGCTGGCGCCTGGAACAACTGGCGCCGCTCGATGGTGCGATCGCTGCGGCGACACGCGAAGCCCGGCTGGTCGCACTTGCGGTCCTGGTGCCGCTGCTTGCGCTTGCCGCTTTTCTCCTGCGCCGGCGCCAGGCGTTGACACTGGTCGCGACAAGGGAGCGCGCCGCGCGCGACGAACTGGAACGCCGCGTGGCGGAGCGCACCCAGGATCTCAGCCTTGCCCGCGACCATCTGGAAACGGAGATTGCCGATCACCGGCGCACGGGAGAGAAGCTGCAGGCCGTGCAGCAGGAGCTGGTTCAGGCCAACCGGCTGGCGATCCTCGGCCAGGTGGCAGCCGGCGTCGCCCACGAAATCAACCAGCCGGTCGCCACGATCCGCGCCTATGCCGACAACGCCCGCACCTTCCTCGAACGCGGCCAGCAGCAAACGGCGGTCGAGAACCTCGTCAGCATCGCCGAACTGACCGAAAGGGTCGGCACCATCACCGACGAGTTGCGCAGCTTCGCCCGCAAAGGCCGCTTCGTCTCCGAGCCGACACCGATGCGCGAAGTGATCGAGGGCGCCTTGATGTTGCTTCGCAGCCGCTTTGCGGGACGCATGGATGCGATCCTCATCGACCTCCCGGACAACGGTGTCAGCGTTTACGGCAGCCGTATCCGTCTCGAACAGGTGCTGATCAATCTCCTGCAGAATGCCCTGGAAGCACTCGGCGAGCGCAGCGATGCCGAGATCCACGTGCGCTGCGAGGAAGGCCCCTCCGACACCGTCCTGCTTGTCGTTGCCGACAACGGCCCCGGCATCTCTCCGCATGTCTACGAAGATCTGTTCACGCCCTTCAACACCTCCAAGGAGCAGGGGCTCGGCCTCGGCCTTGCCATATCCAAGGAGATCGTCGCCGACTATGGCGGTGAGATATCGGTCGAAACCAGCGACAAGGGCACCGTCTTCACGGTTCGCCTGAAGAGGGCCTGAGCGATGCAGCCGTCCGTTTACCTCATCGACGACGACAACGATCTGCGCAAGGCGATGAAACAGACGCTGGAACTCGCCGGTCTCGCCGTCATTTCGGTTGCGAGCGCTGCCGAAGCCTTGCAAACCCTCGACGCGAATTTCGACGGCATCGTCGTCAGTGATATCCGCATGCCCGGCATCGACGGGCTGCAGCTCTTTCGCCGCGTCGCTACCTTCGACCAGGACCTGCCGGTCATTCTGGTGACCGGCCACGGCGACATACCGATGGCCGTTCAGGCGCTGCAGGATGGCGTCTATGACTTCATCCCAAAACCTTTTGCCGCCGACCGACTGGTGCAAAGCGTGCGGCGCGCGCTGGAAAAACGCCGTCTTGTCATGGAGAACCGCGCCCTGAAGCGGGCAGCCGAGACGGCCGGCGACAGTCTGCCGCTGATCGGCCAGACTCCGGTCATGGATCGCCTGCGCCAGACGATCAAACATATAGCAGACACCGACGTGGACGTGCTCGTCGCCGGGGAGACCGGCAGCGGCAAGGAGGTGGTCGCCACCCTGCTCCACAATTGGAGCCGGCGCCGCAACGGCAACTTCGTGGCGCTCAACTGTGGCGCGCTACCGGAAACGGTGATCGAGAGCGAGCTCTTCGGCCACGAAGCGGGCGCCTTCACCGGAGCGCTGAAGAAGCGCATCGGCCGCATCGAACATGCAAGCGGCGGCACGCTCTTCCTCGACGAGATCGAGGCGATGCCGCCGGCGACCCAGGTGAAGATGCTGCGCGTTCTCGAAGCGCGCGAGATCACGCCGCTCGGCACCAATCAGGTCCGTCCCGTCGATATCCGCGTCATTGCCGCCGCCAAGATCGATCTCGGCAATCCGGCTGAGCGCGGCGATTTCCGCGAAGATCTCTACTTTCGATTGAATGTCGTAACGCTATCGATCCCGCCGCTGCGCGAGCGCCGTGACGATATCCCGCTGCTCTTTTCGCACTTCCTGGCGCGGGCGGCCGAGCGCTTCAAGCGCGACGTGCCCGTCGTTTCGCCGGCAGTGCGACAGCATCTGATGACCCATGCCTGGCCCGGCAACGTGCGCGAGCTCTCGCACTTTGCAGAGCGCGTGGCACTCGGAGTCGAAGGCCCGCTCGGACAGCCTCTCGGACCGGCCGAACAGCCTGGCGCCGCCTTGCCAGAGCGGCTCGAACGCTACGAGGCGGAGATCCTGAAGGAGGTGCTTCGCGCCCAGCGCGGTGACGTCAAGGCGACGATCGAAGCACTCGGCATCCCGCGCAAGACCTTCTACGACAAGCTCCAGCGTCACGGCATCAACCGCGCCGATTACGCGGAGCGCGGCGTTCCGGAAAAGTCAGGCCGCTAGCTCCCATCAGCGACCAAAAAACACCCTTAAATTGCATCTTCGACACCGGACGAATTCACGCTTGACGACCGGTGCCGTTCGATGGCTATCTTCTGAGCATTCACCAGGGGGGTCCCGCTAAGGGGCTGAGATACTGCTGGATGGTCGGCTTGCCGGCTGTGGCGCAGTGACCCGTTGAACCTGATCCAGTTCATACTGGCGTAGGGACGGTGCAGATATCGAAGCCAGGACTCCGTGCGTCCAGCACCTGGCGGAGCGTCTTTCATCCTTCCGGCATCAGAACTGGGTCTCCAATCGAAAACTTGGAGCCTCGTCATGAATATTGCCACAAAGCCCGCAGCCCTCACGGTCACGCAAGGGCCGCTTCCCGCCTCCCGAAAAGTCCACAAGCCGGGCGTTCTCCATCCGGATATCCGCGTGCCGATGCGCGAGATCGCGCTGCACCCGACCTCGGGCGAGCCGCCGGTCACGGTCTATGATTCTTCCGGCGCCTATACCGCCGACGGCGCCGAGATCAGCATCGAGAATGGCCTGCAGCGGTTGCGCCGCAACTGGATCGTCGCCCGCGGCGACGTTGAGACCTACGAGGGGCGGATCGTGCGGCCGGAAGACAACGGCTTCGCCAGCGGTGACCGGCTGACGCCGACCTTCCCGTTCCAGCACGCACCGCTGAAGGCGACCGGCGGCAAGGCGGTGACTCAACTCGCCTATGCCCGTGCCGGCATCATCACGCCGGAGATGGAATTCGTGGCAATCCGCGAGAACCTCGGCCGCGACGCGGCCCGGGCGAAGGTTCGGGACGGCGAGAGTTTTGGTGCCCATATCCCTGATCACGTTACCCCGGAGTTCGTGCGTCAGGAGATCGCCAGCGGCCGGGCGATCCTGCCGGCCAACATCAACCATCCGGAATCCGAACCGATGATCATCGGCCGGAACTTCCTGGTGAAGATCAACGCCAATATCGGCAATTCCGCGGTGACCTCGTCGATGGCCGAGGAGGTCGAGAAGATGGTCTGGGCGACGCGCTGGGGCGCCGATACGGTGATGGACCTGTCAACCGGCCGCAACATCCACAACATCCGCGAATGGATCATCCGCAACTCACCGGTTCCGATCGGCACCGTGCCGCTCTACCAGGCGCTGGAGAAGGTCAACGGCATTGCCGAGGATCTCAACTGGGAGGTCTATCGCGACACGCTGATCGAGCAGGCCGAACAGGGCGTCGACTACTTCACCATCCATGCGGGCGTGCGGCTGCACTACATCCCGCTCACCGTCGATCGCGTCACCGGCATCGTCTCGCGCGGCGGCTCGATCATGGCCAAGTGGTGTCTGCATCACCACCGCGAGAGCTTCCTCTACGAGCATTTCGAGGAAATCTGCGACATCTGCCGCGCCTATGACGTCTCCTTCTCGCTCGGCGATGGCCTGCGCCCCGGCTCGATTGCCGACGCCAACGATGCGGCGCAATTCGCCGAACTGGAGACGCTTGGCGAACTGACCCAGATCGCCTGGGCTAGGGATTGTCAGGTGATGATCGAAGGCCCCGGCCACGTGCCGATGCACAAGATCAAGGAGAACATGGACAAGCAGCTCGCCGTCTGCGGTGAGGCGCCTTTCTACACGCTCGGGCCGCTCACGACCGACATCGCGCCGGGCTACGACCACATCACGTCCGGCATCGGAGCGGCGATGATCGGCTGGTTCGGCACCGCCATGCTCTGCTACGTGACGCCGAAGGAGCATCTCGGCCTGCCCGACCGCAACGACGTCAAGGTCGGCGTCATCACCTACAAGATCGCCGCCCACGCCGCCGATCTCGCCAAGGGCCATCCCGCGGCACAGGTGCGCGACGACGCCCTGTCACGCGCCCGTTTCGAGTTCCGCTGGGAGGATCAGTTCAACCTCTCGCTCGACCCGGAGACGGCCCGCAATTTCCACGATGAGACCCTGCCGAAGGAAGCGCACAAGGTCGCGCATTTCTGCTCCATGTGCGGTCCGAAATTCTGCTCGATGCGGATCTCGCACGACATTCGTGCGGAAGCGCAGAAGGAGGGGCTGGAGGCGATGGCCGCGAAATACCGCGAGGGCGGCGACCTCTACATGCCGGTCGCTGAGGTTGAAGCTAAGAGTTGAAGCGTAACACGTCGGGAGGGATGCCTCGCACTCCCTTCCGACCGCAAGGTGGATGCCGGGCCCTGGGGGAACAACTTGCCCCCTCATCGGTTGAACGATATGTAGGGCTCACGCAAAAGTCGCCGCCGGCGAACCCGTCATTCACACCAAGCTGCCGTCCTCTGCGGCGCTCTTGCAAGACGACGAAGAGCGCCGTTTACGAGGAGAAAGACTTGAGGACACGCCTGCTGAGATTGACGGCCCTGTCGATAGGCGGCCTTGCGGCACTCGCTGGAGATCTGCCACGCCTCAACGACAGCGGGAGTTTTGCCGCGGGTTTTTCCTGGATTTCCGCCGCCCATGCGGACGACGCCGATGTCGGCGGCGGGAATGGTGAAAATCGCGCTGATGGCGGCGACCAAGGTGGCGAAAACGTCGGGAGCGGCGGAAGCAACGGCACGGAGGGTGGCGGCGATGGGGGTGGTGGCGGCTGGGGCACCGGCGACGGTAGCGGCTCGGGCGGTGTGCCCGGCGGCACCGGCGCAGGCGGCGGAGGTGCTGCCGTCATCGACAGCGGTAGCGATAGCCACGGCGAGAACCGCTCATCCGTGCGCGACTCACGAGACTACGGACCAACCGGCAACGTTTGGCACGGCGGCAGCAATTTCCTTAACCTTTTCCGCCAGACGCCGGAAAGGCGCTTCGAACCGAGCCAGCCTGAACCTTCTGCCCGGCAGAAGACCGTTCACACGAAAAGAGAGCCTTGAAGAGATTCCATTTCGTCGCAACGACCGGGGACCTGCACGAATTCTCGAAACCGGGCTCCGGATGTGCGTGTAGAAGCAGATTCCGACGCGCAAGAACCAGCTCAACGGGCGTCAGAACTTGACATTCGAGAAATGTCTATCCCGATCACGACCTGCCCGGAGTGTGGCGGCGGAGTTACCGATACAAAGCATCGCCTTTCTCGCCGCACGTACTCCTAATTGCCCTTCCAGCCTCTGCAAGCAATCCGCTCGACCACGTCAAGCAACACATTCGCCCCGGCGACCAGATCCGCCGGCTCGGTGTGTTCCCGCGGATTGTGACTGATACCGTCGCGGCTCGGCACGAAGATCATCGCCGTTGGGGCGATGCGGGCGATCATCTGCGCGTCGTGGCCGGCGCCCGAGGTCATGCGTCGGCTCTTCAGTCCATGCGCCTTGGCCGAAGCCTCGATCGCCTCGACGATGCATTGGTCGAAGCCGACCGGCTGGAACCGCGCCAGGCGCTCGACGGAGATCTCGACACCCTCTTCCGCAGCAACACGCACGAGGAAATCCGCAAGCGCCGCCTCGAGCACCTGCAGCCGATCCTCGTCCGGGTCGCGCAGATCGACGGTGAAGGTGGCGCGCGACGGGATGACATTGATCGCGTCGGGCTCGAAACGCATGGTGCCGACGGTCGCGACACTGGGAGCATTCGACAGGGCAATATGCTCGCGCAGAAACAGGCCGATGCGGGCGGCAGCCAGTCCCGCATCATTGCGCATCGCCATCGGCGTCGTGCCGGCATGGTTGGCGACGCCATCGATGGTGACGCGCTGCCAGGAGATGCCCTGCAGGTTTTCGACCGCACCGATCGCAAACCCCTCCCGCTCCAAGACCGGCCCCTGCTCGATATGCAATTCGACATAGGCATGCGGCCTGAGGAGGCCCGGTTCGGCGTCGCCGGCATAACCGATCCGTTCGAGCTCCTCTCCGAGCACCGAACCGTCGGTGCCGATTGTCGCCAGCGCCGCTTCAATGGGGAGACCGCCGACATAGACCAGCGAACCCAGCATGTCTGGCGCATAGCGCACGCCTTCCTCGTTGGTGAAAGCGGCAACGACGACCGGGCGGTCCGGCACAACGCCGCGCCCTTTCAAAGTCTCGATCACTTCGAGTGCGGCAAGCACGCCATAGCAGCCGTCATAGATACCGGCATTGATGACCGTATCGATATGCGAGCCGAGCATGACCGGCGCCGCGTCGGCATTCCCCTCGTCGCGCCAGATGCCGAAAATGTTGCCGATGGGGTCGATCGCGACCTCCAGCCCCGCGGTCTCAAGCCAACCGACGAAGCGATCACGGCCAGCTTTGTCGTTGTCGGATCCGGCAAGTCGCGTCAATTGCCCCTGGGGATCGCGGCCGATCTCGCCAAGCTCACGGATGCGCCCGGTCAGGCGTGCGACGTCGATGGAGTGCAATGGCATCTGTGTCCTGCTTTCATGCGTATTTCTGGTCATGGCCGGGGTCCAGTCGGCGCCAGTCTCTGCCTTATGATCTCGGCGTGATAACGCGCGCCGAAGATCAGGGCGTCGTCGTTGAAGTCGTATCGCGGATTGTGCAGCGGCGCCGACGCCTCGCCATTGCCGATGAAGACGAAGCAGCCCGGCACGTGTTCGAGGAAACGCGCAAAATCCTCTGAGCCGGTCATCGGCTCCGCCGCCGTTGCGACATTCGCCGCGCCGAACACCGCTTGCGCCGCGGTAAAAGCGTGAGTGGTGAGTGCTGGATCGTTGAGGAGCGGCACGAATTCGCGCGTGTAGTTGACCTCGACCTCGCAGCCATAGGCATCCGCCGTGCCCTTGGCGATCACGCGCATCTCCGCTTCGATCTTGGCGCTGACCTCGGGCCGAAAACTGCGGGCGTCACCGAGGATACGCGCGAGGCCCGGCAAGGCATTGCGCGTGCCGTCAGTCAGAAGCTCGGTCACCGAAACGACGCCGATATCCGTCGGCGAAAGACGACGCGAGACGATCGTCTGCAGATTGACGACGGTGGCGCAGGCGGCAACAAGCGTCTCATTGCCCCAATGCGGCCGTGCCGCGTGTCCGCCAACGCCTTTCAGGACGATCTCGAAATTGTCCTCGGCCGACATGATCGCGCCGACGCGGGTTTCGAAACGGCCGACCGGCAGTCCCGGCATATTGTGCAGGCCATATATCTCGTCGAAGGGGAAGCGTTCCATCAGGCCGTCGTTCAGCATCGCGAGCGCGCCCTTGCCCCACTCCTCGGCCGGCTGGAAGATGAAGCAAACCGTGCCGTCGAAACCGCCCTCTTCGGCCAGCATCCTGGCGGCGCCGAGCAGCATCGCCGTATGGCCGTCATGGCCGCAGGCATGCATGGTTCCGGGGCGGGTCGAGCGATAGGGCAGATCCCCCTGTTCCGGGATCCGAAGCGCATCCATGTCGGCGCGAAGCGCGATGGCGCGATTACCGCTTCCACGCCTCAGCCTGCCAACGACGCCCGTGCCGCCGACACCCTCCATCACCTCGTCGAGCCCGAACTCTCGAAGCTTCGCCGCGACGAAGGATGAGGTGCGCTGCTCTTCGAAACCGAACTCCGGGTGCGCGTGCAGGTCACGGCGCCAGGCGGTCATTTCCTTGACAAGCCGATCAAAATCCAATCCCGCCATCGCTCAGACCTTTTCGTTCGATTTGCCTGCCACCGTGGCAGGCGAGAGTCCCACCAATGCCTCGTAGCGCTCGGGATCCGTGGCCCCCTCGGTATTGATGACGAAGACCCGTGACTGCTCGGTCAATCCGAGCGCTTCGCGCAGCGCTGGGTCGCGGGCAACCCCCAACAGTCCGGCCAGGCCAACGCCGCCGCTCTCGCCGGCGACGATCGCCGGATCCGTGCCCTTCGGGCGTGCCAGCCTGTTCATGACCGAAACGGCGTCCTCTTCGTCAACGGTCATGAAGGCATCGGCGGCACGGGACAAAATACGCCAGGCAACGAGCGACGGCTCGTAGCATTCGAGCATCGCCATGATCGTCGGCTCGCCATGCGCAACCTTGACCAGATGTCCGGCCTTGGCGCTCTCGTAGAGACAGGCGGCGCGTGCCGGATCGACGACGACGAAACGCGGCCGCTCCGTTCCGTATCGCAAGGCAAGATGTCCTGCGGTGGCAGCGGCAATGCCACCGACGCCCGCCTGTACAAAGACGTGGGTCGGAGGCTTTTCCATCTGCCGCAGCGCCTCGCTGAGGAGCGCCGTGTAACCCTGCATTACCAGGCCGGGAATATATTCGTAACCGGGCCATGTCGTGTCCGAAACGACCGTCCAGGCATTTTCGTCACAGACCCGCGCGGCCTCGCGGACGGAATCGTCATAGGTTCCGGCGACCCGAACGATCTCGGCGCCGTAGTGGGCGATCGCTTCGATGCGCCTCTCGCTGACGCCCGAATGCACGAAGATCACCGACCTTGCGCCGACGAGCCGGGCGCCCATGGCGACCGAGCGGCCGTGATTGCCATCGGTGGCGCAGCCGAAAGTCATGGCGGCAGCAATTGTCCGAACCTCGGGCTGGTCCAGTTCGGCGAGATCCAGGCTGCGCCCGAGGCGCCGTTCCGCCTCCTCGATCACGAGGCGGATCACCGCATAGGAACCGCCGAGCGCCTTGAAGCTTCCGAGCCCCAGGCGATGGCCTTCGTCCTTGACGAAGATCGCGGCAACACCGAGCTCGTTGGCCAAGGCAGGCAAGGCATGAAGCGGCGTCGGCCGATGATCGGGGCGCCGGGCAAGCTGCTTCTCGACATTTGCTGCGGCCGTGAGCGACAGCATATCCGCATCCTCGGGCAGCAGGTCGCGGCCGAAATCGGCATGGGTATTGGCAAGGAACATGATGCGATCTCCGTAGACTTGCGAAAATCTATTTCATCATGACCGAGAAATGCGCTCTAAATTGCCGCTGAGAATGCAAGTTTGTAAAGCAGATCGGGTATGCAGCCGCGTGGCGTTCCGCTCGCGACCGCTCCGAACCCGTGAACCATAGGCACCAGATGGCTCCTTCGAAAAGACCACAGATCGAACTTGATCGCTTCGACCTTGCGATCCTCGCCATTCTGCAGAAGGACAACACGACGCCGCAGCGCCAGATCGGCGAAGCGGTCAATCTTTCGGCGCCCGCCGTGCAGCGGCGGATCAAGCGCATGGAGGAAAGCGGCGTCATCCGCGCCAATGTCGCGCTGGTCGATCCGGTCAGCGTCAACCAGGCGCTGACCATCCTGGTGGAGGTGGAGGTCGAGAGCGAGCAGATCGCGCTGCTCGACGCCGCGAAAGCTGCATTTTCCGCCGCGCCTGAGGTGCAGCAATGCTACTACGTCACCGGCGACGTCGACTTCATGCTCGTCGTCATCGTGCCGACCATGGCGGAGTACGAAGCGTTTACGCGGCGGATGTTCTTCGGCAATCCGAACATCAAGCGGTTTCGCACCTTCGTGACCATGGATCCGGTCAAGGTCGGCCTGTCGGTGCCGGTTGAAACGCCACGCTGAGCCACGCGGCTACTTCCCCGCAAGCGCCCTTTTCTCCGCTTCCGCATCAAGCGGTTGTCCGGCACCGATCGATGTCAGATAGGCGTCGACCGTCTCGAGTGACGATGCCGGTGCATATCCGTCTCCGCCTTCGGGTTTCGTGACGACCAGCCGTGTCTGCCATATGGACGCCTTCCGGCAAGCCACAGCGACGAGCCCGGGTTCGCCCGGCTGCGCCAACTCGTATTCGCGGCAGAGCTGTCCGGTGGCAAGTTCGAAAGCCGACACCAGCCGGACCGTCCCCTGCACTTCGCCGATCGCGATTTCTTCTCCCGAAGCCGCCTGGTTGAGGATGGCAGAGAGCCGTGGATCGACGGAGCCGGCCATCTGCACCCCACCGGTTCCCACCGGTCCGACGCCGCGAAGCAGATAGCCGCCGGCACCGCCGACGACAACGAGCAGGCAAGCTGCCATCGCCATTAGAAGCCTTGAGACGGTGCGCTGCGGTGGCGTTGCCGGATCCGAGGGGCGACGGAACGCCACGACGTTTTCGCCAGCGGCTGCGGGCGCGTCTGCGGTGCGCTGCGTATCGCTCGCGGCCCCTGCAGCGGCGGCCATCGCCCGCACCTTGCTCACGAGTTCATCCGGCACTGGCTCGGCAAGCACCGGCTTCAGCGCCTCGCTCGCAGCGGCCCGCGTCTCCATGAACATGGCTATGCGCGCCATCAGCTCGTCGTCGTCCTCGAGCGCCGCTTCGACACGACGCGTCGTCTCCTCGTCGAGCTCGCCGTCGGCGAACGCCATCAGGATTTCGTCGGTGAATTTCGCGTCGCTCATCTCGTCCCGCCTCTCATATCCTGTGAACGCGCGACCGGCGTTTCTATTCCCGTTGCCTCGGCGAGATTCTTGCGCGCCCGGGCGAGCCTGCTCATCACGGTACCGATCGGGATGCCGAGGACCTCGGCAGCCTCCTTGTAGGAAAGCTCTTCGACGCAGGTGAGGATCAGCACCTCCCGCTGTTCGAGCACAAGATCGTCGATCGCGGCCGCCACGCTCTTCAGCGTCATGCGGGCCTCGGCTCCGGCCTCGCCAGAGGGAATGGCCAATTCGGTCTGCGCTTCGATCTCTTCGGTCGGACCGGCGGGCTTCCGTGCAGCACCCTCGCCGCACGAAAGCCATCGGCCGATTTCGTGCAAGGGCGAACGGTCCGTCGGGAGCTTTATTCCCTCCCGACGCGGATTTTTGGCCCTGGCATCAGGTGGTGACCACCGGCACTGGCAAACCCCAAGACTAGCCGGACTTGAGCGAGATCAATGCCAGGATCCCTGATTGGCGGAGACTGACGGTTGGATGATCTCTTTAAAAAAAGGAGAGCCTCATGTTGATCAGAGAAATGACGCGGCAGGAATGTCTCGACCTGGTCGCCGAGAACCATATCGCCCGGCTCGGCTGCACCCGGGATGGCCAGCCCTATATCGTTCCCATCCAGTATGCGTTGGCCGCCAACCGGCTCTATAGCTTTTCAATGCCGGGGCAGAAGATCGACTGGATGCGCGCCAATCCGCGTGTTTGCGTACAGATCGACACGGCAACGGATCGGCAGAACTGGCAAAGCGTCGTGATCTACGGCCGTTACCAGGAACTGCCGGATACGAAGCAATGGCATCGCGAACACATGAACGCCTGGTCGCTTCTCGAAAAGCGCATCAATTGGTGGGAACCGGGCGGCCTGAAGCCGGGCGAGCAGCCCGTAGCCGGTGCATACCCGCATCTCTTCTTCGAGATCGCGATCGAAGACCTGACCGGACGTGCGGCCTCTATCGGCTGATTGCCGCGGCGCGCAGGCATGTGGCTTGCGCGCCGCGGTCCTGCCAGTCAATGCGCCATCAGAACGGGGATCACGGCGTTTTCGAGCATCGAGCGGGTGACGCCGCCAAAGACGCGTTCACGCATCCTGGAGTGGCCATAGGCACCCATGACGATCATATCGGCCGCCACATCCGACGCGAACTGATTGATCACGTCGTCGACCCGATGTCCGCCGCTCGGCAGTCGCTCCACGGTGACTGAAACGCCATGTCGCGCAAGATAGCCGGCGATATCGGCGCCCGGTTCCTCGCCGTTCTTGCCATAGGCGGAACGCGGATCGACCATCGTCACGTAGACGATCTCTGCTCCAATCAACATATCAAGCGCTTCCCGCACCGCTCGCGCGGCTTCCAGCCTGGAGTTCCAGGCAAGCACCACGGTCTTCGGATCAAGCCGTGCCGTCTTGCCCTCTGGCATGATAAGGACCGGCCGCGCGGAACTGAACAGCGTCCCGTCTATGGTGCGTGAACGCAGCTCCGGGTCCAGCATCAGTCCATCGCCGACCAGCGTCAGGTCCGCATAGCGGGCGCGTTCACCGATCTCGTCATCGGCCCAGGCAACCTCGGTGTATTTCGTCTCAATGCTGAACGAGATGCCTTCCCTGGTGAGGATGTCTCCTGCTCGTTCCACACAGGACTCGAGCTTGTCGACATCGCGCTGCCGCTCGTTCAACCAATCGATGGAGATGGCGGCGGCAAAATCGCCGATCGGCGGTGCGGCGGCGAGCTTGACGATCAACAGGGAGAGGTGGGCGTTTGCCGATGCGCAGACTTGTGCTGCCGCACGCAGATGCTCTTCGGAATGATCGACGCCGACGACGGCGAGAATGGTCTTGTATGTCATCGCGTTTTTCCTCGTGACCAGATTTGGGTTCTGGATCAGCGTAGGGAAAAGCGCGCCCGGAGGCATTGATCCCCGTCAACAGACGTTGCGGAGATGAGCGTATGATTCCGAGAGAGTTTTGCGCTCTCGCGGCCACGACCTTTTGCGCCTGCGAGAGCGGGGGGAATGGACAAATACGGTCGTCACGCGCTCCGGCGCGCGACAAGAGGCACGTAGTGCTCGAGTTCCGGTGCCGGGAACTGAAGCGTCGCGTTGATTTCCGCCGAACGGTAGAGGCCCATCAGCATCTCGACGACGGCAAGCCCGTCCTCAAAGGTTTCGAGCGGCTTTTCACCCTTGCGGAAACACTCGACCATGTGACGGTTTTCGTCGGTATAGCCGTAAACGCCCGCCTCGTCCTCCAGCACCGGCATCAGCCCCTGCTCGGCGTTCTGCTTCTCGACAAGATCCTCGCCTTCCGACCCCTTCACCTCGCGCGACATGAAGATCTTCAGGCCCGTCGAGAGTGAATTGTACTCGAGCGCATATTCAGGCCCGAGCAATTCGAGCTGGATGCGTAAGCCGGCGCCGACATAGGCCCAGGAGGTCGTCGCTTCGATCATCAGCTCGTTGCCGTCCTCATCTTCCAGCGTCACAGTGGCGCGGGCGAAATCCTCCGACGGTCGGTTGCGGTAGTCCACCTCGCTGCCGAAGCGCTTCCGCAGCTGTTCGGCATAGTTCGGCCGCGTCCATTTGAGGTTGGCGACCGTGCCGTTCACCGCCTTGATCTTCAGTGAGTTGCGCGGCGCGCCGGGCGCCGTGAGCAAGTAGCGCGCCACCTCGACACTGTGGCACATCATGTCCGAGAGCACGCCGCCGCCCTGCTTGTCGCCCTGCCAGAACCAGGGCTCGTGCGGACCGGCATGTTCCTCGGCCGCACGCGCGAGATAGGGCCTTCCGGTGGTGGAGGCGGCACGGCGCCAGATGATCTCCTTGCCGCGCAGCACCGGCGTGCAGAACACCTGGTTTTCGAGATAGCCGTGGTTGAGGCCCGCATCCTGGGCAAGCGACAGCATTTCCCGCGCCTCGGCGACGGTGCGGGCAAGCGGCTTTTCGCAGGCCACCGCAAAGACCTTGCTGCGACCGTCCTTGATTGCCTTGTGCAGCGAACGCATGACATCAAGCCGAGTGTAGTTTGGCGAAAGGATCCAGATCGCATCGACATCGTCGGCGGTCAGCAGTGCCTCCAGGCTCTCGTGCGTGCGGCAGGCGCCGAGACCGAGTGCTTCTACCTCCTTTGCGAACCTGTCCCGGTTTTCCGGCTTGCGGCTGAAGACGCCGGTGACCTCGACATTGCGCACGCCGATCATCGATTTCAGGTGGAAATGGGCGATGAAACCCGATCCGACGAAACCCACGCGCAGCGTCTGTTTCGGTAGCTGTGTCATTCTGTTCTCCCGGCTTGTCTGTTTCATCAGTCGGAGCGAGGTGCGCACGGAAAACCGCCCACACTTTCCCCATCCCGCTCTGGCTATTTCCGTGGCGGCGCAGTGCTGCCGCGAATGTTAAGAGTGGTCGGCAAGACAACCGCCGGCGGCCCGGCAACGACATCGTCGCCGGAGATAATGTTCAGAAGCAGGGACATGGCCGTACGGCCGATCTCGGTGCGTGGCTGGCTGACCGTCGTCAGCGGCGGATAGAAGGCCTTGCTGAGGTAAAGGTCGTCGAAGCCGACGACGGAGACGTCGCCGGGCACGTCGTGGCCGAGCCGCCGCAGCGCATGGATCGCGCCATAGGCCATCTCGTCATTGGCGACAAAGATCGCTGTCGGCGGCTCCGGCAGGGCAAAGAGGTCTGCGGCACAGGCCTCGCCGCTCTCGAGCAGGTAATCGCCGCGCACCTCGTAACCGCTAGGGATCGACAGGCCTGCGACCGCCATAGCGGCGCGGTAACCGTCGCGACGATGCATCGCCATCACCTCCGGCAAGGGCCCTGCGATGTGGGCGATGCGGCGATGGCCGAGCGATATCAGGTGCTCGACCGCCGCGCTCGCCGCCGCGACATTGTCGATCTGCACATGCGGAAAGGCTGCCGTCTCGATCATTTCCAGCGCGACGACGACGGGCAGATGCGAAAGATCGGCACTTTCGCCCGGCTGCGGCGGCGGAAGCTTGCCGGTCATCAGGATCATGCCGTCGGCATGGCCGTCGCGCAGCATGTTGAAATATTCAACCTCGCGGTCCGGGTCGTTCTCGGTATTGCCCATCAGGACCGCGTAACCCGCCTCGCGGGCGGTCGCCTCCACGCCCTTGAGGATCTCGAGATAGAAGGGGTTGCCGACGTCGCGCACGACGAGCAGTACCGACATCGACCGACGGGTCCTCAAGTTTCGGGCACTGACATTCGGCCGGTAATTGAGCTCGCGGGCAAGCTCGTGGATGCGCTTTCGCGTCTCGTCGGTCACCAGCGAGGAACCGCTGAGCGCGCGTGAAACGGTCGCGACCGAGACGCCGGCCTTTTCCGCGATGTCCTTGATCTTCGGCCGCTCGCTCATGCCCGCATTGCCCTCCCGCGGCCATAGAACAGCATGAGCAGCAGCAACGTCGCGCCGAACACCATCTGCCGCCCGGACTCATCGATGTTGACCGTCGTCAGGATGCCCTGGAGGATGACGAGCAGCACAGCACCCGCCATGGTGCCGGTATAGCCGCCCTTGCCGCCGGCAAGCGATGTGCCGCCGAAGACGACCGCGATGATCGACGACAGCATGTATTGCTCGCCGACGTTAGCGAAGGACGAACCGGAATAGCCAAGCAGGCAGAGCCCGGCGATCGCGGCGAACATGCCGGAGATCATGAACAGACCGACACGCATCGACCGCACCGGCACGCCGGCCATGTAGGCGGCATGCTCGTTAGAACCGATCGCATAGATGCGATGGCCGAAGACGGTGCGGTTGAGCATCAGCGCCATAAACAGGCCGATGGCGATCCAGAGCCAGATGATCCCGGGAATACCAAGGACGAGCGGCTGCGTGACGAAGGCGGAAAGTCCGGGTGCGGCGCGGCCCGAGGGAATGCCATTGCGGATCACGACCAGCAGGCCCTGCAACACGCCGAGCATGCCGAGCGTCATCACCAGCGGCGGAATACGAAGGAGCGTGACGCCAAGGCCGTTGAGCAAGCCGAAGAACGCCCCCGCAGCGAGGCAGGCAAGTACCGCCGGCAGGATGCCGCCATCGGCGCCGTTCATGACGTTGCCAGCGATGATTGCCGAGAGCGAAACAACACCGCCAACCGAAAGATCGATGCCCTCGCGCCCGCCGAGAATGACGACGTTCTGGCCTGCGGCAACGATGCCGAGCAGCGAGGCGACGATTAGCAGGCGCAGGATCTGGTCGGCCGAAGCAAAGCCCGGGGACAAGCTCTCGCCGAGGACCAGCAGCACGACGATCAGGACGAGTGCGACGACCAGCGGCTGCTTGAGGAACGCGACAACCGAACTCATGCGCGTGCCCTCCGGCCGGCGAGCACGCCTGCCATCAAGACGAACAGGATGGCGAGACCCTGAACGAAGTTCTGCCATTCCGACGGCGTGCCCATGAAGAACACCAGCGAATTGACGAGGCCAATTGTGAGTGCGCCCAAGAGCGATCCGACGACCGTCGCCCAGCCACCGGCAAGCGCACTGCCGCCGAGCACGACAGCCGCGACACTGTAGAGTGTCATCTTGCCGCCGACCAGCGGATCGCCGCTGGCCGTATCGCCCGTCAGGCAGAAGGCGGCGAGCGCCGAAAAGAGGCCGCAGAGCAGATAGCCCTTGATGCGCACGGCAACGACCGGCAGGCCCGTCTGGTAGGCCGCCTGCTGGTCGTCACCAACCGCCAGCAACTCGGTGACAATGCGTGTCCGAGACAGCAGAAAGAGCAACAAGGCGAGCGCCGCAAGCACGTAGAAGACCAAGGGCACACCGAGCAGGCGGCCGCCATAGGTCCGCCAAAAAATCGCCGGCGCCGGGGTGCCGGCAACAGGCATGACGTAGAGTGCGAGGCCGGTGAAGGAGATGCTGGTGGCGAAGGTCGCGACGATCGCCTGCAGCCGAAGGGCCGCAACGACGATGCCGTTGACCAGCCCGCAGGCAAGGCCGATCAGCACGCCGAGCGCGAGCGCGAGCAGCACCGCACCGGTACCGCCACCCCAACGTTCCATCAGAACGACGATCGCGACGTTGACCAGCGACAGCGTCGCCCCGGCCGAGAGATCGATGTCGCCGGCGGAAACGACATAGGTCTGCGCGATCGCCAGCATGATCAGCGCCATGTAGGTGCTGAAGAGGCCGGTCAGCGAACGGAAACTCAGGCTGTTGGGTGAGAAGAGGCCGTTCAGCGCCAGGAGGGCTGCGACGATGACCAGCGCCGGCAGGAAAGGATAACGCTCCAGCCAGGAGCGGAGGCCGCCCGCTCCTGATGATCGAATGTCTGTGGTGGTCGATGTCATCACGCGGCCTCGTATGCAGCCTGGTAGAGATTGTAGCGGGTGCGATCGTCGCCGGTCAGTTCGCGCGTCACCGAACCGCCGTTGAAGACGAGGATGCGGTTGGCGTTGCCGAGCAGTTCGGCATCTTCAGACGAATAGAGCAGGATGCCGAGCCCGTCTGCGGCAAGCTGCCGGATCAGCGCGAAGAGATCGGCCTTTGCCGAAAGGTCGATGCCCTTGGTCGGATCGTCGAGCAAAAGTACGTCGGGTCGGTCGATCAGCCAGCGGGCGATGATCACCTTCTGCTGGTTGCCGCCGGAGAGCGAATTGATCGGATGGAAGAGGTTCGCGAACTTGGTGTGCATGGCGTCAAGCGCCGGCATCGCCTTGTCCTTGAGCCTCGACGGGCGCGCGATCATCAGACGGTCGCGCAGGTAATGGATTGGCGTGACGTTTTCGATGATCGGCCGGCCGCTGATGACGCCGTCGCGGCCGCGGTCGCCGGAGACATAGGCGCAGCCGCGGCGGATCGCGTCGCGCGGGCTCTTCGCATCGTAGCGTTCGCCGCCGATCGTCACCTGGCCTGAGGCCACCGCGCTTGCGCCGAAGATCGCCCTCAGCAGCGCCGACTGGCCCTGGCCATGCAGTCCGCCGAGACCGAGGATCTCGCCGCGCGCGACGTCGAAGCTGACGTCGCGAAATCCCTTGCCGCCGAGGTTGCGAACGGAAATCGCCGCCTCGGCCTTTGCTGCGACAACCGCCGGCGCCGAGTATCGCGCCACCGGCATGTCGCTGGCGCCGCCAACCATCAGCCGGATAACGGTTGCCGCGTCGGTTTCGGAAAGATTGAGCGTCTCGATGGTCTCGCCGTCGCGGATGATCGTCACCCGGTCGCCGATGGCGGTGATTTCGTCCATGCGGTGCGAGATGAAGATGATGCCGCGCCCCTGGGCTTTCAGGCCACGCAGTATTTCGAAGAAGCGATCGACCTGGGCGCGGTCGAGCGCCGAGGTCGGTTCGTCAAAAATCAGGATCGGCGCTTCGCTCGCGAGCGCCTTCATGATTTCGACCAGTTGCCGCTGATCGGCGCGCAGATTACCGACAAGCGCCTGCGCATGGAAACCTTCACCGGCGACCTCGGAAAACAGCGCGATGTAGCGCGCCGCTCGCGCCTTCAGCGCCGCCCTGTCGACGAACAGGCCAGCTTTCACCGGCAATGCCGAGAGGCAGATGTTCTCCTCGACGGAACGATGGCTCGCGAGACTGAGCTCCTGATAGAAGATGCCGATGCCGGCGGCACGAGCCGCTTGCGGGCCGGAAATCATCACCGGCCTGTCGTCGATCAGGATCTGGCCCCCATCGGGCCGCACGCTGCCGGCGATGATCTTGCACAGCGTGCTCTTGCCGGAGCCATTCGAACCCATCAGCACGTGCACCTCGCCCGCAGCGATCTCGAGGTCGCCGCGGCGTAGCGCCAGCGTCGCGCCGTAAGCCTTGCTCACGCCGTTCAGTCTCAGTTTCGACATCGGCTGTCGTCCACCATCTCGGTTTCTTGCTGCACCACCGCGCCTTGGCGCCGGCTTGGCTGCAGATGATTTCATGCCGAATACGGTCCTACCCTCGGCAGCCGTCGGCGGCATTGGTCGCCGGGCAACTCCGATGTGAGCTGCCCGGCGAACTAGAGGTTACTTGAACAGCGCCGTGGCGTCGTCGATCGACAGCGCGTTGGTGTAGGAGTAGTAGCCCGGCTTGCCCTCGAGCTGCTTGGCCGCATCACCAAGGTTCTTGGAATCGATGAACGGGATCGGCAGATACATGGCGTTCTTGTACTGACCGGCCGTTGCCGGCTCCTTCAGTTCCTTGCCCTGCAGCATCAGCACCGCGACGTTGAGCGCACTTGCCATGACGCCGGGCGGGTTGACCGTCGCGCCGGAGTTCAGCTTGTCCTTGACCCAGAGGTCGATGAAGTCCTTGCGAATTTCGCCTGTTGCGGCGATCTGGCCGGTCTTGCCGGCATCCATGATCGACTTCCAGGCACCGGCCGCCATGCCGTCCTGCACGACGACGCCGTTGATGTCAGGATAGGTCGCAAGGATGTTCTGCATCGCCTGCTGCCCTTGCGCCTGATCCCAGTTGGCGTTCACTTCGTTGACCACCTGGATATCCGGAAAGTCCTTGAAGACACTCTTGTAGCCGGCAACGCGCATTTCGTTGGCCGGATGGCCGGCGACGCCGTTGATGGCGACCACCTTGCCCTTGCCGCCGAGCGTATCGGCGAGCCACTTCGCGCCGGCAGCACCCCAGGCCGTCTGGTCGATGCCGACATAGGTCGCATCCGGCGAGGAGACTTCTGCATCCGTCGCGATCACCAGGATGCCGGCTTCCTTCGCCTGGGCGAAGATCGGATCGAAGGCCGTCGGGCTGTTGGGGTTGATGATGATGGCGTTCACGCCCTCGGCGATGAAGTTGCGCACATGCGCGATCTGCCCGGGCACGTCGACATTGGCGCTCTGGACAGAGACCTCGACGTCGACGCCTTTTTCCTTCCACTTCGCCGCGGCCTCCTTGGCCTCGTCGATCATCTGCGTGCGCCATTCACTGCCGACCCAGCCGTTGGACAGGCCGATCTTGAACGTCTCGGCGTTGGCGAAAGAAGCGGAGATAGCGATGGTAGCGACAGCGCCAAGCGCTGCGGCGATGAACTTCTTCATAAGATCCTCCCAAATCTTGCGAGTTCTATGAAGCCAGAAAATGTAATCGATTTCAACGGGGATTTTCAGGGATTTTTGCGGTGTTTCCGTTTTCTGTCCCCGGCCCTTGGCCCGACATTTCCGCAAGCGCCGCCGACAGCCGATGGAATGCGGCGGAGGTGCGGCCAATGCCCCTTGGCTCCCTCCTTCGGCTGTGCGACAGCAGGGGCAGAGGCGGCGACGATTCGTCGGAACCGCCAGCTGGAATGAAATGCAGGAATGAAGCCATGACATGAAGGCGCTGCGGGAAGGATCCCGATTGCCGCCGGAGCAACAGGCGGGCCGTTGCTCAAATCGCAACACTTCGTTGCTTGCCGGCCGGCTAGCCGCAATTTGCCCTCACCCCCTACTGTGAAATCTGGGCAAAGAACAACAACTGGCTCCCAACCAGAGGAGAACATCATGACCGGAAAAACCGGAGCCGCCTCGGGCGCGCTCTATCTGCACATCCTTGTGCTGGCGATCGTCATCGTCTCTGAGCTGATCGGCATCCAACGCCTTCCGATCGGCATCGGCACCGTCATCTTCCTGCCAATCCTCTACGCCTTTGCGCTCGGCATCCTCGTCAATCCCGCCATTTTCAAGGCCAGCGCCAAGTTTCTGTCGCGCGATGCGGTCAAGCTTTCCGGCGCGATGATCACCGTCGCCATCATGCCTTTCATCGCCAAGTTCGGAACGACCGTCGGCCCGCAGATCTCCAAGATCATCGAGGCCGGTCCGGCGCTGGTGCTGCAGGAACTCGGCAATCTCGGCACGATCCTCGTCGCCTTCCCGGTCGCCGTGTTTCTGCTCAAGATGGGCCGCGAAGCCGTTGGCGCCACCTACTCGATCGACCGCGAACCGAACCTCGCCTTGATCGCCGACAAGTATGGCCTCAATTCGCCGGAAGGTGCCGGCGCTATGGGCGTCTATGCCACCGGCACGCTGATCGGCACCTTCGTCTTCGCGATCATGCCGCCGATCGTCCACGGCCTCGGCATCTTCGACGTGCGTGCGCTTGCCATGTCCTGTGGCGTCGGCTCCGGCTCGATGCTGGCGGCCTGCACCGGCGGCCTCGTCGCCGCCGTACCCGACCAGAAGGACATCATTCTGGCGCTTGCCGCCGCCAGCAACATCCTGACCTATGCCACCGGGCTTTATGTCGGCATGTTCGTCGCGCTGCCCTTGACCGAGTGGCTCTACAACAAGGCTCGGCCGTCCGAGCGTCGCGCTCAAGCCTGATCGGGAGAGAGAACCATGGCCAACCAAACCAACACCTCCGCCAACTACGCAGACGATCTCCCGCTTGCCGCCGAAGACGAACGCAAGCTCGATGTCGTCGGCCATGCCGGCCTGCTTCTGATCGCCTGCGCCATCGGCCTTGTCGCCAACTGGGTCGGCACCGGCACCTCGCCGTTGACGGCGCTGCCGGGCATGGCGACACTTTATGTCGCCTGCATCATCGGCCTGGCGCTCGCCCGCTTCGTGCCCTTCTACCTGCCAAGCGTCGCCTGGGTTTCGCTGATCGCGATCCTCATCACCATCCCCGGCGTGCCGGGTGCTGCCTGGGTCAGCGAAAAGGTCGAGCACCTCAACTTCCTCGCGCTTGCGACGCCGGCGCTTGCCTATGGCGGCCTGGCGCTGACCGCGAGCGAATTCGCGATCGCCCGCCGCTCCGGCTGGAAGATCGTCATCGTCGCCATCTGCGTGATGATCGGCACCTATATGGGCTCGGTCGTCGTCGCCGACCTCTTCCTGCGCCTCGGCCAGTAATCGGAGCAATTCCAGGAGACGGGCGAAGTGTTTTCCTGGAACTGTGTAAAAGAAAACAGATCGGCCGGTCGTCAGGGTCGGCCGATTATCCCTCCATCGACAGGATGCAAACCATGAAACGCCACGACATCAGCCCCGAGCGCATCGAGGAAACGATCCGCTGGCGTCATCACCTGCATGCCTATCCGGAGCTTGCCTACGAAGAGCGGCAGACCGCCGATTTCGTGGCCGGCCGACTTGCCGAATGGGGCATCACGGTGAAGGATGGCTACGGCACGACCGGCCTTGTCGGCACGCTCACGCGCGGCACGTCGAAGCGCAGCATTGCACTGCGCGCCGACATGGACGCCCTGCCGATCGTCGAGACGAGCGGTGTCGCCTATGCCTCGAAGACACAAGGCAAGATGCATGCGTGCGGCCATGATGGCCATGTCGCGATGCTGCTTGCGGCTGCCCGGCAGGCGAGCGAGATGAACTTCGACGGCACCGTTCACTTCGTCTTCCAGCCGGCCGAAGAAGCAGAAGGTGGTGCGCGCGCCATGGTCGCTGACGGCCTCTTCCGCGACTTCCCGGCTGACGCCGTCTATGCGCTGCACAACTGGCCGGCGCTCGACGTCGGCTCCGTGGTCGCGCGCGACGATGCGATGATGGCCGCCTTCGGCGTCTTCGAGATCACCATTTCCGGCCGCGGCGCGCACGGCGCCATGCCGCACGAAGGTGCCGATCCGCTGGTCGCTAGCGCCCAGATCGTCACAGCGTTGCAGACGATCGCCAGCCGCAACGTCTCGCCGCTCGAATCCGCCGTCGTCTCCGTCACCCAGATCCATGGCGGCGACGCCTGGAACGTCATTCCTGAGAAGGCGGTCATTCGCGGCACGACGCGATGGTTCGACAAATCGGTCGGCGACATCCTGGAAAGCCGTATGCGCTCGCTGGTCACGGCGCTCGCCGAAGGTCTCGGCTGCAAGGCGGAACTCGACTATCAACGGCGCTATCCCGCAACAATCAACGACGCTGCGGCTGCGGCCCTCGTGCGCTCCGTTGCCGCTGAAGATGACGCCCTGTCGGTCGTCGATGCTCCGCCAAGCATGGCGGCGGAAGACTTCGCCTTCATGCTCGACGAGCGCCCCGGCTGCTACCTCTGGCTCGGTGCCCGGCGCGAGGGCGCAAATCCCGGGCTGCATTCGCCGCACTACGATTTCAACGACGCGATCATCGGTCAGGGCGTAAACCTCTGGACACGCCTGATCGCGACATCGCTTGGTCGTTGACCCCAAGGGGATTCCGTCGCATCCATGACCGCCATGGACGTACTCGACGCGAAAGCGCTCAGGATCTTTATGGCGGTTGCGCGCATCGGTTCGATCCGGGGCGCGGCCGAGCATATGGGGCTCGCCCCATCCGTCGTCAGCCGCCAGATCGCCGACACCGAGCGTGACATCGGCCTATCCCTGTTCGAGCGCACCGCCCGCGGTACGGTCCTGACCGATGCCGGCGAGCTGGTGCTTGAACACGGCAAGCGGGTGCTTGAGGACAACGGGCTGCTCGCCGAACAACTCGACCAGATCCGCGGCGTACAGCAGACCCGCATCCGCATTCGTTGCGGCGAGGGCTTCATGGCCGACCTAGTCGAAAACGGACTGTCCTCGTTCTCGAAGGCGCACTCCTACGTCCGTTATATCGTCGAGCTCGGCAGCACCGAGGAAGTGGTCGATGCCATCGCCAACAGCGATGCGGATATCGGCATCGCCTACACCCCCTTCACCGACCCGCGCATCCGGGCGCTGGCAATCGCCCGCCAACCGCTCTGCGTCATCGTGCCCACGGGACATCCGCTCTCGGAGCGAAGCGATCTGGCACTTGCCGATTGCCTCACCTCGCCTTGCGCCCTGCTCGGCAAGGGCAACGGTGTGACACAACTGGTGGCGCGCGTGGCGGCCGACGCGGGGCTGGCGCTGGCGCCGCTGCTCGAAACCCATTCGATCGAAGTGCTCAGGCGCTTCGTCGCCGCCGGCCTCGGCGTCACCTTCCTGCCGCGCACGGCCGTTGCCGTCGAAATCGGACGTGGGGCCATGCAGGCGATCGACCTCGCCGATCCGCTGCTGAGCGAGGCGACCGCCCATCTGATGGTGCGCGCCCACCGGCGCTTGCCGCTTTCGGTCGAAAAACTCGGCCGGCACCTGGCAGCCGAAATGCAATCCTTCCGCGGCTGACCGGCCGTCACGTACCGCACGCGCAGCGCTCCCTCGTGAACTGCCTCTGCAGGTCGCAGCAGGTGACGCGCTCGCCAATAGGCACGGGCGACGTTGCCAAGCCAGCAACGCATTGTACCAGGCACGCCGTCTACCGGCTCACTACCCCGCGTGCCACCCTCGTCCGATCATCAGAACCATACGAGGGTAGAACGGATCATGACGGCAGAACGAACGAGTGTTGGCGTGGTGGGATTGGGGGCCATGGGTCTCGGCATGGCAACGACGCTTGCGGCCAAGGGCTTCGCAGTCAGAGGTTTCGACCTTGCGCAAACACGGCGCGCGCTTGCGGCCGAAGGCGGCGTGTCCCCGGTTGCCGCACTCACCGAGGTCTTCTTCGACACCGATTTCATCGTCTTTTCGCTGCCGACCGCCAAGGACGTCGCATCCGTCGTCGAGGCCAATCTTGAAGCGCTGAAGGCGGCCGGCCGGCGTGTGGTGATCATCGACACCTCGACATCGGAGCCGGATGTCTCACGTGATCTCGCCGCCGCCCTTGCCAGCCTCGGCCATGGTTTCATCGACGCGCCGGTCTCCGGCGGCCCGGCCGGTGCGGCCAGCGGCAAGCTGACGATGATGATCGGCGGCAGCGAAGCGGACGTCGCCCTTGCCGGTCCGGTGATCGACGCGATGTCGGCGAAGGCCTTGCACGTCGGTGCAAGCGGTGCCGGCAACGTCGCCAAGCTCGTCAACAACCTGCTTGCCGCCGCCCATATGGTCACGACCGGCGAGGGCCTGAAACTGGCGTTGGCCGCCGGACTCGATGCGGAAGAGGCGCTGAAAGTGCTCAACGCCGCCTCCGGCAAGTCGATGATCAGCGAGGTGCATTTTCCGACCTGGGTGATGAATGGCCGTTTCGACAGCGGCTTCACCATGGGCCTGATGCGCAAGGATGTGCGGCTTGCGAGCGAACTTGCGGCACGCACCGGGGCCGACCTGCCACTCTCGGCTTCTGTCGCCAAGCTCTGGGCCGAGAGCCCGCTCGACAATGCCGAGGACTTCACCCGCATGGGCGCCTTCCGCCCCGCTAACGATAACTGATACCCAAGGGAACGACGATGAACGACATGACCATGCCCGCCAAGGCCGAGCGCATCCGCGCCCTCTTCCATGCCTTCCTGCCCGGCACCGAAATCGGCAGCTTTGTCGATGGTGCGCTCGTGGCCGGCTCCGGCGACGAGCAGAAGCTGACCGACCCGGCAACCGGCGACGTCTTTGCGACCTTCAGGGATGCCGGCAATGACGTTGTCGACGCGGCGATGCAGGTGGCCGCTCGTGCCCAGCGCGAGTGGATTTCCATGACAGCCTCGGCGCGCGGCCGGGTGATGAACGAGATCGCCCGCAAAATCCGCGAGCGCGCCGGCGAAATCGCCGAACTGGAGAGCCGCTCGGCCGGACGGCCGATCCGCGACATCCGCGGCGAGGCGGTGCGTGTCGCCGAGATGTTCGAGTATTACGCCGGCTGGTGCGACAAGCTGCATGGCGAGGTCATCCCGGTTCCGACTTCGCACCTCAACTACACCCGCAACGAGCCCGTGGGCGTGGTTGCCCAGATCACCCCCTGGAACGCGCCGCTCTTTACCGCCGGCTGGCAGATCGCCCCTGCGATCTGCGCCGGCAATGCCGTCGTCATCAAGCCGTCGGAACTGACGCCGCTGAGCACGCTCGTGCTCGGCGCGCTCTGCGAAGCGGGCGGCGCGCCGCGCGGCCTCATCAACGTCATTGCCGGCCAAGGCGTGACGGCGGGCCAGGCGATGGTCGCCCATCCGAAGACCGCGCTCGTCGTCTTCGTCGGCTCGGCGCTGGCGGGCTCGGCGATCGCGGCGGCGGCTGCGAAAAACGTCGTGCCTTGCATCCTCGAACTCGGCGGCAAGTCCGGCAACATCGTCTTTGCCGATGCCGATCTCGACCGCGCCATCATCGGCGCCCAGTCGGCAATCTTCTCGGGCGCCGGCCAGAGCTGCGTTGCCGGCTCCCGCCTGCTTGTCCATCGCTCCGTGCACCAGCAGTTCGTCGAGCGTTATGCCGAGGCCGCTGCGCGCATCCCGGTCGGCGACCCCTATCTCGATACGACGCAGATCGGCCCGATCAACAACGCCCGCCAATGGTCGAAGATCGAGGAAATGGTGCGCCAGGGCGTTGCCGAAGGCGCCACCCTTGCAACCGGTGGCGCCAAGCCTTCCGCGCTTCAATCCTCCGGCGGCTTCTATTTCGCCCCGACCATTCTCGACAACGTCAGGCCCGACATGACGATCGCCCGCGAAGAAGTCTTCGGCCCGGTCGTCGGCGTCACCGTCTTCGACGACGAGGAGGAGGCGGTAGCGCTTGCCAACGACAATCCTTACGGCCTTGCCGGTGCGGTCTGGACCCGCGATGTTGGCCGCGCCCACCGGGTCGCCTCCAAGGTGCGCGCCGGCACCTTCTGGATCAACGGCTACAAGACGATCAGCGTTATGTCGCCCTTCGGTGGCTTTGGCCGCTCCGGTTACGGTCGCTCCTCCGGTCGCGATGCCCTGATGGCCTATACCCAGACGAAGAGTGTCTGGGTCGAGACGGCGGAACACCCGGCCGTCGTCTTCGGCTATGCGCCGGAAGCCTGATCCTTCGGATCACCGCCTGAAACAAGAAAGGGCCGGCAAGTGCTGGCCCTTTCTGCATGGGCTGATCGCAACCTTAGAAATCGAATGAACTCGAGATCATGAACGTGCGCGGTGCGCCGGCCGAAAGGAACCCTCGCGCCGAAGAGGCCCAGTAGTTCTCGTTGAAAACCTTCTCGACCGTCGCCCTACTTCTGCCGGCTTGCCGTTTTCGCGGGTGAAGGTGTAGCGCGCGCCGAGATCAAGCCGCGTCAAAGGCCGGCAGAAAATCTAATCGACACGGGCCGCACCCGCGCAAGGTCTACCCTGTAGCTCCCGCGCAGCTCACCCGACTGTCAGGCCCGGAAGCGATCGAAAGCGGTCAAGCGTTTGATCGGCGGATCGGCTTCATTCCAGCGGTAGATCTCCGAGCGCAGATAGCCGAGTTCATCGTCAAGGGCAGCATCGGCGACCTCGATCCACCAGGATTTCGGACGACCGTCGCTGCCGTCAGACCAGCGATAACCACGCGCTTTCAGATGGTCCTTCATATCGAACGGGCTGTTTTCCGCGAAAATGCGGACGCGTGATCGCTGGCTTGCCTGATAGAGCTCGGCAAAGGGCGTGTTTTCGGAGCCGCCATCCTTGGCAAGGACTTCGAGCAGAGCGAAACAATCGTCGACCGCCCGGTGGCCATCGTGGAAATAGCCGGCCTGGCCAATCAGATAACCAAGTTTCGTGCCTTCGAAGCCGCGAGAGGACCAGTCGACCTCCGAAACGGAGCAGGCCCACGCCTTTCCTTCGAAGACGGGTGAGAAGGCTTCACAGAAGGGGCGATCGAAGCCGGCATTGTGCGCGATGACAAGGTCCGCTCCTTCGATGAGTGTCCGTATCTCGGCGAGATCGATCGCTTTTCCCGCGACCATCGCATCGGTAATGCCGGTCAGGCGCGTGATGTCCGCAGGGATCGGATTGGCCGGTTGCCGCAAACCGCCATAAACGCCCGTCACATCCCCCAGCGTCCCGCTCTCATCGAAGGTAATGGCGATCAGGCCGATCTCGATGATCTCGTCCTTGCGATGGTTGAGCCCGGTGGTCTCGGTATCGAGAATGACGCCCTTCAGCGGAAAGCCAGGGCGAGCAACAGGCACCACAGCACGCGGCACAAGCCGCTGCAGCAGGCGATAGCGACCCGTCGCCTGAAGGTGCCGGACCATATCTTCCTCGGTCAGCGATGCTCGCTTGACCGCTGATCCGCCGCCGGCCTTTTTGGAAGGTGCCTCGTTCGAAACAAAGAGGTCGAACTGCTGCGTCATTCGGTTGTCCCGTAAATTAGCGACTCACACGCGTGCGTCCCAGAATAACCGCTAACAGGCATGCTTCCCAGAAGATCACGAAGAATGATCGGAGCGCCGCTTGCGCAAGCCCGAGGGTCGACCGGGCGCGTTCTCGGAACTGAAGCTCGACCCGAAGCGGCGCGGGCGCTGTCCACGGGCGGCTTAGGAGCGTGTTTGCAAGACGCAGCGGCGTCCGAATCCCCAAGGCACGCGGAGACGATCACTTCTCAGAAATGCCTGCGGCGGCCTTCGCACCCCGCCCCGCAAATGCAGGACAGGAACGACAGGGCCGCCGCAGATATGGCTTGCTTGAACGCGTGTAGCTTTCGCCCCGCGGTCAGGCCGCGCGGCTCCAGCTTTCGCGCGCCACCGCACCTTCCAGCTTGAACTTCGCCAGCATCGTACGCAGCTGGCGGCTTTCTTCGGCGAGCGTGCCGCTGGCGGCCGTGGTCTCTTCCACCATCGCCGCGTTCTGCTGGGTCATCTGGTCCATGTGGTTGACCGAGGTGTTGATCTCCTGCAGCGCGGTCGCCTGTTCGCGGGCAGCCGTCGCGATCGTGTTGACGTGGCCGCTGACATTGTTGACCAGCGTCTCGATCTCCAGCAGCGCTTCGCCGGTGGAGCGCACCAGCGCCACGCCGTTCTCGACCTCCGATGCCGAGCTGTGGATCAGCGTCTTGATCTCCTTGGCGGCATTGGCCGAGCGCTGGGCGAGTTCGCGCACTTCCTGTGCGACGACGGCGAAGCCGCGGCCCGCCTCACCGGCGCGCGCCGCCTCGACGCCGGCGTTCAGCGCCAGGAGGTTGGTCTGGAAGGCAATCTCGTCGATGACGGAGATGATCTGGTTGATGCGGTTCGAGGAACCCTCGATGCGGCCCATTGCGTCGACGGCGCTGCGCACGATCGCGCCGGAGCGGCCGGCGCTTTCCTTGGTGGCGCGTACCATCTCATGCGCCTCGTTCGCCCGCTCGGAAGCGGTGCGCACGGTCGAGGTGATCTCGTCGAGAGCGGCTGCGGTTTCTTCGAGGGCTGCCGCCTGCTGTTCCGTTCGCTTCGAGAGGTCATTGGCAGCCGAGCTCAGTTCGGCGGAGTTGTCGTTGATGGTGCTGGCAGCGGTGCGGACGTTCTGCATCGTCGAACGCAGCGTCACCATCGTCTGGTTGACGTTCTTCTGCAGTTCGGCAAAGGCGCCGTGGAATTCGCCGCGCATGGCCTGCGTCAGGTCGGCATCGGCAAGGGCTGCGATCACCCGGCGGACTTCATTGACTGTCTGGTCGACGCTCGAAACGAGTTCGTTGACGCTGGACGCGAAGCGGTTGAGGTCGTCGTTTTCATAGTCCTTGGTGATACGGCCGGTGAAGTCGCCGGCGACGGCGGAGGCTACCACCACGCTGATATTGGACTGCAGGTCGCTGCTGCGGGCATGGAGCGCCGCTTCCTGCGCCTTCATCGCGCGCATGGCGAGGCCGTTCTTGCGGAAGACCTCGACGGCACGCGCCATCTCGCCGATCTCGTCCTTTCGCGAGACATCCGTGCTGTCACCGTCGAGCTTGCCGTCGGCCAGTTCGCTCATGGTGGAAGTCAGTTCGCGCACCGGAACGACGATGCCGCGACGGGCAACGACGAGGCTGACGCCGACGCCGAAGAGCACGCAGGCGGCGGCAGCGGCTGCGAGAATGGTCATAGCAACGGAGGACGAATTGAGCGCTTCGGTGCGGGCGGCGGCAAGCGCATCGCCGGAATAGGTGCTGTAGGTCTTGACCGTCGCCGTCACCGTCTTTTGCGCTTCAAGCGCCTTGTCGAGTGCGGCCTTGACAGCGCCGGCATCCGTCGCGCCCTTGTCGGCGGCGACGGCGACCATCGCCCGGATCTCGTCGAAGTAGCTGTTGAGCGTGATGCGGATGTCGTTGAGCAGCTTGTCTTCCGCATCGTCGGCAACCGCCTCGATCTTGGTCAGGCGGCCGAGCATTTCCCCGGCACGCTTCTCAGTCTCAGCGCCGAAATCGGCGGCCTTCCCCGGAGCTGCGGCCAGCTGGTAGGTCATGCGGCTGATGGCGATGATATCGACGCGCAGGTCCATAGCCTCGCGTGCTGCCTCTTCGCGCGCACCGACATCGATGATTGTCGCGCCGAGGGAGGAAAGACCGCGCGCACCGGCAAGCGCGATCAGAATTGAGGAAATGCCCATGACCACGACCACAAGGCCGACCTTGGTCAAAATCGAAAGGTTCTTGAAGGTCACTGCCGTGACTCCTGTGATGTCGCGATCGCGCTGTTGGGAGAGAACATGGTCAGCCAAACCGGCGGGGGGAGGACCGGATGTTTGCGAGCGCCGTAAAGGGAGGAGGTCGGGCGCGCACTGACCAATAAGTACTTAGTAATTTCGAATTTAAATTCGGGTTAAAAAAGCGATCGCGTCTTTTCGCACGTGCAGCAAAAGCAGGCACGCATATCCGAAAACAAAAACGGGCGGACGATCGCTCGCCCGCCCGCAGACCACCGCAGCAGTCTTGGGAGATTGGTTTCTCTTGACGTTACGACCGGCCGTAGCCGCCGCCGGTCGGCGTCACCACCGTGAACGCCTCGCCGGCTTCAAGTACCGTGTGGGCGGAGCCCGGCAGTTCCTCCGTATGGCCATCGTTGCGGCGAACGAGGTTGCGGCCGAGTTCCCCCGGGCTGCCGCCCTTGATGCCGAAGGGCGCGATCCGGCGATGGCCGGAGAGTATGGCGAAGTCCAGCTTTTCACGGGCGCGGATCGTGCGCTTCGTGCCGTTGCCGGCGTTCCACTGGCCGCGGCCACCGGAGCCGACGCGAATGTGGAAATCTTCGAGCACGACAGGGAAGCGGGTTTCGAGGATTTCCGGATCGGTCAGGCGCGAATTGGTCATGTGGGTGTGGACCGCATCGGCACCGTTATAGCCCGGGCCGGCCGGCGCGCCGGAGCAGATGGTCTCATAGTACTGATAATTGTCGTTGCCGAAGGTCAGGTTGTTCATCGTCCCTTGTGCGCCCGCCTGGCTCTGGACGGCGCCGAACAGGCAGTTGGTCACCGCCTGGCTGACCTCGACGTTGCCGGCAACGACGGCTGCCGGATAGCGCGGCGTCAACATCGTTCCCTCGGGGATGACGACGTGGATCGGGCGCAGGCAGCCGGCATTCATCGGGATTTCCGCTTCGACCAGCACGCGGAAGACATAAAGCACGGCCGCGCGGGTGACGGGTGCGGGGGCGTTGAAGTTGTCGCTGCGCTGCTCCGACGTGCCGGTGAAATCGACCGTTGCCTCGCGCTTGTCGCGGTCGACGGTGATCTTGACCACAATGCTGCAGCCCTGGTCCATCTCGTAGGAGAATTCACCGTCGGGCAACTGGTCGAGCACGCGGCGCACGCTCTCGGCAGCATTGTCCTGGACGTGCCCCATATAGGCCTCGACCACGTCCTCGCCGAACTGGGCGATCATCTTCTTCAGCTCCGCAACGCCCTTTTCGTTGGCCGCAACTTGAGCCTTCAGGTCGTTGACGTTCTGCAGGATGTTGCGCACCGGATAGCGCGCGCCGTTGAGCAGCGTTTCGAGTTCCGCCTCACAGAAGCGGCCGGCATCGATGAGCTTGAAGTTGTCGATATAGACGCCTTCTTCCTCGATGTTGGTGGCAAGCGGCGACATCGAGCCCGGCGAGATGCCGCCGATATCGGCATGGTGACCGCGGCTAGCGACCCAGAAGCGGATCTCCTGGCCGGCATCGTCGAAGACCGGCGTGCAGACGGTGAGGTCAGGCAGATGCGTACCGCCGTTATAGGGCGCGTTGATCAGGAACACGTCGCCCGGCTTGATCACCGGGTTTTCGCGGATCGCGGTTGCGACCGAGGCATCCATGGAGCCGAGATGCACCGGCATGTGCGGCGCGTTGGCGACGAGATTGCCTTTGTTGTCGAAGACGGCGCAGGAGAAATCGAGCCGCTCCTTGATGTTGACCGAATAGGCGGTGTTCTGCAGCGTCACGCCCATCTGCTCGGCGATCGACATGAAGAGGTTGTTGAAGATTTCCAGCATGACCGGATCGGCATGGGTGCCGATCGCGCTCTGCTGCCGAAGCGCCTTCACGCGGCGAAGCACGATATGGTCCTTGGCGGTCAATTCCGCCTGCCAGCCGTCTTCGACGACGATGGTCTGGTTCGGTTCGATGATGATCGCCGGACCGTCGAGCCGTTGGCCGGGGGCGATCTCTGCGCGCAGCACGACCGGCGCATCGTGGAACTGCCCTTGAGAATAGAAGCGCGTGCGGCGCGAAACGTCGGGCGTGCCTGACGTGACGGCTGCGCCTTCGCGTTCCATCTGGGCAGCACCGCCGCCGACCGTCTCGACTTCGACGGCATCGATCACCAGCGCCTTGTTCTCGGCGACAAAACCGAAGCGGCGCTTGTGCAGGGTTTCGAACTCGGCGCGCAGGCGGGCAATATCGTCGTGATCCGGGAAAGTCGCGTCGACGGCGAGCACCGTATCGGTGCCGGCATAACGGATATGGGCGCGCAGATGCGTGCGGATCTCGTTGCGGGCGATCCCTTGCGCTTCCAGTTCGGCAAGGCATTCGACCTCGAGTTCGGCACCAAGTGCGCTGAGTGCAACCGGAGCCTTGTCATCGAGCGGAACGCCGAGCGCCTTCTGGCGCGTGGCGCGGATATCGGCAAGACCCATGCCATAGGCCGAGAGCAGGCCGGACATCGGATGCACAAGAATGCTCTTCATGCCGAGCTGATCGGCAACGAGGCAGGCGTGCTGGCCTCCGGCGCCACCGAAGCAGCTGAGCGCATAGCGCGTCACGTCATAGCCGCGCTGCACGGAAATCTTCTTGATCGCCTCGACCATGTTGGCGACCGCGATTCGGATGAAGCCGTCGGCGACATCCTCGGGGCTGCGGCCATCGCCGATCTGGGCGGCCATCGTTGAAAAGCGGTCGCGCACGGTCGCGACGTCGAGGCGTTCGTCCTGGTTCGGGCCAAAGAGCGCCGGAAAGAACTCCGGCTGCAGCTTGCCGAGCATGACATTGGCGTCGGTGACGGCGAGCGGTCCGCCGTTGCGATAGCAGGCGGGACCGGGATTGGCGCCAGCCGAATCGGGACCGACGCGGAAGCGCTCGCCGTCGAAATGCAGGATCGAACCGCCGCCGGCGGCGACCGTATGGATCAGCATCATCGGCGCACGAACGCGCACGCCGGCAACTTCCGTCTCGAATGCGCGCTCGTATTCACCGTCGAAATGGGCGACGTCGGTCGAGGTACCGCCCATGTCGAAGCCGATGACGCGGTCGAAGCCGGCTGCTTCACCGGTCTTGGCAAGGCCGACGACGCCGCCGGCGGGCCCGGACAGGATCGCGTCCTTGCCCTGAAACATGTCAGCCGCGGTCAGGCCGCCGGAGGACATCATGAACATGACGCGCGCACCGGTGCGGGCGACGTCGAGTTCGCCCGAAACCTGGGCGACGTAGCGGCGCAGCACCGGGGACAGGTAGGCGTCGATGACGGTGGTATCGCCGCGGCCGACATATTTGATCAGCGGCGAGACTTCGTGGCTGACCGAGACCTGCTCGAAGCCGAGCTCGCGAGCGATCCGGGCAACCGCCGCCTCGTGCTCCGGGTATTTGTAGGCATGCATGAAAACGATGGCGACGGACTTGTAGCCCTTGCCCTTGAGGTCTTCGAGCGCCGCGCGCGCCGTTGCTTCATCGAGCGGCTTCTCGATCGTTCCGTCGGCCAGCACGCGCTCTTCGAGTTCGACGATGTCCTGGTAGAGCGCTTCCGGCTTGATGATTTCGGTCGCAAAGATCTTCTTGCGCTCCTGGTAGCCGATCTTCAGCGCATCGCGGAAACCCTTTGTCGTCACCAGCGCCAAGGGCTCGCCCTTGCGTTCAAGCAGCGCATTGGTGGCAACCGTCGTGCCCATGCGCACTTCGCCGATAAGGTCGGTCGGGATTGGCGCACCGGTCGCAAGACCGAGATGCAGGCGGATGCCCTGGACGGCGGCGTCGCGGTAGGCCTCCGGATTTTCGGAGAGCACCTTGCGGGCGTGCAGGTTCCCTTGCGGGTCGCGGCCGATGACATCGGTGAAGGTGCCGCCACGGTCGATCCAGAAGTCCCAGCTGCCGGTTTCGCGTGCGCTCATTGTCCATCCCTCTCATTCGCGAGCCGCTTCATTGTGCAAGCCCGGAAATTCATCAAAGCAGTTCGTTGACAAAATGTCGATAAAATGATGACATAAAATCGTCAAGATGAGGAAGAGCTGAATGACGAAGAAGTCGGAGGATAGCTTTGGAGGACGGGAATGGGCAGAAAACGCCCTGCCCGAACACTTGAAGCCGGTCGCGGCCATCGGTCCGATCGTTTCCTCTGCGCACCTGGCCGAAGGCGGCTCGCCCGGCCTTTCGGAAGTCGAGTACGGCCTGATCCTCGCCTCACATGCGTTCCACCGCTGGATGATGCGCTGCATGGCGGCCGCCGGCGTGCCCGGTCTTTCTCCGATCGAAATCCTGATCCTGCACACGATCCGCCACCGCGATCGCGGCAAGAAGCTTGCCGACATCTGCCTGGTGCTCGACATCGAAGACACTCATGTCGCGACCTATGCGATCCGCAAGCTTGAAGCCGCGAGGCTGGTGACGACGGGCAAGGAAGGCAAGGAAAAGACCATCCTCATCACCGACAAGGGCTCGGACGCCTGCACGCGCTACGCGCAGATCCGCGAACGCCTGCTGGTCTCCTCGACCGCGAAGGCCCGCCCCTCCGAAGAGACACTCTCTGAAATCGCCGCCGTCCTGCGTTTCATGTCGGGCGCCTATGAACAGTCCGCGCGCGCCGCGACCACATTGTAACGAGGAAGACCGCGTGACCGTCGATACGCCTGCGCCGCTGCTCGCCGTCGAGAAGCTTTCCGTCGCCTTCAACGGCAACCCCGTCGTGGAAGACCTGAGCTTCACGGTCACGCCCGGCCGCACGCTGGCGATCGTCGGCGAATCCGGTTCCGGCAAATCCGTGACATCGCTGTCGATCATGCGGCTTTCGGACATGATGGGCGGCCAGTTCCCCTCAGGCCGCATCCTGTTTCGCGGCAAGGACGGCGAGATCGACCTGACCGCCGCGCCGCAGAAAACCATGCGTGCCATCCGCGGCAAGGAGATCGCCATGATCTTCCAGGAGCCGATGACGTCGCTGAACCCGGTCTTCACCATCGGCGACCAGGTCGCTGAAGTGCTGATGCTGCACGAGAAGATGACCAAGGCCGAGGCGCTCACCGAGACGCGCCGACTGCTCGACATGGTCCGCCTTCCCGATAGCGCCGAGTTGATCGGCCGCTATCCGCACCAGCTTTCCGGCGGCATGCGCCAGCGCGTCATGATCGCCATGGCGCTCGCCTGCCGGCCGAAGCTCCTGATTGCCGACGAGCCGACCACGGCGCTCGACGTCACCATCCAGGCGCAGATCCTGACGATCATCCGGGACCTTCAGCAGGAGCTCGGCATGGCGGTGATCTTCATCACCCACGACATGGGCGTCGTCGCCGAGATGGCCGATGACGTCGTTGTCATGTGGAAGGGCCGCAAGGTCGAGGAAGGCCCGGTCGGCGAGATCTTCGCAGCCCCCAAGCACCCCTATACCCAGACGCTGCTGTCCGCCGTGCCGAAACTCGGCAGCATGGCGGGTGAGGAATTCCCGAAGCGCCTGCCGCTGACCATGATGGTCGACGGCGAACCGAAGCGCGTCGGCGACGTCCATCTCCAGCGCACCGCCCGCTACGATGCGGCACCGATCCTTTCGGTGCGCGATCTCGTCACCCGCTTCGACGTGCGCAAGAACCTCTTCGGCAAGGCGACGCACCGGGTGCACGCCATTGAAAATGTCAGCTTCGACATCTTCCCCGGCGAAACCCTGGCGCTCGTCGGCGAAAGCGGCTCCGGCAAGTCGACGATCGGCCGCACGATCCAGCAGCTGCAGAGCGCAACATCTGGCGAGGTCCTCTTCGGCGGCCGACCCGTCTCTGCCATGAGCTATGCCGAGCGACAGCGGCTGAAGCAGGAAATCCAGTACATCTTCCAGGATCCCTTCGCCTCGCTCGACCCGCGCAAGACCGTCGGTTTCTCGATTGCCGAGCCGATCCGCACCCATGGCCTGATCCTCGGCGAGAAGGACATCGAAAAGCGCGTACACGAGTTGCTGGAGCGCGTCGGCCTGACGCCGGCGCACGCCAAGCGCTATCCGCATGAATTCTCTGGCGGCCAGCGCCAGCGCGTCTGCATCGCCCGCGCGCTTGCCTCGCGCCCGAAGCTGATCATCGCCGACGAGGCGCTTTCGGCGCTCGACGTGTCGATCCAGGCGCAGATCATCAACCTGTTCATGGAGCTGCAGGAACAGGAAGGGCTCGCCTATCTCTTCATCAGCCATGACATGGCCGTGGTCGAACGTATGAGCCACCGGGTCGCCGTGCTCTATCTCGGCCAGATCATGGAGTTCGGCAGCCGCCAGCAGGTGTTCGAAACGCCCTCCCATCCCTATACGCGCCGGCTGCTTTCCGCTGTGCCTGTCGCCGAACCCGGCAAGGGCCGCGAGCGTGCCATGCTGGAGGGAGAAATCCCGAGCCCGATCCGCCGTGTCGGCAACGAACCCGCGGTTTTGCCGCGCAAAGAGATCGCACCCGGCCATTTCGTGGCCAAGGGTGTGTGAGCCGCTTTCTTTCCCAAAGAAGGCTGTCGAAACAGGAGTGAGTAAATGATCAACAAAAAGGGGACCCACGCCGCTTTCATCGCCCTTGCGATGGCGGGTAGTTTGATGACCGCAGTCCCGGCCTTTGCAGCCGGAACGCTGACCGTGTCGTCGCCGCAGGATCCGGGAAGCTGGGACCCGGTCGACACCTTCCTCGTCAACTGGGCGTCCGTCGCCACCAACGTCTATGACGGCCTCACCTATCGCGGCCCGGATCTCAAGCTCGTGCCTGGCCTTGCCACCGCGTGGGAAGAGCTCGACGGCGGCAAGCGCCTGCGCTTCACGCTGCGCGAGGGCGTCAAATTCCACAATGGCGAGCCCTTCAACGCGGAAGCGGTAAAGTTCACCTTCGACCGCCTGCTCGGCGAAGAAGGTTCCAAGGGCCCGCAGAAGTCCAATTATGCCGTGATCGAGAAGGTCGAGATCATCGACGAGAAGACCGTGGATCTGGTTCTCAAGACCCCGGATCCGGTCCTGCTCACCAAGCTTGCCGGCTACGGCGCGATGATCGTGCCGCCGAAATACATCAAGGAGAAGGGCGAAGACTACTTCAACGCCCATCCGGTTGGTACCGGCCCGTTCAAGGTCGTTTCCTACGAGCCGAAGGTCGGCATCAAGCTTGAAGCCTTTGCTGAGCATTGGGGCGGCGCGCCGAAGCTCTCGAACCTCAACTACCGCTTCATCTCGGAGCCGGCGACCGCCGTTGCCGAACTGCAGGCCGGCCGCGTCGATCTCGTCATCCCGCCGACCATTCCGATCGGCATGATCCCGACGATCCAGGACGACAGCAATCTTGAGATCGTCTCCAGTGCCGGTCCGACTGTCTACGCGCTGCGTTTCAACACGCGGGACGGCATCACCAAGGATCCCAAGGTCCGCAAGGCGCTGATTCTCGGCGTCGACCGCGACACCATCATCCAGTCGATCCTCGGCGGCCAGGCGGACCCGATCGCCAGCTTCCAGGGCAAGCTCTCCTTCGGCTTCGACCCGGCGATGAAGCCGCTGCCTTACGATCCGGAACAGGCAAAGGCGCTGCTGAAGGAAGCCGGTGTTGCCCCGGGTGCGTCCGTGCAGATCGACGTTCGCGGCAACGATGCGACCTTCAACGAAGTCGTGCAGGCGGTCGCAAGCTACCTGCAGCTGATCGGCATCAACGCCACGATCAAGCCCTATGAGACCAACGTTCTCCTGAACGACATCATCCCGGCCGGCAAGACCGGCGCAATGTTCCAGCAGTCCTGGGGCGGCTGGACACTCGACTACGACAACACCGCCTACTCGATGTACCACTCCGGCGAGAAGTGGAACCCCTACGACAAGGACGCGGAACTCGACAAGCTCTTGGAATCCCAGCGTTCGATCACCGATCGGGCAAAGCGCGAGGAAATCCTCAAGCAGATCGCCAACTACGCCGCCGACCGCTCGCTCGAGATGCCGCTCTACAACCTCAACGCCATCTTCGGCGTGAGCAAGCGCGTCAAGAACTTCACGCCGGTGCCGGACAGCCGCCTGAGGCTGACGGACGTGACCGTCGAGTAAACAATCCGGTCCGCCGCCGCTTCAGGGCGGCGGACCACTTTCTTTGAAGGGCGGGTCACTTGGCCGGATTTCTGATCAAACGTTTTCTGCAGGCGGTCTTCGTCGTGTTCGTCGTGACACTGACCGTCTCCTATGCCATCCGGTTCACTGGCGACCCGGCTCTGATGCTGGCGCAAGGTGCGGGCAGCGTCACCGAGGAAGACCTCGTGCGCATCCGCGAAGGGCTCGGCCTCAACCAGCCATTCCTCGCGCAATATGCTCAGTTCATCAAAGGCATGTTCACGCTCGATTTCGGCCGTTCCTTCCTCGGCGGCACGCCCGTATCACAACTGATCGCCTCCGCCCTTCCGGCGACCATGCTGCTTGCGTTCGCCTCGCTGATCGTCTCGATCGCGATTTCCATTCCGCTTGGCATCCGCGCCGCCGTTGCGCGCGGCAAGTGGGCGGACCAGACGATCCGCATCCTATCGCTGATCGGGCTTTCCTTCCCGAACTTCTGGCTGGCGATCATGCTGGTGCTGCTGTTCTCGATTGTCCTCAAATGGCTGCCGCCGAGCGGCATGGACGGCTTTGCAAGCTTCATCATGCCGGCGCTCACCATGGGCATCATCCTCACGGCGACGAATGTGCGGCTGGTGCGCACGGCGATGCTCGAAACGTTGCAGTCGCAATACATCATGGTCGCCCGCGCCAAGGGCCTCAGCGAAAGCAAGGTGCTCTACAAGCACGCCCTGCGTAACTGCGCGATTCCGCTGATCACCTATTTCGGCCTGCAGTTCGGCGGCCTGCTCGGCGGCATCGTTGTCGTGGAACTCGTCTTCAACTGGCCGGGCATGGGCACGCTCGCCTTCGACGCCGTAGCTTCACGCGACTACCCCGTGCTGCAGGCGGTCATCACGGTGCTTTCGCTGATGATCGTGTTCGTCAATCTTCTGGTCGACATCGCCTACGGCCTCGTCGATCCGCGCATCCGGACGGAGTGAGCCGATGACCACCAAGGCCGCAAACACCCGCTTCGCCCGCTTCCGCAACCTCGAATTCATCCTCGGCGCGCTTCTGACCGGTGGCATCTGCCTCGCAGTGCTCCTTTCCGGCGTGCTCTTCCCGGGTGGCGTCGACAAGATCGACCTGATGGCGCGGCTGACCCCGCCCTTCGTCAGCTGGGTGCATCCACTCGGCACTGACCCGCTCGGCCGCGACGTGCTTGCCCGCGTGGTTGCCGGCGGCAAGATCTCGCTGCTGGTCGGCCTGACCTCGGTTGCCGGCGCTGTCGTCGTCGGCGTGGTCATGGGGCTCGTCTCCGGCTACTATCGCGGCTTCTGGGACATGCTCGTCATGCGCTTTGCCGACGTGCAGCTGGCCCTTCCCTTCATCCTGCTCGCCATTACTTTCATCGCCATCGTCGGCGGCGGGCTCGGCAACACCATCATCCTGTTGATCGTCTCGCAATGGGTGCAGTACGCCCGGCTCGTGCGCGGTTCGGTCCTGTCGCTGCGCGAGCGCGAGTTCATCCAGTCGGCCCGCGCGATCGGCGTGCGCGACTACAAGATCCTGTTCCAGCACCTGCTGCCCAACCTGATTGGCCCCGTCATCGTGCTGATGACCTTGAATGTCGCCAACAACATCCTGCTTGAAAGCAGCCTCACCTTCCTCGGCCTCGGCGTCGATCCGCTGATCCCGAGCTGGGGCGGCATGCTGGCCGACGGGCGCACCTATCTGCAGAATGCCTGGTGGGTCAGCGTCTTTCCGGGCCTTGCGATCCTCTTGACCGTTCTCGGCCTCAACCTTCTCGGCGACTGGCTGCGCGACAGCCTCGACCCAACCGGTAGAACTTCACGATGACGACGATTTTCGAAGGCGCCTTCGAGCGCACGCTCGACACCCTTCTCACCACCTATGGCAAGGAAGCCGCCCGCGGCACCAAGCTCGAAGCCTGGCTGTTCGACGATGCTGCCAGCCGCAAGGCGGCGGAGCAGAAGCTCGCAAGCTTCGGCGTCAAGGCGACACTCCGCAGCGCCTACAAGCCGCTGCTGCATTTCTTCCTCGAAGAGGTAGACCGGGCAGCGCTCACCAGCGTCGTCGTACGCTATCCCCAGCATGAGGGCGCGCCGCAGAACCGCTTCCTGCTTGAAGCCTATCCGCTTGCGGCCCTCGTCGGTGACGCCGAGATCCGCTTCGAGGCCGGCAGCACAAAAGCCTTCACCTACGATGTCACGCTGACCTTCCGCGACGGCCGCCAGGAAAGCCACGCCGTCTTTGCGCCGAACCGCATCCACACCGACTTCATCGGCGAGACCCTTTTGTCGCCGACCGGATGGATCCGCCTCGACGACGGTTGTGACAAGCATCGCGAATGCCATCTCGAGACCGACTATGAACGGCTCTTTGCCGGAACGATGCGGGCGATCACCGACCATGCCTGGGGTGACAGCGAACCCTATTTCGAAGAACTCAGTATCCGCGTGACCCTGCCGATCACCGACTTCCGCTTGCCGGTCGGCGAGGAGGTCGTGAGCCTTCGCGAAGCACTGCATGAAGATTTCTATTTCTCGCTTCTCGAAGTCTTCCAGAAGAAGTCCGGCCGACCGCTCGGCGATCGCGGACTAAAGCCCGGCCAGATCGTTCCGGAAATCGTCTTCGGTGTCGGCAAGCCCACGGTCATTGTCGAAGCGCGGCCCTTGCAGACGCGTGATGCTGAAGGCGAAGCCCAGACGCTCGAAACCGCCGAAGCACCATTGTCGGTCGCACAGATTCATGCCGAACTGACCGCGATCGACGGCCAGCCCTTCGAGGCCCAGTCGCGCGCCGGCCGGCCGGTCAAGGCCCGCTACCACAAAGGCACCGATGCGCCGGTCATGATCAGCGGCGGCCAACATCCGAACGAGACGACGGGCATTGTCGGCGTCCTTCGCGCCGCCCAGGCGCTTGCCGCTCGTTCGGGCACCCATTTCACCATCTCGCCACTCGAAAACCCTGATGGATATGCCGTGCACCAGCGGCTGCGCGTCGACAACCCGCTGCACATGCATCACGCCGCCCGCTACACGGCACTCGGCGACGATCTCGAATACCGTACCGGCGCCGCGCTCAACGAGCGTGAAATCCGCAAGGAAGCCGAGCGCCTGACCGGCGCGCAGCTGCACGTCAACCTGCACGGTTACCCCTCGCATGAGTGGACGCGTCCGTTATCCGGCTACGTACCACGCGGCTTTGCCATGTGGACCCTGCCCAAGGGCTTCTTCCTGATCATGCGCCACCACGCCGAATGGGAGGGCCGCGCCGAGCAACTGATCGAAGCCGTTACCTTGCGGCTTGCTGCCGTCCAGGGGCTGCTTGCCTATAACGACGCGCAGATCGCGCTCTACGAGACCCATGCGGGCGAGACCGGCTTCCGGATCATCAATGGCTTCCCCTGCCTGATCTCGGTCGACGACCGCCACACTGCACCGCTTACGCTGATCACCGAGTATCCCGACGAGACGATTTACGGCGATGCCTTCATCGCCGGCCATGAAGCCCAGAAGGAAACGGTGCTTGCTGCCTATGACGCGTTCCAGCAGATGATGGCTGTCGCCTAGAACTGAGCGGGGCGACGGTGCCTGCTATCGCCGCCCCGGACTGGCTGTCCTTGTCGCTGCATTCATAGAAATCCGACATCACCGCCACCGAATACGGTAAAGCCTGACGTGCTGCATTGCCGTGCCATTGCGTGTCCCGCTAGAAGCGGCACACGCCGCGCCGCATGCGCCGCAACGTTGCTGCAATCCTGGTCGCCCAGACGTTACGCAACATCCATCGTATTCGGAGAATTCAATGCGCCTGCTCCTTGTCGAGGACGAGCTGGAAATGGCGATGGCGCTCAGCGCCGCGCTCGGTCGCTACGACATGATCCTGGATCATGCGCCAACGCTCGACCATGCATTGGCGGCGCTCGCCAATCACGTACATGACGGCATCATCCTCGATCGGCAATTGCCCGATGGCGACGGGCTGTCGCTCATCCCGCGTGTCCGCGCGCTGAAATCGGGCATTCCGGTGATCGTTCTGACCGCGCGCGGCGCGGTCGATGAGCGGGTTCGCGGCCTCGACATGGGCGCCGACGACTATCTCGCCAAGCCCTTCGCGGTGGAGGAACTGCTGGCGCGCATCCGGGCCCTGATGCGCCGTTCTCCGGATATTGCGCCCATGACGGCACGTATCGGCAAACTCGTCTTCGATTTCGACGGCAGGCAGGCGCAGGTGAACGGCCAGTTGCTCGACCTTCCCCGCCGGAACTGCTGGTACTGGAGACGCTGGCGCGGCGGCAGGGCCGCACCGTGCAGCGTTCGACCTTGGAAGAATCCGTTTATGGCTATGATGACGAGATCCAATCCAACTCGCTCGACGCGCACGTCTCGCGGTTGCGCCGGAAGCTTGCCGACACCGGTGCCGGCGTGGAGATCCACAGCATCCGCGGGGTCGGCTACCTGTTGAGACCCTCGCCATGAGCAAGTCATCTGTCAACTCGTTGAAGAAGCGCCTGATCTGGCAGATCCTCACCTTTCAGGTGCTGCTGTTGATGGCGGTCATCGCCGGCTTCATGGCATTACTGACCCGCGCCGATCTTGGCGGAAAGTTCCTCGATGCCGACGCCGCTTCGGTCGCAGCCGGAGCGATCCGGTCCGATCCCGCAGGTCGACTGTCGCTGGTCGACACGCCGCAATTACTCGCCATGCGGGCCGAGTCTCCGGACTTCTGGTTCGTCGCGAGGAACGAACGCGGCGAGATGATCCGCAGCGGGCCCGTGCCGGACGCCTATGGCAGCATTGGCGAACATCTGGATCGGATCGCTTTTGGCGATATGCGCGACAGCGTCGAGCCCTACACGCTCTCTTCGATCGTGCGTTCGGTGACCACGGAAAGCGGAACCTTTACGGTGCTCGCCGGCGGCGGCCGGCTGTGGAGCGCATCCTTCGCGGTCTTTCTGTTGGCAAATCTGCTGCTGCTTCCGATCGTGCTGATCGTGGTGCTGATCCCGGCCCTTGCCATCCCGATCATCGTCAGGCGCGCGTTTGCCGGCCTCGCCGACATGGTCGACCAGGCCAAGAAGATCGACGTCGATCGCCGTGGTGCCCGGTTGTCCGATCACCGGGTCCCCGGCGAAGTGCGTCCGCTGGTCGAGGCATTCAACGGGGCACTGCAGCGGCTGGACGAGGGTTATGAACGGCGACAGCGCTTCATACTGGATGCGGCGCATGAACTGAGGACCCCGGTCGCGATCCTGCAGACCCGGCTGGAAAGCATGGACGCTGGGCCGCTCAGAAACCGCCTGTTGATCGATTCCAACCGGATCGCCGGACTTGCCGAACAGCTTCTCGACCTCGAGCGGATCGATCGCGATGGCGCGGACTTCGTTTCGCTTGACCTGGTATCGCTCTGCCGCGACGTGGCCGCAGATCTCGCGCCGCTCGCGCTTTCGGCCGGTTGCGAACTTTCCTTCGCACCGGGCGTCGACCAGGCCTTCGCGCGCGGCGATGCCGGCGCCATCGAGCGCGCCGTCACCAACCTCGTGCGCAACGCCATCGAACATGCCGGCGGTGTCATAACCATCCGCGTCGAACGCGGCGGCGTGATTGAAGTCACCGATGAAGGTCCCGGCATTCCCGAACGCGAGCGTGAGCGGATTTTCGAGCCATTCCATCGCCTGCAGCCGCGCGACCATGGGGCCGGTCTCGGTCTGCATCTGGTGAGCGAAATCATCGGTCGCCACAAGGGCCATATCTCCGTCGTCGACGAGCCCTCCGGCGGCGCCTGCTTCCGCATCAATTTGCCTGCGACATAACTGGGCCCGGCACTGGAAAATGCGGTTAACATATAATTAATAGTAAAATCAGCGGCTTAGTTAATTTGTGCAATGTTGGCGCAATCCGTGGAGCCGACAAAGGACAGGCATCTTCCAAGGTTCGCGACCGCGCTACCCGGCACGAGACGCGAAATGGAAGAACGAAAGCGCCGCGAAGGGCGCCCTATCCAATCCACGGAGCAATATCATGCGGCAATCCAGCAAGTTTTCGATCTGGCCCAGTCTCACACTGCTAAGCTTCCTCGGCGCCCATCAGTCTCAGGCGGCCGATTTCTCCGCACCCGATTATCAGGATCCGCCGGCCTTCAGCTGGAGCGGCGCCTATGTCGGCGCGCATGGTGGCCTCGGCTTCACCGGCAGCCCCAACCCCTTCGCCGATCGCAATGGCGTCGCGCTCGGCGTCCAGACCGGCTACAACATGCAAGCCGGCCCTGGCATAGTCGGTGCCGAGATCGAGGGCTCCTACCTCGGCGACACCGAGCACAAGGTCAATGGCGGCAAGCTCAAGGAGAAATGGCGCGGCGCGATCAAGGCGAAAGCCGGCCTCACCTTCGACCAGACGCTCGTCTACGGAACGGCCGGCTATGCCATGACCAACTACAAGAAGGGCGGTGATGTTCGCAACGACGTCGGGTTCAAGGGCGGCTATCTCGTCGGCGCCGGCGTCGAACAGGCCTTTGCCGGCGGTCTCTCGGCCAAGATCGAGTACAATTACATCATGACGCCGGACGTCCGCACCAACACCGCCTCAGGTTCGAGTGAAAAGGACATCAACAGCCACGTCATCAAGGCCGGCATCAACATGCGCTTCTGACGGGGCGTCGGTTGCGGCGCCGTTGCCCCTGCCAGTGGTGCCCCAACGAGCCACGACCTGCCGAAAACGGGCCTGCAGTCGCAGGCCCGCCCCCTAAAACGTCACTCCGCCGCTTCCCTCGATAATGGCTGTGATGTCGTCAGCCGGCGCCAGATTGGCGCCATGGCGGCGGCAATCTCGCCATAGATCGCAAAACGCCGGTCATAGTGTGCACTGAGCGCAGCATTCGGTCGGTAGTGGCGGTCAGGTTGGACCATCGCCGCGGCCCCCGCGGAAATGTCGGCAAAGAGGCCAATGCCGGCTCCTGCGGTGATCGCGGCGCCGAGTGCGCCGGTCTCCCGCGAGCGGGCGACCGTCACCGGTACGTTCAAAACATCGGCAAAGATCTGCGGCCAGATCAGGCTGCGCGATCCGCCGCCCGAAAGCACTGCCTCATCGAAATCAGCGCCGGCAGCCCGCATCGTCGCGATGTGCTGCCGGTGACCGAAGGCAACACCTTCAAGCACGGCGCGCACCAGATGGCCTTTGGTGTGCCAGCCGGCGACGCCATAGAAGCCGGCACGGGCGTTTCCATCCTGCTGGGCGCCATAAAGGAACGGGTGATAGAGCGGATCATCCGGCGCCGGCGCGACCTCGGCGGCCAGCTGGCAGCACAGGTCGAAGGGTGAGCGACCGTCCTTGCCGTCGTGCGGAAAGAGTTCACGCACCAGCCATTCGAGATTGGCGGCCGAGGTCGCACTCGCTTCGATTGCCATGTAGCGTTTTCGGTCGAAGGTGGAGAACATGAAGATCGGATTGCTCAGATCCGGCTGATCGATGATGACCTGATTGATACTCCAGGTGCCGGCGATAATGGAGGCCGCTCCGGTCTTGGTCACGCCGGACCCGATCGCCGAGGCAACCACGTCGAAGAGGCCGCCAACAACCGGTG